>JASGFT010000185.1:0-8954 GCA_047605425.1 Burkholderiaceae bacterium | reverse complement strand
GTCGTGTTCGTCATGCGGGCGACGCGGCCGTCGAGGCTGTCGAGCACCATCGCGCAGAACACGCCGATCGCGGCCTGCTCGAAGCGCTGGTTCATCGCCATCACGATGGCGTAGAAGCCGCCGAACAGGGCCGCGAGCGTGAACAGGTTGGGCAGGATGTAGATGCCCTTGCGGCGCGGACGCAGCGCGACCTCGGTGTCGTCGTGGGCCGGATCAGGGGCGTCGTTCATGCGGGCGAGGATACCGCAGGCGACCATGAAGAAGGGCCGCACGCGGCGGCCCTCGGTCGTCGTCGGCGCCGTTCAGTTGCGGCTCTGGTCGACCAGGCGGTTCTTCTTGATCCACGGCATCATCGCGCGCAGCTTCTCGCCGACGACCTCGATCGAGTGCTCCGAGGTCAGGCGGCGGCGCGACTGCAGCGTCGGCGCGCCGGCGCGGTTCTCGATGATGAAGCTCTTCGCGTACTCGCCGGTCTGGATGTCCTTGAGCACCTGCTTCATGACCTGCTTGGTCTGCTCGTTGACGATGCGCGGGCCGGTCACGTACTCGCCGTATTCGGCGTTGTTCGAGATCGAGTAGTTCATGTTCGCGATGCCGCCTTCGTAGATCAGGTCGACGATCAGCTTGAGCTCGTGCAGGCACTCGAAGTAGGCCATCTCGGGCGCGTAGCCGGCTTCCACCAGCGTCTCGAAGCCGGCCTTGATCAGCTCGACGGTGCCGCCGCACAGCACGGCCTGCTCGCCGAACAGGTCGGTTTCGGTTTCTTCGCGGAAGTTGGTCTCGATGATGCCGGCCTTGCCGCCGCCGTTGGCCATGGCGTAGGACAGGGCCAGGTCGCGCGCCTTGCCGGTCTTGTCCTGGTGCACGGCCACCAGGTGCGGCACGCCGCCGCCCTGGGTGTAGGTGCTGCGCACGGTGTGGCCGGGCGCCTTGGGCGCGACCATCCACACGTCCAGGTCGGCGCGCGGCTGCACGAAGCCGTAGTGCACGTTGAAGCCGTGCGCGAAGACCAGCGAGGCGCCTTCCTTGATGTGCGGCGCCACGTCGTTCTTGTAGACGCTGGCGATCTGCTCGTCGGGCAGCAGGATCATCACGACGTCGGCCTGCTTCACCGCCTCGGCCACCTCCGCTACCTTCAGGCCGGCCTTCTCGACCTTGGGCCAGGAGGCGCCGCCCTTGCGCAGGCCGACCACGACCTTCACGCCGCTGTCGTTCAGGTTCTGCGCGTGCGCATGGCCCTGCGAGCCGTAGCCGATGATGGTGACGTTCTTGCCCTTGATGAGGCTCAGGTCGGCGTCCTTGTCGTAATAGACCTTCATGGGGTTCTCCGTTCTCTAGTCAGACGCCCGGCCGCGAATGGCCGGGCAGGTTTCCGGGCGATGGGCGGCCACGGGGCCGCCGGGGCGCCGCCTCAGATTCGAAGGATGCGCTCGCCGCGGCCGATGCCGCTGGCGCCGGTGCGCACGGTTTCCAGGATCGCCGCGCGGTCGATCGCGACGAGGAAGGCATCGAGCTTGGACGAGTCGCCCGTCAGCTCGATCGTGTAGCTCTTCTCGGTGACGTCGATGATGCGGCCGCGGAAGATCTCCGCCATGCGCTTCATCTCCTCGCGTTCCTTGCCGACGGCGCGCACCTTGATGAGCATGAGCTCGCGCTCGACGAAGCTGCCTTCGGTCAGGTCGACGACCTTGACGACCTCGATCAGCCGGTTCAGGTGCTTGGTGATCTGTTCGATCACGTCCTCGGAGCCGCTGGTGACGATCGTCATCCGCGACATCGACGTGTCCTCGGTCGGCGCGACCGTCAGCGTCTCGATGTTGTAGCCCCGGGCCGAGAACAGGCCCACGACCCGCGACAACGCGCCGGCTTCGTTCTCGAGCAGCACGGAAATGATGTGTCTCATCGCTGCCCCCTCACAGGTCTTCGGAACCGAGCAGCATCTCGGTCAGGCCCTTGCCGCCCTGCACCATCGGCCAGACGTTCTCGGTCTGGTCGGTGATGATGTCCAGGAACACCAGTCGGTCCTTGTACTTGCCGAACGCGTCGCGCAGCGCCGGCTCGACGTCGGACGTGGCCTCGATGCGCATGCCGACGTGGCCATAGGCTTCGGTCAGCTTGACGAAATCGGGCAGCGCGTCCATGTACGACTCCGAGTAGCGGCCGCTGTATTCGAGTTCCTGCCACTGCCGGACCATGCCGAGGTAGCGGTTGTTCAGGTTGACGATCTTGACCGGCAGGTCGTACTGCTTGCAGGTCGACAGCTCCTGGATGCACATCTGGATCGAGCCTTCGCCGGTCACGCATGCGACCTGCGCGTCCGGATGCGCGAGCTTGACGCCCATCGCGTACGGCAGCCCGACGCCCATCGTGCCCAGGCCGCCCGAGTTGATCCAGCGGCGCGGCTTGTCGAAGCGGTAGAACTGCGCGGCGAACATCTGGTGCTGGCCGACGTCGGAGGTGACGAAGGCGTCGCCGCCGGTGACCTCCCACAGCTTCTCGACGACGAACTGCGGCTTGATGATCCGGGCTTGGCGGTCGTACTTCAGGCAGTCGCGCTTGCGCCAGGTCTCGATCTGCGACCACCAGTTGGCCAGCGGCTTGCCGGCGCCGCCGCCGGCCTGCGCGTCGCGAACCAGCGTCATCAGGTCGCGCATCGCCTCGCGCACGTCGCCGACGATCGGCACGTCGACCTTGACGCGCTTGGAGATCGACGACGGGTCGATGTCGATGTGGATGATCTTGCGCGGGTTCTGCGCGAAGTGCTTCGGATTGCCGATCACGCGGTCATCGAAGCGCGCGCCGATGGCCAGCAGCACGTCGCAGTGCTGCATCGCCATGTTGGCTTCGTAGGTGCCGTGCATGCCGGGCATGCCGACGAACTTGGGGTCGGAGGCGCGGTAGCCGCCCAGCCCCATCAGCGTGTTCGTGCACGGGAAGCCGAGCAGGTCGACGAGCTCGTTCAGCTCGGGCGCCGCGTTGGCCAGGATGATGCCGCCGCCGGTGTAGATCATCGGCCGCTCGGCGCCGAGCAGAAGCTGCACGGCTTTCTTGAGCTGGCCCAGGTGACCCTTGACGACCGGATTGTACGAGCGCATCTCGACGGTCTTCGGGTACTCGAACCGGCACTTCTCCTTGCTGACGTCCTTCGGGATGTCGACCAGCACCGGGCCCGGCCGGCCGGTCCGCGCGATGTGGAACGCGCGCTTGACCGTCACCGCCAGGTCCTTGACGTTCTTGACCAGGAAGTTGTGCTTGACGCACGGCCGGGTGATGCCGACGGTGTCGCACTCCTGGAACGCGTCCTCGCCGATCGCGTGCGTCGGAACCTGCCCGCTGATGACCACCATCGGGATCGAGTCCATGTACGCGGTGGCGATGCCGGTCACCGCGTTGGTCACGCCCGGGCCGCTGGTGACCAGGCAGACGCCGACCTTCTCGGTCGAGCGCGAGTACGCGTCGGCCGCGTGGACGGCGGCCTGTTCGTGGCGAACGAGGATGTGCTTGACCGGGGTGTGTCGATCGCCGCCTTTTTGCGGGTCGCCCTGGCTGTAGATCGCGTCGTAGATGTAGAGCACTGCGCCGCCGGGGTAGCCGAAGATGTGTTCGACCCCTTCTTCCTGCAGGCAGCGCACGAGGATTTCTGCGCCTGTCAATTCCATGATGTCGTCCTGTTTCAAGTCCAGGGAGCCTGCCCGCCGGCGCCGGCGCCATCGGATCGCGGATTGCTCCAGCGGTTTCCGCAGGCGGCGGGCGAACCCGGGCCTGCGGATCCCTGCGATCCGATCGCCCCGACACAGGCCTCGGTGCAGGACCTGTGAGATTGATCGGACGTCCGTAACGACTCTCGTGAAGCCGCGCCGGACATTCGGTGCCTTCGAACGGCCGGCGGGATCGCCGACGCCCCTGAGGCGGAAACGGCCACTCGTTCTGCTGAGCGAGCCCGTTTCAGGGTAGCCGGATACTATAATCTACCGAGAATCAAGCGGTCAAGCCGGTTCAGACCGACCCGGCCTCCGGACGGCGCGGCGAAGCATCCGGCTCGGCCGCCCGGATCGAGAACCTCGCGCACCAGCCATCCCGGGCGAGGCCGGTGCCGCGCCTCGGCGCGGGCTCGATCCTCGAGCGGACAGGCCCCGGGACGGTGCACGCAGTCTGCTAGCATTGGCCGGCCATCCGGGTCGCCCGTCGGGATCGTCCGGCGGATGCCCCGGCACGGGGCGCCCACCGGATGCCCGTGCCGGGGCATCCGTCGTATGGCCTCGCCGTTCCATTCCGACACGCTCGCAGGATTCTCGTTAAACCCATGGCCACACGACAGGAGATCGCCGGCTTCCTGGCCTCGGTGGAGCGGCGGGCGTTCAAGCAGGCGATGTTCGCGGTGCGTGACGAGGACGTCGCACTGGACGTCGTGCAGGACGCGATGTTCAAGCTCGTCGAGAAGTACGCGGACAAGCCGGCGGCCGAGATCGGCCCGCTGTTCCAGCGGATCCTGCAGAACGTCATCACCGACCACTTCCGCCGCCAGAAGGTCCGCAACCTGTGGACGACGCTGCTGTCGACGCTGCAGGGCGACGACGAGGACGGCGGCGGCGATCGCGACGTGCTCGAGAGCCTCGGGCCCGAGGCCGGCTCGGGCCAGGCCGAGAGCGCGGCCGACGAGGTCCAACGCCAGCAGATCCTGTCGATCATCGAGGGCGAGATCGCCCGGCTGCCCAAGCGTCAACGCGAGGCGTTCCTGCTACGTTACTGGGAGGATATGGACGTCGCCGAAACGGCGCTCGCCATGGGGTGCTCGGAAGGGAGCGTCAAGACTCACTGTTCACGGGCCACCCACGCGCTCGCCAAGGCTCTGAGCGACAAGGGAATATCGCCATGAAAGAAGTACAGTTCGGCGCCCGTCTGGCGCAGGTGCTCGATACGTCGGCCGACCGCTTGCCCTCCCGGATCACGTCTCGCCTGGCCAGCGCGCGCGAGGCGGCGCTGGCGCGCGCGCCGCGCTCGGCGGTGGCCGCCGCCCACCCGTCGCTCGCCGGCCCGGCCGCGCCGCGCGCGCTGACGCGCTCCCGGTTCGGCGCGCTGGCCGGCGGTCCGTCCTCGCACGGCGATTCGCCGCGACCGTGGTGGCGATGGCTGGGCATCGTGATGCCGCTGCTGATCGTGCTGGCCGGCTGGGTGTCGATCAGCTACTGGGACGACTTCGCGAAGGCCGAGGAGTTGGCCGACGTCGAAACCGGCGTGCTGACCGACGATCTGCCGCTCGAGACGCTGGCCGAGCGCGGATTCGGCGTGTTCCTGACCACCACGGACGCGAAACCATGACGCGGGCGCCCCGCTCGCTCGCCGGCCGGGTCGGCGCGACGATCGCGGTCGCCGCCGGCCTCGCCGTCACCGCGCTGCCCGCGGCCCATGCCGCCGACGACACGCACGCCGACGCCCCGCGGCGGCCGCGCGGGTCGCTGCTCGCGCAGGCCGGACCGATGTGGTCGATGCTGACCCCCGCCCAGCAGGATCTGCTCGCGCCGTTCGAGGCGCAATGGAACGCCTGGAGCACGGTCGAGAAGCGGGCGTGGATCGTCGTCACCAAACGCTATCCGACGCTGTCGCAGGCCCAGCAGGACGCGCTGCGCGAGCGGATTCGCGACTGGGCGCTGCTGACGCCCGAACAGCGCCGGATGGCACGGCTGAACTACCGGATCGCGCGCACGCTGCCGAAGGAAGCACGGGACGAGGAGGTGCGGCGCTACCAGGCGCTGACGCCCGAGGAACGCGACGCGCTGCAGGCCAGCAGCACCAGCAACACCGCCGCCCGTCACGCCGGATCGCGCACCGGCCTGGCCAAGCACGCGTCGCAGCCGATGCCGGGGCTGGGCGTACCGCGGGCGGCCTCCCATTGACGATCGATCGAGCATGACCGAGACCGAGCGCAAACCGAACGTCGATCCCTGGCGACGATTCATGAGCCTGACCTACGAAGGGGTGATCCTGTTCGGCGTGGTCTTTTTCTTCGGCTACGCGTTCTCGGCGGTGACCCAGTTCAAGGGAGCGCCCGGCCCGCTGCTGTGGCTGTTCGACGCCTACCTGTACGGGGTGCTCGGCGCGTATTTCACGTACTTCTGGAGCAACGGACGCCGCACGCTGCCGATGAAGACGATGTCGGTCGCGCTGCTGGGGCCGGCCGACGCGCCGGTGACGCCGATACGCGCCTGGTGCCGCTATACGGTCGCGGTCGCCGGGCTATGCGTGGGCCTGGCCGCCACCCGCTACGTCAGCGGCTGGTTCTTTCCGCTGGTGATCCTGCCCTGGCTGACGACGCTGGTCGATCCGCGCCGGCGCGCGCTGTACGACATCGTGTGCGGCACGCGGCTCGCCTATTCGCCGATCGCGCGGCGCCCCCGCGCCGCGTCGCCCGCGGCCGGGACCTGACAACGAATCGGACGCGGCCGAGCGGCGCGTCCGGGCGGTTCCGATCGAGGCCGGGCCACTAAGCGCCACGGCCCGGCGCGCGTCACGCGTGCGGCTCGTCCTGCTGGCGCACGCAGTCGACGTAGTAGCGGTCGCCAGCCGGATCGGGCTCGACGACCAGGCCGTGGACGTCGGTGTAGAAGCCCGGGAAGCGTCGATTGAACGCGCGCGCGAACTTCAGGTAGTCGACGATCGGGCGGTTGAAGCGCTCGCCGGGGATCAGCAACGGGATGCCCGGCGGATACGGCGTGACCAGCATCGCCGTGATCCGCCCCTCGAGATCGTCGATCGGCACGCGGTCGACCCGGCGGTGCGCGAGCCGTTCATAAGCATCCGAAGGCTTCATCGCCGGGATCATGTCCGACAGGTACATCACGGTCGTGACCCGCGCGACGTCGTTGCGGCGATAGTCCTCGTGGATCTGCTGCGCCAGGTCGCGCAGGCCGACGCGCTCGTACTGCGGATGCGCGTGCACGAACTCCGGCATCACGCGCCACAGCGGCTGGTTCGCGTCGTAGTCGGCCTTGAACTGCTGCAGCTCGGTCACCAGCGTGTTCCAGCGGCCCTTGGTGATGCCGATCGTGAACATCACGAAGAACGAATACAGGCCGGTCTTCTCGACGATGACGCCGTGCTCGGACAGGTACTTGGTGACGAGTTGGGCGGGGATGCCCCATTCGGCGAACTTGCCGTCGATGTTCAGCCCCGGGGTAATGATCGTGGCCTTGATCGGATCGAGCATGTTGAAACCGTCGGCCAGCTCGCCGAAGCCGTGCCATGCATCGTTCGAGCGCAGGAACCAGTCCTCGCGCGAACGCGTGCCCTGGCCGAACGCGCTCGGCCCCCAGACCTCGAACCACCACGAATCGCCGTACTCGGCGTCGACCTTGCGCATCGCGCGGCGAAAGTCGATCGCCTCGCTGATCGACTCCTCGACCAGCGCCGTGCCGCCCGGCGGCTCCATCATCGCCGCCGCGACGTCGCACGAGGCGATGATCGCGTACTGCGGGCTGGTCGACGTGTGCATCAGGAACGCTTCGTTGAAGCTGGGAATGTCCAGATTCACGGTCTCGGAGTTCTGGACGAGGATCTGCGAGGCCTGCGACAGGCCGGCCAGCAGCTTGTGCGTCGACTGCGTGGAGAAGATCATCGACGAGCGGCTGCGCGGGCGGTTCGGGCCGATCGCGTGCATCTCGTGATAGAAAGGATGGAAGGTGGCGTGCGGCAGCCAGGCCTCATCGAAATGCAGCACGTCGACGTAGTCGCCGATCGTCCGCTTGATCGTCTCGACGTTGTAGACGACGCCGTCATAAGTGGACTGCGTGATCGTCATCACGCGCGGCCGGACGTTCTTGTCCTGGACCAGCGGGTTGGCTTCGATCTTGCGCCGGATGCTCGCCGGATCGAACTCGCTGAGCGGAATCGGCCCAATGATGCCCAGGTGGTTGCGTGTCGGCTGCAGGAATACCGGCACCGTGCCGGTCATCATCAGCGCGTGCAGGATCGACTTGTGGCAATTGCGATCGACCAGCACGACGTCGTCGTCGGCCACCGCGCTGTGCCAGACGATCTTGTTCGACGTCGACGTGCCGTTGGTGACGAAGAACAGGTGGTCGGCGTTGAAGATCCGCGCCGCGTTGCGCTCGGAGGCGGCCACCGGCCCGGTGTGGTCCAGGAGCTGACCCAGCTCGTCGACGGCATTGCAGACGTCGGCGCGCAGCATGTTCTCGCCGAAGAACTGGTGGAACATCTGTCCGACCGGCGACTTCAGGAAGGCGACGCCGCCGGAGTGGCCCGGGCAGTGCCACGAGTACGAGCCGTCGTTCGCATAGTTGACCAGCGCCTTGAAGAACGGCGGCGACAGCGAACTCATGTAGTTGTTGGCTTCACGGATGATGTAGCGGGCCACGAACTCGGGCGTGTCCTCGAACATGTGGATGAAGCCGTGCAGCTCGCGCAGCACCTCGTTCGGGATGTGCTGCGACGTGCGGGTCTCGCCGAAAAGAAAGATCGGCACGTCGGCGTTGCGCCGGCGCGTCTCGCCGATGAACTTGCGCAGGTCCTGCAGCGCGACCGACTCGGGGCCTTCCTCGGTGATCTCCTCGTCGTCGATCGACACGATGAACGCCGACGCGCGCGCCGCCTGGTTGGCGATCATCGACGAGTCGTAATAAGTGAAGCCGCCCACGACCTCGACGCCCTGGTCCTCGATCGCCTTGGCCAGCGCCCGGATGCCCAGGCCGCTGGCGGAATCGGACCGCCAGTCTTCGTCGATGATGATGATCGGGAAACGAAACTTCATGGCGGGCGGTGTCCGGCGAAGGGCGTCGATGGAGGCGCAAGTAGAACACAAAAGCCCGATCGTGCGTGTGACGATCGGCCCACGCCGCGGATCGGTCCTGGGCGCCCGCGCGACACGGGCCTGACACCGCTTTTTCTTGCGCTTTCGCGCCCGGCCCCGCCGCGTCCGGGCGTCGCGCCGGCCGGCACGC
>JASGFT010000184.1:0-8968 GCA_047605425.1 Burkholderiaceae bacterium | reverse complement strand
CCGCGCCGGCGGGGTCGGCGGCCGGCTCGCGCTCGACCAGCCAGGATCCGCCGGCGGGATCGCGCCGGACCGCGCGGACCGCGTGGCGCAGCACCAGCGGCACGCCGCGCGCCAGCAGCCAGTCGCAGGCCGGCTGCGGCAGCACCTCGTCCAGCGACCGCGTCGGCAGCACGAACTCGCAGGCCCGGGCCGACGCGCCCAGCGAATCGCGCAGCACGTTCGCGAAGGTCTGCGCGCAGGCGGCCTCGGGCGCGGTGTTCATCGTAGCGATGCACAGCGGCAGCCAGAACCGGTCGACCAGCGACGCCGGCTGCCCGGACTCGGCCAGCCAGCCGGCCACCGTCTGTCCAGCGCGCACGCGCCAGCCGCGCCAGCGCAGGCCGGCCAGCGCGCGCAGCAGCGCCCAGCGCTCGCGCCGCGACAGGCCCTGCGCGCGCAGCAGGCCGCCCAGCAGGTCGAACGGCGGCGGCCAGGCGGCCGGCCGGATCCGCATGCCGTCGACCGCGTCCACGCGCATCGCCGCGCGCCGGATCGCCGGCTCGCCGGCGGCGACGCGCTCGATCAGCGACAGCGTCTCGGTATAGGCGCCGATGATCAGGTGCTGTCCGTTGTCCAGAGGGCAGCGCAGTCCGGCCAACTCCAGCGTCAGGCCGCGCGCGCGGCCGCCGGGCTGCGGGGCGGCGTCCAGCAGCATCGGCCGCAGCCCCTTTTCGGCCAGGTGCACGGCCGCGCTCAGTCCGGCCCAGCCGGCGCCGACGATGACGACGTCGTGCTCAGACATCGATCGGACGGCCACGCAGCCAGGTGCGCCAGGCGATCCAAAGCTTGCGCAGCGGCGTCAGCGCCACGCGATGCGAGAGCACCTCGAAGCCGTCTTGCTCGATCTCCTGCAGCAGCGTGTAGTAGATCGCCGACATGATCAGCCCCGGCCGCTGCGCGCGGTAATCGGCCGGCGGCAGCAGCGCGTACGCCTCGCGATAGACCGCCCGCGCGCGCTCGGCCTGGAAGCGCATCAGCCGCACGAAGCGGTCCGACTGCTGGCCCTTCAGGATCTCGTGCGCGCTCACCTCGTGCGCCTGCAGGTCCTCGATCGGCAGATAGATGCGGCCGCGGCGCGCGTCCTCGCCGACGTCGCGGATGATGTTCGTCAGTTGCAGCGCCAGGCCGAGCTTGGCCGCGTAGTCGCGCGTCGCCGGCTCGGTCGCGCCGAAGATCCCGGACGCCAGCAGCCCGACGACGCCGGCGACGCGGTGGCAGTACAGCTCGAGCCCGGCGAAGTCCAGGTAGCGGGTCTGGTCCAGGTCCATCTGCATGCCGGCGACGATGTCGAGCAGGTACGCGCGCTCGAGCCCATAAGCGGCGACGTGCGGCGCGATCGCCTGCGTGACCGGATGCGTCGGCCGCCCGGCGTACAACGCGTCGAGCTCGCCGCGCCACCAGTCGAGGCGGATCCGCGCCAGCGACGCGTCGCTGCTTTCGTCGACGATGTCGTCGACCTCGCGGCAGAACGCGTACAGCGCGGTGATCGCGCGCCGCCGCTCCGGCGGCAGGAACAGGAAGCTGTAGTAGAAGCTCGAGCCGCTCCGGGCCGCCTTCTGCTGGCAATAGTCGTCGGGCGTCATCGGGCGGCGGGGGGGGAAGCGAAGGTCAATCGCGCGATCGCGGCGGCATCGTACGGTCCCAGCACGGGCCGCGCGGCGATCGGATCGAAGCCGCCGGCCTGCAGGCGGTCGAGCACGCGCGTGCCGCCGGCCAGGATCACGCGCAACTCCCACGACAGGCGGCGCGGCACGCCGTTCAACAGCGGCCGGCCGCGGACCAGCATCGCCCGCGCGCTCGCGCACAGCTCGCCGATCACCGCGCGCAGCGGCGCCGGCGCGCGTCCGTCGTCGACCGCGCGGTCGATGTCGTCGTCGCGCAGGCCGCGAGCGCGCAGCGCGTCCTGCGGCAGGTAGACGCGGTCCTTGCGCCAGTCGATCGCGACGTCCTGCGCGAAGTTGATCAGTTGCAGCGCCGAGCAGATCGCATCGGCGTGCGCGATATTGCGCTCGTTCGCGCAATCGAACAGCTCGAGCATCAACCGCCCGACCGGATTGGCCGAGCGATCGCAGTAGTCGAGCAGGCTGTCGAGCGACGCGTGGCGGCGCACCCGTACGTCCTGCGAGAACGCCGACAACAGGTCATGCAGGTGCCGGCGATCGAGCCGGTGCTCGGCGATCGGGCCGGCCAGCGGCGTCACGGCCGGATGCCGCGGCTCGGGCAGCGCGTCGATCGCCTCGCCGAGCCGGCGCAGCTCGGCCAGACGTTCGTCGGCCGTTGCCGACCCTTCGTCGGCCACGTCGTCCGCATAGCGCGCGAACCGATAGATCGCGGCCACGGCCGGACGCAGCGGCGCGGGCACCAGCCAGGAGCCGACCGGAAAGTTCTCGTAGTGGTCGGTGCGGGCACCGGGCCAGGGGGTGCCGGCGTCGTTCACGGGCGGGGTCGTAGCATGCATCGCGCGGATTGTAGTGGCTGCGGGCGCCGGGGCCGACATCGATCGCGCGGCGCGGGCGTCGCGTCATCGAGGCTGTCGCTTTGATGCCAACGCGGGAGCGGGCGCCCGATCAGCTAGAATACGCGGCTTGCGCGGCCGTGGCGGAATTGGTAGACGCACCAGGTTTAGGTCCTGGCGATGCAAGTCGTGGAGGTTCGAGTCCTCTCGGCCGCACCATCGGTGCCGGAGGCGTGGCGGCCTCCGGACCGAACTCGATTCCCGTCGCGTCAGGGGGTATCGGGCTGGCATCGCGGCGATTCGACGGCGCCGTGACGGACGCGGCGCGACGAATCGCGCCCCGGCCCTTCCCCGGCGACAGCCCGACAGTTGAGAATCCAACCTGCGGGCGCAACATTCTTGAAGAATCTGGACGAACAGTATGACGACGCAATTGGAGCAAATCGGTTCCCTCGAACGGCGCCTGTCGATGGCGGTACCCATGGCCGACATCGAGGCCGCCGTCCGCAAGCGGCTGCGTGACATCGCCCGCAACGCCAAGATCCCCGGTTTTCGTCCGGGCAAGGCGCCGATCAAGATGATCGAGGCGTCGTACGGCGCGCAGGTGCAGGCCGAGGTGCTCGGCGACGCGGTGTCCAAGGCCTTCGGCGACGCCGTCAGCGAGCACAAGCTGCGCGTGGCCGGCGAACCGAGCATCGAGCGCCGCGACGGCGGCGGCGAGACCGAATTCGGTTTCATCGCGACCTTCGAGGTGTACCCCGAGATCACGCTCGGCGAGGTCGGCGCGATCGAGGTCGAGCGCGTCGGCTGCGAGGTCGGCGATGCAGAGATCGACCGCACGATCGAGATCCTGCGCAAGCAGCGCGTGACCTGGCAGCCGGTCGAACGCGCCGCGCAGGACGGCGATCGCGCGACGATCGACTTCAAGGGCACGCTCGAGGGCGAGGCGTTCGAAGGCGGTTCGGCCGACGACTTCGCGTTCGTGCTCGGCGAGGGCCGGATGCTGGCCGACTTCGAGACCGGCGTGCGCGGCGCGGCGGCGGGCGACACGCGTTCGTTCCCGGTCGTGTTCCCCGAGGACTACACGGCCAAGGAGTTGGCCGGCAAGACCGCGCAGTTCGAGATCACGATCAAGAGGATCGAGGAACCGGTGCTGCCCGCGCTCGATGCCGAGCTGGCCAAGCAACTCGGCATCGCCGACGGCGACATCGCCAAGCTGCGCGACGACGTCAAGCGCAACCTCGAGCGCGAGGTCGGCCAGCGGTTGCGCACCCGCACGAAGAACAACGTGATGGAAGCGCTGCCGTCGATCGCGCAGATCGATCTGCCCAAGGCGCTGGTCAAGGCCGAGAGCACCGCGCTCGGCGAGCGCGCGAAGGCCGACCTGCAGGCGCGCGGTCTCGACGTCAAGAACCTGCCGGTGCCCGCCGACGCGTTCACCGAGCAAGCCGAGAAGCGCGTGCGACTGGGCCTGCTCGTCGGCGAGATCGTCCGTCAGCACGGACTGCAGGCCAAGCCCGACCAGATCCGCAAGCAGATCGAAGAGTTCGCACAGGCCTACGAGAATCCGGCCGAGGTGATCCGCTTCTATTTCAGCGATCGCGAGCGGCTCGCCGAAGTCGAGGCGATCGTCGTCGAGCAGAACGTCGTCGACTGGGTGCTGGCCAACGCCAAGGTCACCGACAAGACGCTCGGCTTCGAAGAATTGATGCAGAACGGCTGATCGGGCCGCGACCGAATTACCTCCTCCTTACCCCTAGCGGAGCTTTCGATGACCTTCAACAGCCTGGTCGAAGACATGGTCAATGCCCATCTGAGCCAGCGGCAGGCGCCGCAGTCTCTGGGCATGGTGCCGATCGTCATCGAGCAAAGTGGCCGGGGCGAGCGCGCCTACGACATCTACTCGCGGCTGCTGCGCGAGCGGATCGTCTTCCTGGTCGGGCCGGTGATGGACCAGATGGCCAACCTGGTCGTCGCGCAACTGCTGTTCCTCGAATCCGAGAATCCCGACAAGGACGTGTCGCTGTACATCAACTCGCCCGGCGGTTCGGTCTCGGCGGGGTTGGCGATCTTCGACACGATGCAGTTCATCAAGCCCGACGTCAGCACGCTGTGCATGGGCTTCGCCGCCAGCATGGGCGCGTTCCTGCTGGCCGCCGGCGAGAAGGGCAAGCGCTACTCGCTGCCGCACGCGCGGATCATGATCCACCAGCCGTCCGGCGGCGCGCAGGGGCAGGCCTCGGACATCGAGATCCATGCGAAGGAGATCCTGCGCTTGCGCGAGCTGCTGAACCAGATCCTGGCCGAGCGCACCGGCCAGCCGCTCGAGCGGATCGAACGCGACACCGAAC
The DNA here is from genome assembly GCA_047605425.1 of Burkholderiaceae bacterium. GTDB lineage: Bacteria > Pseudomonadota > Gammaproteobacteria > Burkholderiales > Burkholderiaceae_E > JAKPAM01. The sequence goes on along the minus strand of JASGFT010000184.1, from coordinate 4,123 downwards.
GCGACAACTTCATGTCGCCGGCAGATGCGGTAAGCTATGGATTGATCGACAAGGTTCTCGCTTCCCGGGGCGAGGGCGCCTGAGGCGCTGGCGACGGACCGCCCTCGACCGGCGGTTCCCTCCCGTGCGACTGACCGACATCCGGAGAAAGCATGTCCGAAAAGAAGGGTTCCAGCGAGAAGCTCCTGTACTGCTCGTTCTGCGGCAAGAGCCAGCACGAGGTGCGCAAGCTGATCGCTGGTCCGTCGGTGTTCATCTGCGACGAATGCATCGAGTTGTGCAACGACATCATTCGTGACGAGACGCAGGTCGACGTGCAGCCGGCCGGCGGCGGCAAGAACGGCCTGCCGACGCCGCTCGAGATCTCGCAGCTCCTCGACCAGTACGTGATCGGACAGGAAACGGCCAAGCGGATCCTGTCGGTGGCCGTCTACAACCACTACAAGCGGCTGCGCCACAAGGGCAAGAAGGACGACGTCGAGCTGGCCAAGAGCAACATCCTGCTGGTCGGGCCGACGGGCTCGGGCAAGACGCTGCTCGCGCAGACGCTGGCGCGGATGCTGAACGTGCCGTTCGTGATCGCCGACGCGACGACGCTGACCGAAGCCGGTTACGTCGGCGAGGACGTCGAGAACATCATCCAGAAGCTGCTGCAGAACTGCAACTACGAGGTCGACAAGGCGCAGAGCGGCATCGTCTACATCGACGAGATCGACAAGATCTCGCGCAAGTCCGACAACCCGTCGATCACGCGCGACGTCTCGGGCGAAGGCGTGCAGCAGGCGCTGCTCAAGCTGGTCGAAGGCACGGTCGCGTCGGTGCCCCCCCAAGGGGGACGCAAGCACCCGAACCAGGATTTCGTGCAGATCGACACGACGAACATCCTGTTCATCTGCGGCGGCGCGTTCGACGGGCTCGAGAAGGTCATCCGCAATCGCTCCGAGCGCTCCGGCATCGGCTTCGGCGCCGAGGTGCGCGGTCCCGACGACAAGTCGGTCGGCCAGGTGCTGCGCGACGTCGAGCCCGAGGACCTGATCAAGTTCGGCCTGATTCCCGAACTGGTCGGCCGCCTGCCGGTCGTCGCGACGCTCGACGAGCTGAACGAGGCCGCGCTGGTCGAGATCCTGGTCGAGCCGAAGAACGCGTTGATCAAGCAGTACCAGAAGCTGTTCTCGATGGAGAGCGTCGAGCTCGAGGTGCGGCCGGCCGCGCTCAGCGCGATCGCGCGCAAGGCGCTGCGCCGCAAGACCGGCGCGCGCGGGCTGCGCTCGATCCTCGAAGGCGTGCTGCTCGATTGCATGTACGAACTGCCGTCGCGGCAGAACGTGCGCAAGGTCGTCGTCGACGAAAGCACGATCAACGGCGATGGCCAGCCGTTGATCATCTACGCCGATACGCCCAAGGTCGCCGGCAGCAACTGACGGCGGTCTTCTCGACCCGCTTCGAAGCCGGCCGCACTGGCCGGCTTTTTCATGCTCGCGATTCGCGCAAGCCGCCGTCGCCGGATGGCGGCCTCAGCCGGTATCGACGGCGGTTCGCCGCGCCGATGTCGCGCCTGGGCGACATCGATATGGGGCAGGCACGCGACCACGGCGGGCTTGTCGGAACGGGGTGCAAGCCCTCCCGGATTTGGTGCGACTGCCGGGTGCTGTTGCGCGTTTTTGGCCCGCCAAAACGGCGTATGCTTGAACTTTCCCGGGCAAGCCTCCATTTGTCCAGGAAATCCTCCGGAGAACCTGATGTCCGAAACGACTCCTCTCTTGCCTCAGTCGCTTCCATTGCTGCCCCTGCGCGATGTGGTGGTCTTTCCCCACATGGTCATTCCCTTGTTCGTGGGTCGTCCCAAATCGATCAAGGCGCTGGAAGCGGCGATGGAAGTCGGCAAGAGCATCATGCTCGTCGCGCAGAAGAATGCGTCGAAGGACGAGCCCTCGGCCGAAGATATCTATGAGATCGGCTGCGTCTCGAACATCCTTCAAATGCTCAAGCTGCCCGACGGCACCGTCAAGGTGCTGGTCGAAGGCACGCAGCGCGCGCGCATCCGCCGCATCGAAGACAACGACCAGCACTTCGTCTGCGAGTTGTCGTCGGTCGAACCCGACGGCGACGGCTCGGCCGAGTCCGAGGCGCTGCGCCGCGCGATCCTCGCGCAGTTCGACCAGTACGTGAAGCTGAACAAGAAGATTCCGCCCGAGATCCTCGCGTCGCTGAACGGCATCGACGATGCCGGCCGGCTCGCCGACACGATCGCCGCGCACCTGCCGATCAAGATCGAGCAGAAGCAGGGCATCCTCGAAACGACCGACGTCGGCGAGCGGCTCGAGAAGCTGCTGACGCAGATCGAGACCGAGCTCGACATCCTGCAGGTCGAGAAGCGCATCCGCGGCCGGGTCAAGCGGCAGATGGAAAAGAGCCAGCGCGAGTACTACCTGAACGAGCAGGTCAAGGCGATCCAGAAAGAACTCGGCGAAGGCGAGGAAGGCGCCGATCTCGAAGAGCTCGAGAAGAAGATCAAGGCCGCGCGGATGCCGGTCGAGGCGCGCAAGAAAGCCGAGTCCGAGCTGAAGAAGCTCAAGCTGATGTCGCCGATGTCGGCCGAGGCCACCGTCGTGCGCAACTTCATCGACACGCTGGTCGGCCTGCCGTGGCGCAAGAAGAGCAAGATCAACAATGACCTGAACAACGCCGAGACGGTGCTCAACGAGGATCACTACGGTCTCGAGAAGGTCAAGGAACGCATCCTCGAGTACCTCGCCGTCCAGCAGCGCGTCGATCGCGTCAAGGCGCCGATCCTGTGCCTGGTCGGACCGCCGGGGGTCGGCAAGACCTCGCTCGGCCAATCGATCGCCCGCGCGACCAATCGCAAGTTCGTCCGGATGGCGCTCGGCGGCGTGCGCGACGAAGCCGAGATCCGCGGCCATCGCCGCACGTACATCGGCTCGATGCCCGGCAAGATCCTGCAGAGCCTGACCAGGGCCGGCGTGCGCAATCCGCTGTTCCTGCTCGACGAAGTCGACAAGATGGGGATGGACTTCCGCGGCGATCCGTCGTCGGCGCTGCTCGAGGTGCTCGATCCCGAGCAGAACAGCACGTTCGTCGATCACTACGTCGAGGTCGAGTACGACCTGTCCGACGTGATGTTCGTCGCGACCGCCAACACGCTGAACATCCCGCCGGCGCTGCTCGACCGGATGGAGGTCATTCGCCTGGCCGGTTATACCGAGGACGAGAAGGTCAGCATCGCGTCGCGCTACCTGATCCCCAAGCAGATGAAGAACAACGGGCTCAAGCCCGATGAGCTGAACATCGCCGACAGCGCGATCCGCGACATCATCCGCTTCTACACGCGCGAAGCCGGCGTGCGCTCGCTCGAGCGCGAGATCAGCAAGATCTGCCGCAAGGTCGTCAAGATGCTGCTGCTCAAGCCCTCGGACAAGAAGATCGTCGTCAACTCGAAGAACCTCGACAAGTTCCTCGGCGTGCGGCGCTTCTCGTTCGGCGTGGCCGAGAAGGAGAACCAGATCGGCCAGGTCACCGGACTTGCGTGGACCGAGGTCGGCGGCGAACTGCTGACGATCGAGGCCGTGGCCGTGCCGGGTAAGGGCAAGACGACGTTCACCGGCAAGCTCGGCGACGTCATGCAGGAGTCGATCAAGGCGGCGATGACCGTCGTGCGTCGACGCGCGGCGCGGCTCGGCATCGCCGCCGACTTCCACGAGAAGTCCGACATCCACGTGCACGTGCCGGAAGGGGCGACGCCCAAGGATGGCCCGAGCGCGGGGATCGCGATGACGACGGCGCTGGTGTCGGTGCTGACCAACGTGCCGGTGCGGGCGGACGTCGCGATGACCGGCGAGATCACGCTGCGGGGCGAGGTGCTGGCGATCGGCGGCCTGAAGGAGAAGCTGCTGGCCGCGCATCGCGGCGGCATCAAGACCGTGCTGATTCCCGAGGAGAACGTCAAGGATCTGGCCGAGATCCCCGACAACGTCAAGAACCGGCTCGAGATCGTTCCGGTCAAATGGATCGATCGGGTCCTCGAGGTGGCGCTCGAGCGCGTGCCGCAGCCGCTGCCCGAAGAAGACGCGGCCGATGCGAAACCCGCGCCGCCGGCGGCGCGGGT
>JASGFT010000183.1:0-8978 GCA_047605425.1 Burkholderiaceae bacterium | reverse complement strand
ATCGCCCTCGGCGACCTTGGACGCCCCTGCGCAACAGCCCGACGCGCAGCAGCCTCGCGCGTGATGACCGCCACACCCAAGCGAGCCGCGGCGACGGTGCCCGCGCGGATCGCCGCCAGCCTCGCGCGACGATCCCCGGCGCGGCGGCGGTTCGCGCGGAGCCTGCTCGGCCTCGCCCCCGCGGCCGTCGCGCTGGCCCGGCCGTCGCCCGTCGGGGCGAGCGCCGCGACCGGACCGGCCTTCGACCGGCCTTTCGGCGACTCGATCGGCCTCGTCGTCAAGTTCCACCAGGGTCAGCCGCAGACCGATCTGCCGACCCTGCTCGACCTGGGCGTGCGCTGGGTGCGCGACGGCGTGTCGTGGCCGGACATCGAGACCCGGCCCGGACATTACGAACCGATGCCGCCCGCGTTCGCCGAGCGCCTGGCGTTCTATCGCCGGCATGACATCGGGCTCGTGTACACGCTGGCGTACGACAACGACGTCGCGTATCCGCCGAACGCCGCCGCGCCGCACGCGGCGATCGACCCGCACGCTTATGGGCGCCACGCGGTCGAGGTCGCGCGCCGCTTGCGCGCCGCCGGCATCCGCTTCGCGCTGGCCGTCTGGAACGAGCCGCACAACTTCGTGCTGCGGCCGATGCTCGGCGGCGCGTGGAACGGCCGCCCGCCATCGCCATGGGTCGATCACTACGTGGCGATGGTCGACGCCGTCGTCCAGCGGGTCAAGGCGTTCGACGCGACCGTTCCGGTCATGACCGACGACGACATGTGGGTGCTTCACTACTGGTTCCTCGACAAGGGCCTGCCGCCGGCCCTCGACGGCTTCGCGTTCCATCCGTACACGACGCTCGAACCGGAGAAGACCGCCGTCGCCGCCGATACCGAATGGACGGCGCCGCACCAGGTCGTCGACGCCGACCGGTCGTTCCGCTCGGCGGTCCGGCGGCTGCGCGAACAGGGCGAGCGCCATCTCGGCAGGACGCCGCGGCTGTGGATCACCGAATGGGGCTACGCGGCCGGCCCACCCAGCGACCCGGACCGCTTCGATCCACAGACGGTCGCCGCGTACCTGCCGCGCGCGTACGTGACCGCGTTCGCGGCCGGCATCGAGACGACGTTCTGGTTCTCGGCCTTCGATGCGGTCGACGGGCCGATGGGCCTGATCGATCTCGACGGGCGGCGGCGCCCCGCCTACCGCGCGCTGGCGACGCTGACGCGTCAGCTCGGCGCTTACCGGTTCGTGCGGCAATGGGGCGACGGGCGCGCGATGCAGCCGCGGCAGGCTTACCTGTTCCGGCACGGCGATCGCTATCGCGTCGTGCTGTGGCGCTTCGCCGATGCCGATGCGCCGTCGACCGCGCGCCTCGACATACCTGGCCTCGATCTCCTGTCGTTGCGGATCGGCGCCGGCGTCGCCGCGCGCGCGGTCGACCTGTTCGGCCGCCCGATCGCCGAGCCCGCGCCCGATGGTCCGGACGAGCAACGCCTCGACGTACCGCTGGGCGGCGCCCCCGTCTACCTGTCGATCGAACCGCCCGCGGCGCACGCCGTCGCGGTGCTGCGGCGGATCGAGCGTCAATGCTTCGACGGCAGATGCGCGGCCTGCTGAACAAGCTGTCGCAGCCGTTCGTGCTCGTATCGGCCTCGCGCGCCGGCGTGCAGGGCCTATCGCTGCTGGCGCTGCTGCTGGCCGTCGCGCTGGTCGACGTCGAGACCTTCGGCGCGTACTCGCTGGCGTGGGTCACGACCACGGTGCTCAGCGGGCTGATGTACACCGGCCTGTACGAGTACCTGATGCGAACGCCCGCCATCGACGACGAGCGCGACACGCTGTTCTGGGTGCTCATCGCGCAGGGCATCGCGCTGACCGGCGCGCAGGCGGCGATGGGCCTGGCCTGGCAGCACTTCGACAGCCCGGTGGTCGGCACGATGCTGTTGGCGCTGTCGCCGCTGCCGCTGCTGCATGGACCTGTCGTCTGGCTCGATGGGCTGCTGGTCCGCCAGCAGCGCTTGCCGGCGGTGCACGGCAACTGGCTGCTCGCCGAGGCGGCGTCGCTGGCCACGCTGGCCGCGCTGCTGCACGCGGGGCCGGGTGCCGCAGCGCTGGTGATCTCGCGCATCGTACCGATCATGATCGCGCTGCTGCTGATGGCGCTGCGGTGCCGGCAGCGTCCGCGACTGCGGTTCTCGGCCGCCGCCGCGCGGCGCGGCCTGCACGCGGCGTGGCCGCTGCAGGGCAATGCGCTGATGGGCGCGGTGTCGAACTATTCGGCCGACTTCCTGCTCGCCAGCTACCTGACGCCGGCGGCCGCCGGCGCTTATCGCGCCGCCTCGCGGATCGCGATGAGCGGCACCGAACTGCTGATCCAGCCGCTGCGGCCGGTCAACTGGTCGGCGTTCAGCCGCCACGAGCGCGAGCGCGACCGGCCCGCGATGGCCGAGACCTACCTGTCCAACCTGCGGTTCCTGACGTTCATCGCGCTGCCGGTGCTGTGCACGTTCGGCGAGTTGGGTTCTCGGATCGTCGACGCGTTCCTCCAGCCGAGCTGGGCGGTGGCCGGCGCGATCGTCTCGGTGCTGGCGTTCGCGAGGGCGTGCGGCCTGTTCGAGTTCTTCGTCGAGCCGATCCTCGTCTGCAACGGTCGCGCGCGATTGAACTTCGCGCTGAGGACCGGATCGTCGGTCCTCGTGCTGCTCGGCGTGCTCGCCGCCGCGCGCTTCGGACCGGTCGCCGTCGCCGGCTGGCAGTTGGGCGCCGGCGCCCTCGTCGCGCTCGTCGCCACCGGCCTGATCGTTCGCACGCTGGCGATCGCGCCGGCCCGCGTGCTCGGCGCGATCGGCGCCCCGCTGCTGATGACGGCGGCATGCCTGGCCGTCGTCCAGGCCGTCGTGCTGGCGAGCCCGTGGCCGCTGCGCGCCACCGTCATCGCCGCTGCCGCCGCATCGGCGCTGTGCCTGGGCATCGGACTGCTGCTGGCGCTCGGCGCGCGCTTGGTTCGCCTGCCGAGGCTCTGACCGCCGCCTCGCACCGCCCCCTCCCGCCGCCAGGCCTCGGCGACGGAGATCATCAGCCCGACAGCCGGTGCATCGCGTCGGCGTAGCCCTGCGCCGACGCCTGCCACGAATACGCACGCGCGCGCTCGTGGCCCCGCCCGATCAGCTCATCGCGCAGCGAGGCGGACTCGCTCAAGCGGATCAGCGCATCGAGCCATTCGTCCCCCCGATGAGGATCGGCGAGCAGCGCCGCCTCCCCGGCGATCTCCGGCAGGCACGACGTGTCCGAGCATACGACCGGGCAGCCGAGCGCCATCGCTTCGACCAGCGGCAGGCCGAAGCCCTCGACGATCGACGGAAACACCAAGCACAACGCATGCCTGTACAGCAGCGCCAGGTCGTCGTCGGAGACGAAGCCGAGCCAGCGCACGTTCGACGCGCGAGCGCCAAGCGCCATGTCGCGGCCGGCTTCGCCGCCGGTCTCGCCGCCGGCCCCGGCAGCGAAGATTCGCCCCGCCGCCCCCGACACGTAGACGTCGAGTCCCCGCTCGTCGAGCGCCGGCGCCAGCGACAGCACGCGCGCCATGTTCTTGTGCGGCGCGTGGCTGCCGATCAATAGCAGATAAGGACGGCGAGGCGGCTGCCGCGCGAACAGCGTCGAGCGCTCGGCCCGCCAATCGAACACGTGCTCATGCCCGTTGGGCAGCACCTCGATCGGCGTACGTCCCGCCACGCCGTGGTGGCGCAACAGGTCGGCCGAGGTCGCCGACACCGTCGTCAGCAACGCGACCCGCCGAGCGAGCATCGGCTGCAGTACGCGATAGGCGAGCCGGAACACCAGCGAGTAGCTGGCCGGAAACGTGTGGACGTTGGCGTCGTGGATGCACAGGATCTGCCGGCGCACGCGCAGCGGCCCGGTGTTGCCCAGGCACAGCAGCCCGCCGTCCACCCGCGACGGCAGGCTCAGTTGCTCCCAGCGATGGCCGCTTCCCGCGCCGCCCCGGCGGATAGGGATCGCCCGCCCGGCCCCTGGTGAGATCGCCCGCGGCCCGGCACCGGCCGATTCACCGCCGCGCGCACTCGCGCCGATCGATTCACCGCCGTGCCCCGCACCGACGGTCGATTCACCGATCGATTCGCCGACGGAGGCGCCGTCCGTCGACGCGGCCCCCGCGGGCACGACGACCGACAGGTCCAGCGTGCCGGCCCCGGCCCGCGCCAGGCCGGCGACGATCTCGCGCGCATAGCGCTGCACGCCAGTCGCCGGCTGGGTCAGGAAGCGGCCGTTGATCGTCCACGCCGGACGGCTCCGCGCGTTCATCGCCGCGATCCTCGCGCGCCGCAACGCCAGGCCACTAAGGCCCCGGCCTCGGCCGCGCCGACGCGCGCGCGACAAAATCGGCGAAGCGCTGCTTGAACAGCGCGACGTCGAACCGGCGCGCATGCCCGGCCAGCGCGGCGGCATCGAACACGACGTCGCCCCGCTCGATCCGCTGCACGGCGGCGGTAATCGCCGCTACCGACTGCTCCGGCATCAGCAGGCCCGTGCGGCCGTCGACCACGGTTTCGAGCGCCCCGCCCCTGCCGTACGCGATGACCGGCGCCCCCGCCGCCATCGCCTCGACCGGCACGATCCCGAAATCCTCCAGCCCTGGGAACACCAGCGCCCGGCAGCGCTGCAGGTGGTCCTGGACGACGTCGAACGCCTGCCGGCCCAGCAGGCGCACGTTCGATCGCGCCTGCGTCCGCAACACTTCGAGTTCTTCTCCTTCGCCGATGACGACCAGCGGCAGGCCCATCGCGTTGAACGCCTGCACGACCAGGTCGACACGCTTGTACGGCACCAGTTGCCCCAGGCACAGGTAGAACGCGTCGCGCGGACGGGCCGGATCGAAATCGGCGGTGTTCACCGGCGGATGGATGACCTCGGCCGGCCGGCGATACCACTTGCCGATCCGCTGCGCGACGAACCCGGAGTTGGCGATGAACGCATCGACGCGGTCGGCCGACGCGCGGTCCCATACCCGCATCCAGTGCGCGACCAGCGGAAACAGCCACGCGACCGGGCCTCGCGTGCGCGACACGTATTCCGCGTACATGTCCCACAGGTAGCGCATCGGCGTGTGGCAGTAGCAGACGTGCAACGCATCGGGGCGCGTCAGCACGCCCTTGGCCGGCCCCGATTCGCTGCTGATGACCAGGTCGTATGCCGACAGGTCGAACTGCTCGAGCGCCAGCGGCATCAACGGCAGGTACTTCTGGTAATGGCGCGCCGCGCCCGGCAGCCTCGAGATGAAGCTCCTGACGATCCGTCCGCGAAAGCCCGGCCCCAGCGCCTCGCGCACCAGCGGCTCGTCGCAGACGAGCACGTACAGGTCCGCGCACGGATACAGATCGATGATCGCCTTGACGACCGCCTCGCCGCCGCGGTTGCTCATCCACCAATAATGGACGACGGCCACGCGCGGCGCGCGCGCGGCCGCGGAACGCATCGGATCGCTCATTGCCGGCCGGCTCGCGACAGCGCCTGCTCGAAATATGCGATCGTCCGGCGCAGCCCCGCATCGAGCGACGTCGTCGGCGCCCAGCCACCGAGTTCGCGCTGGGCCAGCGTGATGTCCGGACGGCGCTGCTTCGGATCGTCGGACGGCAGCGGCCGGGTCACCAGCCGGCTCGCCGAGCCGGTCAGCTCGAGCACCCGCTGCGCCAGCTCGCGCATCGAGAACTCGCCAGGATTGCCGATGTTGACCGGGCCGACGAATTGGTCGCGGGTGTCCATCATCCGGACCATCGCGTCGATCAGGTCGTCGACGTAGCAGAAGCTGCGCGTCTGGCTGCCGTCGCCGTACAACGTGATGTCCTCGCCCTTGAGCGCCTGCACGATGAAGTTCGACACCACGCGGCCGTCGTTCATGTGCATTCGCGGCCCATAAGTGTTGAAGATCCGCACGACCTTGATCCGCAGCCGGTGCTGCCGGTGATAGTCGAAGAACAGGGTCTCGGCGCAGCGCTTGCCTTCGTCGTAGCAGCTACGCATGCCGATCGGGTTCACGCGCCCCCAGTACGATTCGACCTGCGGATGGATCTCGGGATCGCCGTAGACCTCGCTGGTCGACGCCTGCAGGATCCGGGCATGCACGCGCTTGGCCAGTCCCAGCATGTTGATCGCGCCGTGAACGCTGGTCTTGGTCGTCTGCACCGGATCGTGCTGGTAGTGGATCGGCGACGCCGGACACGCCAGGTTGTAGATCTGGTCGACCTCGACGTACAGCGGAAACGTCACGTCGTGACGCAGCAGCTCGAAACGCGGATTGCCCAGTAGATGCTCGATGTTGCGCTTGGTGCCGGTGAAATAGTTGTCCACGCACAACACATCGTGGCCTCGAGCCAACAGTCGCTCGCATAAGTGGCTGCCGAGAAAACCCGCGCCGCCGGTCACCAGCACGCGTTGCGTGGTGTCGTAGGTCCGCTGCACATCCGTCATCGACTCGTCCGGGGAATGTCCACCCCGCGATGCTGACACGTTTCACGCCGCGCCGGCATGCTAACGCCGTCGCCGTCTCTCTATAATCGCGGTATGACTCCCCCGTTGAACGTCGTCGTCGGCATCGCCACCGTCGGACGGCGCGAGGTGCTGACCGAAACGCTGCGCGAGCTGGCCGGGCAGACGCGCCGGCCCGATCGGGTTTTACTGTGCCCCGGCAGCGAAGCCGACCTGGATCGCGCCGCGCTGCCCTCGCTGCCCTATCCGGTGACCGTGGTCAGCGCCTCGGTCGGGTTGCCCGCGCAACGCAACGCGATCCTCGATGCCGCCGACGCCCCCGACCCGATCACCCGCGCGATCGCCGACGCGATCGTCTTCTTCGACGACGATTTCTTTCCAGCCCGCGACTATCTGGCGCGCGTCGAGGCGCTGCTGTGCGGGCAGCCCTCGATCGTCGTCGCCACCGGCGCGCTGCTGGCCGACGGCGTCCATGGTCCCGGCATCGACGCGGCCGACGCGCGGCGCCTGCTCGCGGCCCTGCCCGCGTCGCCGACCCGGCTCGACGACGTGTACAACGCCTACGGCTGCAACATGGTCATCCGGCTGGCGCCGGTGCGCACGCTGCGGCTGCGCTTCGACGAGCAGTTGCCGCTGTATGCGTGGCAGGAGGACCTGGATTTCAGCCGGCGGCTGGCAGGCAGCGGACGGATCGTGCGCGACGCCGGCCTGACCGGCGTGCACCTGGCGACCAAGCGCGGCCGCAACTCCGGCGTACGGTTCGGCTACTCGCAGGTGGCCAACCCGATCTACCTGATCCGCAAGCGCACGATGCACGCGCGCTACGGCGCCACGCTGATGGGCAAGAACCTGCTCAGCAACCTGGCGCGATCCCTCAAGCCCGAGCCCTACGTCGACCGGCGCGGCCGGCTCAAGGGCAACCTGCTGGCGATCGCCGACGCGCTGCGCGGACGGATCCACCCGCGGCGAATCCTCGGCCTGCGCTGACGCGCACTTAGCGAGACTCTCGACATGAGCTTCGAAGCCTTCGGCGTTCCGGTCCTGCTGCTGGGATTCCTGAGCCTGTTCCTCAAGCCGGCATTCTCGGTGTACGCGCTGATCGTGCTGACGCTGTTCGGCGCCGCCAGCGCAATCAGCCTGCCGGCGCTGGGGGGCGCGAACCTGACGCCGGCCAGCCTGTTCATGCCGTTCTTCGTGATCCGGTTCCTGCTGTGGATAAGCCCGCACTGGCACCGCATCTTCCAGACGAAGCACAACCCGACCTTCAAGTGGCTGCTGGCCTTCACCGGCTATGCGTTCTTCAGCGTGCTGGTGCTGGCGCCGCTGTTCGCGGGCAGCACCAACGTCTTCATGATCGACCGGATGGTCGCCGACATCGGCGAGCAGATCGCCGAACCGTTGCGGTTCAGCAGCGGCTACATCACGCAGATGGCATACCTGCTGGCGGGCGTGTGCGTGTTCATCATCGTCATGCACTACAAGCACGTGCCGGGGATGCTCGGGCACTTCGCCAACGCGATCCTGCTCGTCGCCGCGCTGGATGTCGCGATGGGAGCGCTGGATCTGGTCACGCAGTTCACCGGCACGCAGGAATGGATGGAATTCCTGCGCGGCGCCGCCTACCTGCAGCACGCGGGACAGAGCGAAACCGCCGGCCTGCGGCGCATCAGCGGCAGCTTTTCCGAGCCGGCGGCGTTCGCCGCGTATTCGATGCCGCTGATGGCGTTCTGCCTGATCGCGTGGGTCTTCCGGTTACGCCAGGTCGTGTCCGGACCGATCGCCATCGTGCTGATGGCGATGCTGGGCGCGTCGACCTCGTCGACCGCGTATGTCTCGCTCGCCGCGTTCCTCGCCACGCTGCTCGGCATCCACGTCGCGCGCCTGTATTTCAGCGGCGGCAAGACCAACCGCCCGGCGCTGCTGCTCGTCGTCGGCGGCGTCCTGCTCGCGATCGGCGTCATCGCGTTGATGGTGCCGGCAGTCACCGACGCGGTGCTGGACGTGCTGGACCAGACGGTGTTCAACAAGCTCGACAGCGCTTCCGGCCAGGAGCGCAGCGCCTGGAACAACCAGGCGCTGATCAATCTGGGCGACACCTGGCTGCTCGGCGTGGGCCTGGGCGGCGGCATCGCGTCCAGCTACCCGCTGGTGCTGCTGAGCAACGTCGGCGTGCCCGGTTTCGTGCTGTTCGCCGGCATCATCTTCACCGCGATGGTGCCTGGCCGCCGGGCGATCGCGCCGACCGACGAATGCCTGGCCATCGAGCGCGGCGCGCGAGCCGCCATCTATGCGCACCTGCTGGCGGCCACGATCTCGGCGCGGGTCTTCGACCCCGGGCTGCTGCTGTTCCTGATGATCGGCCTGTCCGCCGTCATCACCCGGCGGCGCAGCCGGCGCGCGCCCGCGCGCAGCTTGCGGAACGCCACGGCCCAGACCGGCGCGGCCGCCGCGATGGCCGGCGCCGCGGCGGCATCGGCCGT
>JASGFT010000182.1:0-8994 GCA_047605425.1 Burkholderiaceae bacterium | reverse complement strand
AGCCCGGTCAAGCAGACCGCGGCGGCGGCCGGACTGCCGGTGTTCCAGCCGCGCACGCTGCGCGACGAGCAGGCGCAGCGCGTGATCGCCGAGGCCGGCGCCGATGCGATGATCGTCGCCGCCTACGGCCTGATCCTGCCCTCGCCGGTGCTGGCCGCGCCGCGGCTGGGTTGCCTGAACATCCACGCGTCGCTGCTGCCGCGCTGGCGCGGCGCCGCGCCGATCCAGCGCGCGATCGAGGCCGGCGATGCCGAGACCGGCATCACGATCATGCAGATGGACGAGGGCCTGGACACCGGGCCGATGCTGTTGCGCGAGGCGCTGCCGATCGGGCCCGACGACAATGCCGCCGTCGTGCACGACCGGCTGGCCGAGCTCGGCGGTCGCCTGATCGTCCGCGCGCTGGCCGATGCGCAGGCCGGTCGCCTGGCACCCGTCGCGCAGCCCGAGCAGGGCGTCACCTACGCCGCCAAGCTCGACAAGGCCGAAGGCGTGATCGACTGGCGGTTGCCGGCGGTTCGCCTGGCCGACCGTATCCGCGCGTTCGATCCGTTTCCGGGCTGCGTCGCGACCTGTCAGCCGGGCCCGCCGCTGAAGATCTGGCAGGCGAAACCCGTCGTGGATCCGCAGGCGCTGGCCGACGCGATCGCCGCCGCCCGGGCGCAAGGCCGGCCCATCGGACCCGGCGCGACGCTGCGTCGCACCGATCGGGACTGGTGGGTCGCGTGCGGGGACGGCGCGCTGGCCTTGCAGGTCGTCCAGCGGCCGGGAGGCAAGCGTCTGGCGGTCCGGCAACTGCTGCAAGGACTGAAACTGTCAGAATACTGTCAATTCGATGGAGAGGGGGCGATGGACGCTGCCGGTTGAAGGCGTGCGTTCGCGTCCCCACCTTGACACTGGCGTCTGGCATCCAGGCGTCTCGACCGTCAGTTTCCACGGGAGTACCGAATGTTCAATTGGGTCAAGACAGCCATCCTGATGGCGGCGATCACCGCGCTGTTCGGCGTGGTCGGGGCCGCGATCGGCGGCCGCGAGGGCATGATGATGGCCCTGGGGTTCGCACTGCTGTCCAATTTCTTCGCCTACTGGTTCTCGGACAAGATGGTCCTGCGCATGTACAACGCGCAGGAGGTCGACGCCGGTAGCGCGCCGCAGTTCTACGGCATGGTCCAGGAGCTGGCGCACAAGGCCGGCCTGCCGATGCCGCGCGTGTACCTGATCGACGAGCCGGCGCCCAATGCGTTCGCGACCGGCCGTAATCCCGAGCATGCCGCCGTCGCCGCGACCACCGGCATCCTGCGGGTGCTGTCGGCCCGCGAGCTGCGGGGGGTGATGGCGCACGAGTTGGCGCACGTCAAGCATCGCGACATCCTGATCTCGACGATCTCGGCGACGATGGCCGGTGCGATCTCGGCGCTGGCCAACTTCGCGATGTTCTTCGGCGGCCGCGACGAGAACGGGCGCCCGGCCAACCCGATCGCCAGCATCGCGGTGGCCTTGCTCGCGCCGCTGGCGGCCAGCCTGATCCAGATGTCGATCTCGCGCGCGCGCGAATACGAGGCCGATCGCGGCGGCGCCGAGATCTCGGGCGATCCGCTGGCGCTGGCGGCGGCGCTCGAGAAGATCCACGCCTATGCGTCGGGCACGCCGCTGCCGACGGCCGAGGCGCATCCCGAGACCGCGCAGATGATGATCATGAATCCGCTGCGCGGCGGCGGCCTGGCCGGCCTGTTCAGCACCCGCCGACCGAGGAGCGCGTGCGGCGATTGCGGCGCTGGCGGCGGGCGTCCCCGCGTGAGGCCGCCGGCCCGCGCCAACCACCCGCGCGCCGCTGGGGCGCGAGTTCGTGGCGGCCGCGCAAGCGCTCGCCGCCGTCCAGGCGGCCGGCGCCTGCCCGATGCGATCGACGCCGGCCCGCGAGCTCGCCTTCACGGGCCTCGCGCGCCGCGCTGCAGGCTTCGCGACCACGCGGTCCGAGCCTGGGCTGGTGCCGGGCGATCGCGGCAGTTGAACGCGCCGCCGGCCGCGCCGCTGCTGGCGCTGCAGCAGGTCGTGCTCGCGCAGTGGGCGCCCGAGCGTTCGACGGCGGCCCGCGCCGATGCCGCGGCGCAGGCCGGCACCGATTTCGATTCCCGCGCCGACGCTTCTCCGGTTCGCGGCGGCGCTTCGCCGCGCGCCGATGCGGTCGTCGTCGACCAGGCCGTCCGCGCCGCGCGCCAGCTCGGCGCCGATCCGGCCGCGTCCTTCATCAACGCCACGCTGCGCCGCTTCCTGCGCGAGCGCGACGCGCTCGACGCGCGGGCGCGACAGCAGCCGGAGGCGCGCTGGAACCTGCCGGCCTGGTGGCTCGAACGCCTGCGCGCCGACCACCCGGACCATTGGCAGACGATCGTCGCCGCCGGCAATCGCCAGGCGCCGCTGATCCTGCGCGTCAACCGTCGCCGCGCCGACGTCGCGTCGCTGCTCGGGAGCTTGCGCGCCGAGGGCTGGCCCGCCGAGCCGATCGAGGGCGACGCGATCCGCCTGCCCCGCAGCACCGATGTCTCGCGCCTGCCCGGCTTCGCCGAGGGCCTGATCTCGGTGCAGGACTACGGCGCCCAGCTCGCCGCACGCTGGCTCGACGCGGCGTCCGGCCATCGCGTGCTCGATGCCTGCGCCGCACCGGGCGGCAAGACCGCGCACCTGCTCGAGCAGGTCGATTGCGATCTGCTGGCGCTGGACGTCGACGAAACGCGCCTGCGCCGCGTCGACGACAACCTGCGGCGGCTGGGGCTGGCCGAGCCCGCCGGCGCCCGCCGCGTCACGCTGCGCGCGGCCGACGCCGCCGATCCGGCCGCGTGGTGGGACGGTCGGCCGTTCGACCGCATCCTGCTCGATGCGCCGTGCTCGGCGTCGGGCATCGTCGGCCGGCATCCGGACATCCGCTGGCTGCGGCGGCGTAGCGACCTCGCGACACTTTGCCGGGTGCAGGTCCAAATGCTGGGGGCGCTTTGGCCACTGCTCGGGCCGGGTGGTAAATTGCTCTACGCCACCTGCTCGGTGTTCCGGCAGGAGGGCGAAGGGGTAGTCGGCACGTTTCTGGGCGCCCATCCCGAAGCCGCCGTGCTGCCGCTGGGCGCGATCGCCGCGGGCTCCGGCCGGCCGGATGCGTCGACGGGATCGGTAGGCAGCCAGTGCCGCCGCGGGGCTGACGCCGGCCGGATCCTGCTGCCCGGCGTCCCGTTCTTGCCGGCCGCCGAGGCCGAACCGGTACGGGATCATGACGGCTTCTACTACTGCCTGCTGCAAAAACCGGTGTGATGCCGCCGGGTGCCGAGCCGCTCGATCGGCCGCCGCCGGTGCGTGAGCGTCCGACGGCCGCGCGCCAGCCGGTCCGTGGCCGCCGCCTGTGGCTGCGCGCCGCGGCGCTGGCCGTCGCGAGCGTCGCCGGCCTCCCGCACGCATCCCCGGTTCGCGCGCAGCCGGCCGGGGACGCGATCGAGACCCGGCAGATCCGCCTCGAGCCGGCCGTCGAAGGCGACGCGTTCATGCTGTGGGTCGACTTCGCGATCGCGCTGCCGCCTCGGCTCGAAGAGGCCGTCAACAAGGGCGTGCCGCTGAGCTTCGTCGTCGAGGCCGAGCTGTTCGAGCCGCGCTGGTACTGGATGGATGACAAGATCGTCTCATCCGTTCAGACTTACCGGTTGTCCTTTCACGCGTTGTCGCGCCAGTACCGGGTCCACGCCAACGGCCAGCAGCAGAACTTCGGCGACCTGGCCGATGCGCTGGCCGCGCTCGGCAAGATCCGCGATTGGCGCTTCGTCGAGGCCGAGCGCATCCACTACGGCAAGCGCTACGAGGGCCAGATGCGCATCCGGCTCGATCCGTCGCAACTTCCGAAGCCCTTCCAGGTCACCGCGCTGACCAGCAAGGACTGGACCCTGCAGACAGAATGGAAACGGTTCGAGTTCAAGCCGTAGCCGACGGCAACACGCGGGCGATCAGCCGCGCGTTGCGCCTGTCGCTGATCGCGGCGCTGGCGCTGTCGGTGCTGCTGCTGGCGATCCTGACGACCGCCACGGCCAACACCTCGCTGTTCCAGGAGCACTTTCCGCTGCTGCTGGGCCTGACCGGCGGCACCGCGATCGCCGTGTTCGTGCTGGTGCTCGAGCTGCTGCGCCGGCTCGTGCTGCGCTACCGGCGCGGCGTGTTCGGCACGAGGCTGATGGCGCGCATGGCCACCGCGTTCGTGCTGATGACGGTGCTGCCGGTCGCGCTGATCTACATAGTGGCCGTCCAGTTCATCGGGCGATCGATCGAATCGTGGTTCGACGTGCCGGTCGAGCACGCGCTCGAATCGGGCCTGAGCCTGGGGCGCGCCTCGCTCGACTCGCAGATGGCCGACCTGACGCTGAAGGCGCGCAACATCGCCGCGCAGATCGACGACACGCCGCCGCAGAACTGGGCGCCCACGCTCGGCCGCCTGCGCGACCAGTACGGCATCATGGACGCGCTGATCATCACCGGCTCGGGCCGCATCATCACCGCCAGCGGCGGTCCGTTCGCGCGGTTGATCCCCGATCTGCCGCCGGCGCCCGCGCTGCGCCAGGCGCGGATCACGCGCCTGTTCGTCGGCTACGAAGGCGTCGATCCGGATCCGGCCACCGCGCTGCTCGACGGGTCGCCGCGCGGCGACCGCGAACCCCGGCTGCGCGTCATCGTGCCGCTGCCGACCGAGCGGCCGCGCTTCGACGACAGCGTGTTCATCCAGTTGATCCAGCCGGTGCCCACCGCGCTGGCCGCCAATGCCGAGGCGGTGCAGCAGGGTTATGCGGGCTACAAGGTCTTGTCGGCGACCCGCGGCGACTTGAAGAAGCTCTACCGCATCACGCTGTCGCTGATCTTCCTGCTGACGCTGTTCTCGGCCGTGGCCGGCGCGTTCCTGCTGGCTGGCTGGCTGGTCGGCCCGCTCGCCAACCTCGCGGCCGCCACCCGCAAGATCGCCGAGGGCGACTTCCGGCCGGTCAAGGACTACTCGACGCGCGGCGAGCTCGGCGTGCTGACGCGCTCGTTCAACGCGATGACGCACCAGTTGCAGGAGGCGCGCGCGCAGGTCGACCGCAAGCAGCGCGAGCTGGAGGCCGCGCACACGCGACTCGAGAGCGTGCTGGCCAACCTGAACGCCGGCGTGCTCGTGCTCGACGCGGACCTGCGGCTGACGCTGGCCAATCCGGGCGCCGACCGCATCCTGCAGACGCCGCTCGGCGAGCACCTGGGCGAGCCGCTCACGCAGATCCCGCGGCTCGCGTCGCTGGGCCGCGAGTTTCGCGCCGCTTTCAACGAACAGGTGGCCGCCGGGCTCGATAGCTGGCAGCGCCAGTTCGCGCTGCAGCGCGACGGCTCGCCGAAGGAGCGCACGCACGACGGCACGGCCGCGCAGACGATCCTGGCGCGCGGCTCGATCCTGCCCGAGCGCCGCGTCGGCTACGTGATCGTCATCGACGACATCAGCGAGGTGATCTCGGCGCAGCGCGCCGTCGCCTGGGCCGAGGTCGCGCGGCGGCTGGCGCACGAGATCAAGAATCCGCTGACGCCGATCCAGTTGTCGGCCGAGCGCATCGAACGCAAGCTGCTCAACAAGCTCGCTCCCGCCGACGCCGAGTTCCTGCATCGCAACGCGCAGACCATCATCAGCCAGGTCGGCGCGCTGACGATCATGGTCGACGAGTTCCGCGACTACGCGCGGTTGCCGGCGGCCCGCCTGGCGCCGCTGAACCTGAACAGCCTCGTCGACGACGTGCTGCACCTGTATGCGAGCACGCCCAGCGGCGCCGTCATCGTCTCGTCGTTGTCGCCGTCCTTGCCAGCGTTGCTCGGCGATCGCACGCAACTTCGCCAGGTCATCCACAACCTGGTCAAGAATGCGCTCGAGGCGACCGAGCATCGACAGCCGCCGCGCATCGAGGTCAGCACCGAGCGGCTGATGTTGCCAGACGGCTCGCCCGCCGTGCGCCTGATGGTGCGCGACAATGGCGAGGGCTTCGTGCCGGCGATGCTCGCGCGCGCGTTCGAGCCCTACGTGACGTCCAAGGCCAAGGGCACCGGACTGGGCCTGGCCATCGTCCGCAAGATCGTCGAGGAGCACGGCGCCCGCATCGATGTCGCCAATTGGGGCGAATCGCAGGACAAACCCAGGGGTGCGCAAGTGTCGGTGCTATTTACCAAACTGGCAAAAAATGTGGACAATCCTGGTATTGAGCCGTTGGTTCGGTGAAATGTCCGGGTTTTGACGGCGAACGATCAACGGAACACTACAGTCAGAGCGGAGTCGTATGGCAGAAATACTGGTGGTGGATGATGAAATAGGCATCCGCGAGCTGCTCTCGGAAATCCTGGGAGACGAAGGACACACGGTGCTGCTGGCCGAAAACGCCCAACAGGCGCGCAGCGTGCAGGAGCAGGAAGGCGCATCGCTCGACTTGGTGCTGCTCGACATCTGGATGCCGGACACCGATGGCGTCACGCTGCTGAAGGAATGGGCGGCCAACGGCAAGCTGACGATGCCGGTCATCATGATGTCCGGCCATGCGACGATCGATACGGCCGTCGAGGCCACCCGCATCGGCGCGCTCGACTTCCTCGAAAAGCCGATCGCGCTGCAAAAACTGCTCAAGGCCGTCGAACAGGGGCTGAACCGCAGCAAGGTGCGGCCCAACGTCGCCCAGCCGATCGGCAACGGCGTGGCCGGCGGCTCGCCGATCTCGCTCGGCGGCCGGCTCGGCGCGGGCATGCCCGGCGCTTCGGTCCAGAGCCTGGGCGCGCCGCCGCCCAGCTTCGAGTCGCTCGGTCATCCGCATTCCGGGGTGTCGGGATTCACGCAGGCCGGCGGCGGCGCCAACGTCGCGGTGCGCGACCTGCCGCTCGACCTGCCGCTGCGCGAGGCGCGCGACGCGTTCGAGCGCGCGTATTTCGAGCATCATCTGTCGCGCGAGCACGGCAGCATGACGCGCGTCGCCGAGAGGACCGGGCTCGAGCGCACGCACTTGTATCGCAAGCTCAAGCAGCTCGGCATCGATCTGTCCCGCGGCGCTTATCGCAAGCACAGCAGTTGATTGCGTCGTTCGCGCCACGCCAATTCGGGTTACGGGATAGCCCGAGCGACTGCCGGTCGCGCTTCCGGGGATAACCCCGATCCACAGGCAAAGGGGATTCGTTCAGCCTTGCCGGCATGGAGAAAGGCCGACGATCCTTCACGACCCTGGCCGCCGGGAGCGCCGCCCTGGCGGCCACGCCGGCCGTCGCGCAGTCCGTCACGCTGCGCTGCCAGAGCGCCTGGTCCGCCAACGATCTGTTCCACGAGCTGGCCACGGACTTCGCGCGCAAGGTCAACGCGATGTCGTCCGGTCGGCTGCGCATCGACATGCTGCCGGCCGATGCCGTCGTCAAGCCGTACGACCTGCTCGACGCGGTCAGCAAGGGCGTGCTCGACGGCGGCCACGGCATCCTGTCGTTGTGGTACGGCAAGCATCCGGCGTTCAGCCTGTGGGGCAGCGGTCCGTCGTTCGGCATGGATCCGAACATGCTGCTGGCCTGGCACGAGCACGGCGGTGGCAAAGGGCTGCTCGACGAGATCTATCGCAGCCTGAACATGCAGGTCGTCTCGATGCTGTACGCGCCGATGCCCACGCAGCCGCTGGGCCTGTTCCGGCGCCCGGTGCTGCGGCCCGACGACTTCAAGGGCATGCGCTTTCGCGCGATCGGTCCGTCCGTCGACCTGTTCACCGCGATGGGCATGTCGATCAGCACGATGTCGAACAAGGAGGCCGAAGCGGCGATCGAGCGCGGCCAGCTCGATGGCGCCACGATCGACAACGTCAGCGTCGGCGCCACCGACGCGGTGTCCAAGGTCGCCAAGGTCTGCATGCTGCGCAGCTTCCACCAGAAGTTCGCCAACCTCGAGTTGCTGTTCAATCGCCGCCGCTTCGACGCCCTGTCGTCCGAGCACCAGGCGATCCTGACCGTCGCCGCGCAGGCGTGCTCGGCCGAAGCGTCGTGGAAGCTCATCGATCGCTGCTCGCGCGACTACGTCGAGTTGCAGGACCGCCGCGGCGTCACCTTCGTGCCGACGCCCGACGCGATCCTGCGCGCCCAGCTCAAGGCCTGGGACGAGGTGGCCGCCCACCGGTCGGCCGAGAGCCAGCTCTTTCGCCGCGTGTCGGATTCGATGCGCGTGTTCGCGCAGCGCGCCGGTCATTGGCAGAATGACACGCTGGTCGACTACCGGATGGCGTATGACCATTACTTCACGCCGCGCAAGGTCTAACGAGGCTGCGCCTCAGACCGACAAGTGATATGAGGGGATTTTCGCAGGGTAGTGCCTGGGTGTAAGGTGGCTCCGGCCGAGCCTTCTGGGCCAAGCCCAGAGATATTTGGAGCTCGAAGCTCGATGGGGGTCCGAAGACCGCCGTGGACGACCGGAGCCGATGATGAAGCTACCACACAATGTCAGCGAAGTCTTGCGCGAGCATGTCGTACTGCAGAGCGAGTGCATCGACCGGATGTACCTGAACGTGTACGTGCCGCAGTTGCAGCGCATCGGCGGCGTGGTGTGGTACCTGCGAGGTCACCTGGGTCAACGCTTCGCCTCGACTGCCGGGGTGGCGCCCAAGACCGAAGCGTTCGTGGCGGACATCGAGCGTTTCGTGGCCGAGCAGGGCGTGGACCTGGTCAGCTTTGCCAAGCACCAGCGCAAGGACGATGTGACGCAGCAGTACCTGCAAGGGTTCGACGCCGACGAAGGGGTGCTGTACGTGGGGCGGGCGCAGGAGCGGGCCCGGGTCGTGCGCACCGAGCGGCGCCGCTGCGCGCGCACGGGCATGAGCTACCCGTGGGTGGTGGACGGCTCGGCGATGGTCAACCACTACTACTTTTACTGCGTGGACGAGGACTTCGGTCCCTTCTTCCTGAAGTTCTGCTCGTACTTTCCGTACAACGCCAAGCTGTGCATCAACGGCA
>JASGFT010000181.1:0-9036 GCA_047605425.1 Burkholderiaceae bacterium | reverse complement strand
GAGTGGAGTCGGCCGAGGGGGGCCGGCGGGGCTGGCAGGGCGAGACGGCCGGCGAGCCGCCGTCGGTCAGCGCAGGGCCGCCCCGAAGATCGACGCGCCGTCGTCGGCGCGCCCGACCAGCGCGCGAAAGCCCTCGAACAGCTCGCGACCGACGCCGGCATGGTTCGCGGCCAGGTCCGGCCGGGCCGGCGCGCGCGCGGCCGCCACCGCGGGGTCGACCAGCCATTCGAGCGTGCCGGCCACCGCGTCGATGCGGATCCGGTCGCCGTCGACGATCGACGCGATCGGGCCGCCGTCGACCGCCTCGGGCGTCAGGTGGATCGCCGCCGGTACCTTGCCCGACGCGCCGGACAGTCTGCCGTCGGTGACCAGCGCGACGCGCTGGCCGCGATCCTGCAGCACGCCTAGCGGCGGCATCAGCTTGTGCAACTCGGGCATGCCGTTGGCTCGCGGGCCCTGGAAGCGCACGACCGCGACGAAATCGCCGTTCAGCTCGCCGGCCTTGAACGCGTTCTGCAGCGCCTCCTGGCTGTCGAACACGCGCGCCGGGGCCTCGATGACGTGCCGCTCGGGCGCGACCGCCGACACCTTGATGACCGCCGTGCCCAAAGACCCGGACAGCATCTTCAGGCCGCCGGTGGGCTGGAACGGCTCGGTCGCCGTCCGCAGCACGTCGCGATCGCCGCTGTCGTCGCGGACCGCGCCCCAGGAAAGCCGCCCGTCGGCATCGAGCGAGGGCTCGGCCGCGTACGACGACAGGCCCTGGCCGATGATCGTCTGCACGTCCTCGTGCAGCAGCCCGTCGGACAGCAGCTCGCGGATCAGGAACGGCATGCCGCCGGCGTGGTGGAAGTGATTGACGTCGGCCTTGCCGTTCGGATAGATCCGGCACAGCAGCGGCACGACCTCGGCCAGGTCGGCGAAGTCCTGCCAGGTCAGCCGCACGCCCGCCGCCGCGGCCATCGCGATCAGGTGGATGGTCAGGTTCGTCGAGCCGCCGGTCGCGTGCAGGCCGACGATGCCGTTGACGAACGCGCGCTCGTCGAGCACCCAGCCCAGCGGCGGACAGGTGCCCGGATCGAGCGCGCGGCGCACCGCCTCGCGCGTCAGCGCCTCGCGCAGCGGCGTGCCCGGATTGACGAAGGACGCCCCCGGCAAGTGCAGGCCCATGATCTCCATCAGCATCTGGTTGGAGTTGGCCGTGCCGAAAAACGTGCAGGTGCCCGGCGAGTGGTACGACGCCGCCTCGGCGTCGAGCAGCGCGATCCGGCCGACCTTGCCTTCGGCGGCCAACTGCCGGACCTTGGACTTCTCGTCGTTCGGCAGGCCCGAGGGCATCGGCCCGGCCGGCACGAACACGGTCGGCAGGTGCCCGAACGACAGCGCGCCGATGACCAGGCCCGGCACGATCTTGTCGCAGATGCCCAGGCACGCGACCGCGTCGAACATCTGGTGCGACAGCGCGACGCCGGTGGCCAGCGCGATCACGTCGCGCGAGAACAGGCTCAGCTCCATGCCCGCCTCGCCCTGCGTGACGCCGTCGCACATCGCCGGCACGCCGCCGGCCACCTGCGCGGTGGCGCCCATCTGGTGGGCGGTCTCGCGGATCAGCGCCGGGTAGGTTTCGTACGGCTGGTGCGCCGACAGCATGTCGTTGTACGCGGTGACGATGCCCAGGTTCAGCGTGTCGCCGCCGCGCAGCCGCGCCTTGTCGCCGGCGGCGCAGGCCGCGAAACCGTGCGCCAGGTTGGCGCAGCCGAGCCGGTTGCGCGACGGCCGTGCCGACGCGGCCGCATCGAGCCGGTCCAGGTAGCGGCCGCGGCCGTCGGCGCTGCGCCGGCGGATCCGCTCGGTGACCTCACCGATACGGGCGTTCAACGATCTGATCGTCATCATGTTCCCCAAGATAAGCCGTGGTCGGGCGCGAACCGAAACGGAATCGGACGCGCGGCCCCTCGCCGCGGTCAGCCGCGCGACGTGGCCGGGCGCGACTGCGCGTCGGGGAATCGAACCGACAACGCATTATTGCGCTCATCGGCGATCAGCCATCGGAGCGTGATGAAGATCGTTCGCAAGTAACGTGCCCCGGCGCGCGGAGCGGGATCCGCGACGCAGGACGTGAGTCGCGCATGGGCCGGCCCGACGACGGGCGCTCGGCCGTGTGGCGCCCAGCCGTGTGGCGCCCGCCGTTCGTGCAGGCCGCATCACGCGTGGTCATGCGCGGCCGCCGCTGGCGGCCGGATCAGCGCCCGTTCAGCCCGCGATCAGGCGCCGGGCCAGCGCGCGGAACGCCGGATGCGTGTACGGGTCGTTACCCGCGTTGGCGGCGATCGGGTGCGAACCGAAGCGCGCGATCGTCATCTCGGCACGCGGATCGACGTGGATCCGCTGGCCGTGGATGCCGCGCGCCTCGAACATGCCGTGCGCGTCGTGCGACAGCCACCATTGGTTCGCATAGCTCCAGCCGGGCAGCAGCGAATAGCCGCCGGCCTCGAACAGGCGCCGGTCGCCGCCGCGCCGGATCGTGTCGACGACGGCCGGGTCGATGACCTGCCGGCCGCCGAACGCGCCGTCGGCGCGCATCGCCTCGCCGAAACGCGCGAGGTCGCGCAGCGTCAGGTTCAGGCCGCCGCCGCAGGTCTCCTGCCCGGCCTCGTCGACGGCGAAGTACGCGTCTTCTTCGGCGCCCAGCGGCTGCCACAGCCGCTGCGACATCAGTTCGGCGATCGACAGGCCGCTGACGCGGCGCAGGATCCACGCCAGCACCTCGGTGTTGACGGTCTTGTACGCGAAGCCCTGGCCGTGGCCGCCCCGCTTGCGCACCGTCAGCAGGAACTGGTCGACGCTGCGCGGCCCCTGGTAGTCGGGCGGCTTGCCGACCGACCCGCAGGCGCGCGCGTAGTCCCAGATCGTCGCCGACGGATCGGCGTAGACCTCCGAGTAATCGAGGCCGGTCGTCATGTCCATCACCTGCCGCACCGTCGCGTCGCCCCACGCGGACTCGCGCAGCTCGGGCACGTGATGGACGACGGGCCGCGCCGGATCGATCCGGCCTTCGTGCACGAACATCGCGGCGAGCGTGCCGATGAACGACTTGGTGACCGACATCGCCAGGTGCGGCGTCACGCGGTCGAGCGCGCCGAAATAGCGTTCGTAGACGACGCGGCCGCGATGCAGGACCACGATGCCGTCGGTGTAGCACAGCGCCATCGCCTCGTCGAAGCGGCGCTCGGCGCCGGTGCCGTCGACGAAGCGCACGGCATCGATGTCGGCCTCGCCGCGCCCGCCGGCGGGTGCGGCCGGCAGCGCCGACGCCGGCCCCGGACCGCGGCGCACGACCCTTGTCGGCATCAGCTCGCGCATGTGGCTGAACGTGTAGCGGATCCTGGGGAACTCGCGGCTGCCCGTCGCGATCGATACCCGCTTGTCGTCCGGCGGCGGGAACCCGGCCATCCAGCCGAGCAGGCGGGGGTCGGTCTGCGCCGCGTCGGGCGAGTCGTGCGCGACGGCCGCTCGCGCGATCTGGCGGAACGCCTCGCTGACGGGTTCCGCGTACGGGTCGGGGGATGGGCCTGGGCCGGTTGCCGATGTCGGGTTCATCCCGCGACGCTAGCATCGGCCCGCCGTGCGTGTCGAGCCGAAGCCCCCACGACGAAGCATCGGTTAACATCCTTCCGCACAGGGAACCGACTCGATGAACGCTGCCCACGCCGATGTCAGAGGGATGCCCGCCGTGCGCCTGCGCGCCTGCGACGGCGGCATGGCGACGATCATGCTGCACGGCGCGCACGTCGTGAGCTGGGTGCCGGCCGGCGCGCCCGAACAGCTCTATCTGTCCGAGCAGGCGGTCTACGCTCCCGACCAGGCGATCCGCGGCGGCGTGCCCGTGATCTTTCCGCAGTTCGATCGCGTCGGCCCCGAGCCGGGCGGACCGCGCCACGGCATCGCGCGCACCCGCGCGTGGCGGCTGCTGCAGAGCGGCCAGGACGACGACACGGTGTTCGCCAAGTTCGAGCTGGCGCACGACGACGCGACGATGGCCGTCTGGCCGCGCGCGTTCGTGCTCGAGCTGAAGGTCACGCTGGGGCCGCGCCACCTCGACATGGCGCTGACCGCCGGCAACCCCGGCACCGGTCCGTATGCGTTCACCGCCGCGCTGCACACGTACCTGAAGGTCGCCGACGTCGGCGCCGCGCTGGTCGAAGGCCTGGCCGGCCACCGGTTCCGCGACTCGGCGCTCGCGGCCCGGCTCGGCCCGCAGGCGGCGGCCGACGCGGACGCGGCGATCGGAATCGAGCATCGCCGCTTCGTCGATTTCGACGGCGAGGTCGACCGCATCTACTTCGAGGCGAACGAGCGGCTGCGGCTGCGCGAACGCGGACCGGACAAGGACGGCCTGGCCGCCGACGGCGCCTGCGTGGACCTGACGATGCGCGGCTTCGAAGACGCCGTCGTCTGGAACCCGGGGCCGCAGAAGGCCGCACAGTTGAACGACCTGCCGCGCAACGGCTATCGCCAGATGGTCTGCATCGAGGCGGCCCGCATCGGCCGGCCGATCACGCTCGAACCCGGCCAAAGCTGGACCGGATCGCAGACGCTGCATTCGGCGCACGTCGATGAATGACTCCTCCCGCTTCACAGGATCCCCGATGATTCCCGATCGAATGACCCACATCGCGCACGGCAGCGGCGGCCCCGCGTCCGTGATGACGATCGCCACCGGCCCGGTGCCGGTCCCGCAACCCGGCGAGGTGCTGATCCGCGTCGCCTATGCCGGCGTGAACCGGCCCGACGTCGCGCAGCGCGCCGGCAGCTATCCGCCGCCGCCGGGCGCCTCGCCGCTGCTCGGACTCGAGGTATCGGGCCGGATCGTCGCGCTCGGCGACGACGACGAGACCGCCGGCGCCGGCTGGGCGATCGGCGACGAAGTCTGCGCGCTGTGCAACGGCGGCGGCTACGCGCAGTACGTCGCCGTGCCGGCCGGGCAGGTGCTGCCGGTGCCGCGCGGCCTGGACCTGCTGCAGGCGGCCGCGCTGCCCGAGAACTTCTTCACCGTCTGGACCAACGTCATCGAGCGCGGGCGGCTGAAGGCCGGCGAGACCTTCCTCGTGCACGGTGGCTCGTCGGGCATCGGCCTGACGGCGATCCAGATCGCCAAGGCCTGGGGAGCGACCGTGTACACGACGGTCGGCGGCGACGACAAGGCGCGCGCCTGCCTGGCCGCCGGCGCGGACGCCGCGATCCAGTACAAGACGCAGGACTTCGTCGCCGAGGTCGCTTCGCTGACCGGCAAGCGCGGCGTCGACGTCATCCTCGACATGGTTGGCGGCGACTATATCCCGCGCAATCTGCGCTCGCTGGCCGTCGACGGCCGGCTCGTGCAGATCGCGTTCCTGCAGGGATCCAAGGCGCAGGTCGATTTCACGACGCTGATGACCCGGCGGCTGACGTTCACCGGCTCGACGCTGCGGCCGCGCTCGGCCGCCGACAAGGCGGCGATGGCGCGCGAGTTGCGCGCGCAGATCTGGCCGCGGATCGAGCGCGGCGAGATCAAGCCGCTGATCCATCAGGTATTCGACCTGGCCGACGCCGCTGCCGCCCACGCGCTGATGGAGTCGTCGACGCACATCGGCAAGATCATGCTGAAGGTGGATTGACGCGCGCGATGCTGTTCCTGCTGTCTCCGGCCAAGTCGCTGGACTTCGAGCGGCCGGTACCGGCCGGGCTGCCGCATACGCGGCCGATCTACGTCGACGCGGCCGAGACGCTGATCGGCTTGTTGCGCGAGCGCTCGCGGGCCGAGGTCGCCGCGCTGATGGACCTGTCCGACGCGCTGGCCGCGCTGAACGTCGATCGCTACCGCGCGTGGCGGCCGCGCCATGACGCGCACAACGCCCGCCAGGCGATCCTCGCGTTCGACGGCGACGTCTACGACGGGCTGGACGCGCGCACGCTGAGCGACGAGCAACTGGCCTGGGCGCAGGACCACGTCCTGATGCTGTCGGGCCTGTACGGCGTGCTGCGGCCGCTCGACCGGATGCAGCCGTACCGGCTCGAGATGGGCACGCGGCTGGCCAACGCGCGCGGCAAGGACCTGTACGCGTTCTGGGGCGCGACGATCGCCGAGTACCTGAACCGCCGCCAGGCGGGCGGCAAGGCCGGCGACGGGCCGCGCGTCGTCGTCAACCTGGCGTCCGAGGAATACTTCCATGCCGTCGACCGCAAGGCGCTGAAGGCGCGCGTCGTGCAGTGCGTGTTCGAAGAGTGGCGCGGCGACCGGTACAAGATCATCAGCTTCTCGGCCAAGCGGGCGCGCGGGATGATGGCGCGCTTCGCGATCGAGCGGCAGGCGCGCACGCCCGACGAGTTGCGCGCGTTCGCCGCCGCCGGCTATCGCCACGACGACGCGGCGTCCGGCGACGACCGGCTGGTGTTCCGGCGCCGCGCCGACGGCGGCGGCGAGCGGAGCGCGCGGGCATGACGGCGATCGAGCCGATGCCGACGCCGACGGACGCGCTGCGCCGACGCCGGTTCCTCGACGGCCTGGCGCCGGACCGGCCGACCACCGAGTGGGCGCGGCACTGGCTGCGCGTCCTGCTGCTGCAGGACGGCTCGGCCACGCTGCTGTGCGAGATCGTCGCCGGCGGCCCGATCCGTCTCGACGTCACGCACCAGGTCATCACGCGCGACGTGCCGGACGAGGTCCGCGAGCTGCTGCCGGGCGACACCTTCATCGAACGCCAGGTCTGCCTGTCGTTCGACGCCGAGGTGATGATGGACAACCTCACCTACGTCGCCTGCGACCGCGTCGACCCGACGCTCCGGCAGTACCTGCTGGACGGCACGGCGCCGATCGGCCATCTGTTCGACCGGCGCTGGACGCGCAAGCAGACGGTCGCGCCGATCGACGCGGTCGTCACGCGCCTGTGGGACCGCTCGGGCTTGCCGGACCCGGCGGCGGTGCGCGCGTACCTGCTGCAGATGCCCGAATCGACCTGCATGCTGATCACCGAGACCTTCCGCGCGGGCATGCGCTGGCGGCTGCCGGTGGATCCGTCGCCGGCGTGAACCCGGACCGGCCGGACGCCGCCGCGGGCGCCGCCGACCCGCGAGCGTCGATCAAGGGCCTGGCCTGCGGCATCGGCGCGGGCGCGCTATGGGGCCTGGTGTTCGTCGCGCCCGAGCTGGTCCGGGATTTCAGCGCGCTGCACCTGTCGGCCGGCCGCTACCAGGGCTACGGCCTGATCGCCGCGGCGCTGCTCGCGCCGCGATGGCGCGCGCTGCGGCAGCACGTTCACGCGCGACAATGGCGCGACCTGGCGTGGCTGGCCCTGGCCGGCAACACGCTGTACTACCTGCTGCTGGCGACGGCCGTGCAGACCGGCGGCATCGCGATGACGTCGCTGGTCATCGGCTTCATGCCGGTCGCCGTCACGATCATCGGCAGCCGCGACGAGGGCGCGGTGCCGATGCGCAAGCTCGTGCCTTCGCTGCTGCTGTGCGCGGCGGGCGCCGTCTGCATCGGCGCGCAGGCGCTGGGCGGGCGGCACGACGGTTCGCTCGGCGAGCGCGCGATCGGGTTGCTGTGCGCGATCGGCGCGCTGGCCTCCTGGACTTCGTACGCGGTCGGCAACGCGCGCTGCCTGCGGCGCCTGCCCCGGGTGTCGTCCCACGACTGGAACCTGCTGACCGGCGTCGTCACCGGCCTGCAGAGCCTGGTGCTGATCCCGATCGCGTTCGCGCTGGACACCGCCGATCACGAAACCGGCGCGTGGCTGCGACTGGGCGCGGTCTCGGCGGCGGTGGCCGTGTTCGCGTCGATGCTGGGCAACGCGCTGTGGAACCAGATGAGCCGGCTGCTGCCGCTGACGCTGGTCGGTCAGATGATCCTGTGCGAGACGGTGTTCGCGCTGCTGTACGGGCTGGCCTGGGAGCGGCGGCTGCCGACACCGCTGGAGGCCGCGGCGCTGGCCTGCGTGATGCTGAGCGTGCTGTCGTGCGTGGCGGCGCACCGGCGGCCGGTCGTCGTGGAGATGACGGCTTAGCGGGGTGCTGCCGCAGGGTGTTGCCGCGGGCCTTTGCGCGGGCCTGTCACGACCGGCGCCGCCGGGTGTGAGCGGGGCGGCGCCCAACGAGTCCTCTCGTAATCGGTCGCCGCCCCGCTCACACCCGTCGACGCCTCGGAGCCATTGGACACGCGACATCGCTCAGTGGGCGGCCGACCTGAGAGCGATCAACGATGAGCCGCAATGACAACTGCTGGGCACCGGAGGACGTGAGAGCCAACGGCCGCTTTCCGTGAATGCTGCGTCGCAACAAAACCGCCGCAGGGCTTCTCTGCTTATGGCAAGCTACAGACTTCATGATCTCCTTCTGCCGGCGTAACCATGCCTGTCACCCTTGAAGTCCTGCAAGCCCAGGTTTTGAGTCTTTCCAAAGCCGATCGGGCACGCCTGCTCGACAGCCTCATTGCAAGCCTGGAGGTAGACGTGGATGCCGAGGCGCAATGGGAACAGATGGCCGAGGAACGCGACGCAGAACTGGAGTCGGGAACGCTCACCCCTGTCTCGCTTGAAAGCGCCATGGCTCGGCTGCATGCGCGCTTTCCTGGGTAAAGATAGATCTTCATCCGGACACGCGGACGAAAAGGCTTTCGTACAGTTGGCTTTCCGTACACCATCATCTACCGAGAAACCCTGACGGGCATTCGCATTCTCGTGGTCAAACACGATCGCCGCCGTCCAGGCTATGGCGGTTCGCGCCGTTGAGGCGTTCAAGTTCGAGCGCACGACGAAAACTCCGATCGCGTGGCTGATGTCTCCGCCGCCCGGCAGCCGAAACGTGCTGGCCCTCGGCATGCGGACGACGGATGCGCCCCGTGCCGACTTCGTGATGCCGGCACACGGCTGCGACTGGGCGCGGTCTCGGAGGCGCCGCGGAGCCATTGCGGTTCAACGGTCGGGTGCACGCCGACGTCCGGAGCGATGTCCGCCATCGCTTTGGTCATCCGCTCATCATGTCGCCGAAAACGAGTTT
>JASGFT010000180.1:0-9117 GCA_047605425.1 Burkholderiaceae bacterium | reverse complement strand
AGTTGGTAGAGCGGCGCCCTTACAAGGCGTAGGTCGGGAGTTCGAGCCTCTCAGCGCCCACCAGGCAGCTTGCACGATCGTTCCGAGAAGAATTGCTGGAGTGGTAGTTCAGTTGGTTAGAATACCGGCCTGTCACGCCGGGGGTCGCGGGTTCGAGTCCCGTCCACTCCGCCAAATGCGAAAGCCCCGAGGACATCGTGCTCGGGGCTTTTTCTTTTTTCGCGCGCTGTTTCGCGCGCGGTGAGCCGGCGACGCAACGGATGTCGCCGCCACCCAGCCGCCAGGAAGCCTTCGTCCATGTTCGACTCGATTCGCAAGAACCAGCGACTGTTCCTCGCCCTGATCCTGTTGCTGATCCTTCCCGCTTTCGTGTTGTTCGGCGTCTCCGGTTACGAGAGCTTCGTCGGCGACGGCGACCAGGTGGCGAGCGTCGACGGCCGCAAGATCACGCGGCAGGAGTTCGAAGTCGCCCAGCGGCGCCAGCTCGAGAACCTGCGCCAGACGCTTCGCGGCGACATCGATCCGGCGCTGCTCGATACGCCGCAGGCGCGGCGCGAGGTCGTCGAGGGCCTGATCGCGCAGCGCGTGCTGCTGAACCAGGCGATCGCCAATCACATGCAGATCAACGACGACATGCTGCGCGCGGCGATCCTCGAGATTCCGGGGCTGCGCAAGGATGACGGCAGCTTCGACGCCGACAACTACCGGATGCTCGTCGCCAGCCAGGGGATGACCCATGCGGGCTTCGAGGCGCAGTTGCGGCGCGACCTGGCGATCCAGGCGCTGCCCGAGTCGATCGTGGCCAGCGGATGGACGCCGAAGAGCGTCGTCGAGCAGGTGCTGCGCGTGCAGGGCGAGTCGCGCGACGTGCGCGAGCTGCTGATCAAGCCGGACGCGTTCACCGCCAAGGTGACGCCGACCGACGAGCAGTTGAAGGTGTTCTACGACAACCATGCCGGATCGTTCGAGACGCCCGAGTCGATCAAGGTCCAGTACGTGATGCTCGACCCGCTGGCGCTGGCCGCGCAGGTGCCGCTGGACGACGAGAAGATCCGGACGTTCTACGAGCAGAACAAGGCGCGCTACTCGGTGGCCGAGCGGCGCCAGGCCAGCCACATCCTGATCGAGGTGCCGAAGGACGCCGACGCCGCGGCGCGCGACAAGGCGCGGGCGCGCGCCGACGAACTGCTCGCCAAGCTAAAGGGCGGCGCGGATTTCGCGGCCTTGGCCAAGCAGGCGTCGCAGGACACGATGACGGCGCCGCAGGGCGGCGATCTGGGCCTGTTCACGCCCGAGATGATGGTCAAGCCGGTCGCCGACGCGGCGTTCTCGCTGAAGGCCGGCGAGATCAGCGGCGTCGTGACTAGCGAGTTCGGTTTCCACCTGATCAAGCTGGCTAAGATCGAGCCCGGCAGCGTCAAGCCGTTCGAGGCCGTGCGCGCCGAGATCGAGGCCGAGTACCGGCGCGGCGAGGCGGCCAAGCTGTTCGCGAAGGACGCCGAGGAGTTCACCAATCTCGTCTACGACCAGCCCGACAGCCTGCAGCCGGCCGCCGATCGCTTCAAGCTGAAGATCGAGACCGTCGACCGCGTGCTGCGCGCCGGCGTCGAGGGCGGCGCGCCGAACGCGCCGCTGGCCAACCCGAAGCTGCTGGCCGCGCTGTTCAACGACGAGGCCTTGAACAAGCGGCGCAACACCCAGGCGATCGAGGTCTCGTCGCAAGCGCTGGTCTCGGCGCGCGTCGTCGAGCATGCGCCGGCCAAGCGGATCCCGTTCGACGAGGTGCGGGCGCAGATCCGCCAGCGCGTGATCGCCGAGGAGGCGCACAAGCTCGCGGTGGCCGACGGCCAGGCGAGGCTCAAGGCGGTCCAGGACGGCGGCAAGGTCGACGATTTTTCCGCGGCCAGGACGGTCAGGCGCGGGCAGGACGCCGGTATTCCGCTGCCGGCGCTCGAGCCGATCTTCCGCGCGCCGGCCGACAAGCTGCCGCGGATCGTCGGCGTCGATCTGAGCGGCGCCGGCTATGCGCTGTACCAGGTGGTCAAGGTGACGCCGCCCGAGCAGAAGGAGATCGATGCGCAGCGCGATGTCTATCAGCGCCAGTTGGCGCAGTTGACGTCGCAGGCGGAACTGACGGACTTCATCGACGGCTTGAAGGCGCGCTCGAAGGTCAAGCGCAACCCGGCCGCGCTGCGCAGCGAGTCCGATCGCGCGGATTGAGCGGCGAGGATCGAGTCCCCCGACTGAACCACGGTCACCGAGCCGCGGTGATCGAGCCGCCGCGATTGAACCGCGGCGACTGAACCGCGGCGACTGAACCGCGGCCGGCGGCCTGGCCCGGCGAAGCCGGGCGGAGCCGATCAGCGCTCGGCGAACGCCTTTTCGATCACGTAGTGGCCGGGCTGCCCGGTCTGCGGCGAGGCCTGGAAGCCCAGGCCGTCGAGCAGCGTGCGCAGGTCGGTCAGCATCGCCGGGCTGCCGCACAGCATGACCCGGTCCGTCTGCGGATTGAGCTGCGGCAGGCCTGTCAGGCGGGCCAACTCGCCGTTGTTGATCAGCGCGGTGATGCGGCCCTGCGTGCGGAACGGTTCGCGCGTGACGGTCGGCACGTAGATCAGCTTTTCGCGGATGAGGTCGCCGAAGAACTCGTCCTGCGGCAGCTCGCGTTCGATCTGGTCCGCGTAGGCGAGCTCGCTGACCTGGCGCACGCCGTGGACCAGCACGATCTTCTCGAAGCGATCGTAGACGTCCGGATCCTGGATGATGCTCATGAACGGCGCCAGGCCGGTGCCGGTCGCGAACAGGTACAGATACCGACCGGGAAGCAGGTCGTCGGCGACCAGCGTGCCGACCGGCTTGCGGCTGACCAGGATCGTGTCGCCGATCTTCAGGTGCTGCAGGCGCGAGGTCAGCGGGCCGTTCGGCACCTTGATGCTGAGGAACTCGAGATGCTCGGCATGGTTGGGGCTGGCGATGCTGTATGCGCGCACCAGCGGCTTGCCTTCGATCTCGAGGCCGAGCATCACGAAATGGCCGTTGTGAAAGCGCAGGCTCTGCGAGCGGGTGGTCTGGAAACTGAAGAGCTTTTCGTTCCAGTGATGAACGGAGGTGACCTGTTCGGTGTTGTACGCTGCCACGAATGCTTCGTCCGGGTAAGGAGGAGTGACTCAGGCCGTGCGCGCCGGCGGGGCGGCGTCGGGCGAACGGCGCGAAAGAATCCGCGCATCATAGCGGTTGCCCGGCGATCGGCCATCCATATGCCTGCATCGCATATGGTTTGAGGCTATCGTGAGCGCGGCTCGTCCAGGCTGATCCATCGCAAACCGCGTTGCGGAGTCCGTTCCATCCATGTCCATCACGCCATCGTCGCCGCCCGTTGCGCTGGTTACCGGTTCGACCTCCGGTATCGGCGAGGCCATCGCCCGGCGTCTTTGCCGCGACGGCTACCGGGTCGTCCTGCATTCGCGCCGCTCGGTCCAAGCCGGGCACGCGTTGGCCCGCGAGCTCGGATCGGCCGCTTACGTGCAGGCGGATCTGGCCGATGACGCGGACCGGGTGCGGCTCGTCCGCGAGGCGATCGCGGCCTGGGGGCGGCTCGACGTCCTGGTCAACAACGCCGGCATCAGCCGCGTCATTCCTCATGAGGACCTGGCGGCGGCGACCCCCGATCTGTGGCGCGAGCTGCACGAGATCAACGTCGTCGCGCCATTCCGCCTGGTGGCGCAGGCCGAATCCGCGCTGCGCGAGGCGGCGCTGAGCGGAAAGCCCGCGTGCGTGGTCAACGTCAGCTCTCACGCCGGGGTTCGCCCCAAAGGCGCGTCCATTCCTTATGCCGCGACCAAGGCGGCGCTGAACCACGTGACTCGCTTGCTGGCGCTTTCCCTGGCGCCGGCCATTCGCGTGAACGCCGTCGCGCCCGGTCTCGTCGATACGCCGCTTACCGCCGATTGGACGCAGGCACGGCGGTTATGGAGCACGCGTTCGCCGATGCGCCGGGCCGCCAGCCCCGATGACATCGCTCAAGCCGTCTCCGTGCTCGTCGCGTCCGACTACCTGACCGGCGAGGTGCTGCTGTCCGATGGCGGGCTGAATCTCACTTAAGAGGCCGCCGTCCACCGCGCGACCCATCCCCATCGTCCGACAGCCTCCTGCAAGCGTGTCTTTGCGCCCCTCGACCAGCAGCCGCTTTCGATTCCCACCCGCCGTCGCGCTGTGGATCGTCTGCGCCGGCGCGCTGCTGGCGCCGCTCGACTCATCGGTCAACACCGCGTTTCCGGTGATCACCGAGGCCTTCGGCCTGCCGCTGCGCGACATCCAATGGGTCGTCGTGTCGTACGTGATCGCCCAGTCGAGCCTGACGATCGTGTGCGGGCGGCTCGGCGACGTCCACGGCCATCGACGCATCTTCGCGTTCGGCCTCGCCGCCAGCGCGCTGACGCACTGGGCGGTGGCCGCGGCGGCCAGCTTCGGCGAGCTGGTCGCGGCGCGGGTGTTCCAGGGGATCTCGGTCGGCATGGTATCGGCGTGCGCGCCGGCGCTGGCGACCCTGATGTTCGCGCCGGCCGACAAGCGCCGGATCGTGGCCTTCTACGTGATGGCGATCAACGTCGGCATGGCGATCGGGCCCTTGCTCGGCGGGCTGCTGATCGCGCACTTCGATTGGCCCGGCGTCTATGGCGTCCGGGTGCCGCTGGCGCTGATCGTGCTGGGCCTGGTGCCCTGGTTGCCGCGGATCGCAGTGGAGGAGGCGGGCGAGATGGGCGAGGCGCCGCGGCAGCGCGCCGCGAGCTTCGACTGGCTCGGCGCGTTGCTGATGACCGCGGCGCTGAGCGGCCTGATCCTGGCGCTCGGCGAAGCCACCCGTCCGGCCGGCCAGCGCGGACTGGCGCTGGCCCTGCTGGCGGTCGGCATCGCTGCCACTATCGGCTTCGTGCGGCACGAGTCGCGGGCGCCCGCGCCGCTGCTGCGCATCGAGCCGTTCCGCTCGCCGCTGTTCGCGTCGATGCAGGGCGCGTCGTCGGTGATCAACTTCGCGTGTTTCTCGATCCTGCTGCTGGTGCCCTACGTGACGGCCGCCTGGCCGGGCCGTTCGATCGTGCTGGCCGGCGCATTGCTGGCGTTGTTTCCCGCGGGCGCGGTGCTGGGCGGCCTGGCGGGCGGACGGCTGGCCGTGCCGCCGGCCACCGTGATCCACGCCGGACTGTGGCTGGCCGGTGCCGGGCTGCTGGCCACCGCGTCGAGCGTCGCGGCCGGCTGGGCCTGGCCGCTGGCGGCCAGCCTGCTGGTCACCGGCCTGGGGCATGGGTTGTTCCAGGTCGGCTATATGGACACGACCACCTCGCTGCTGCCGGAGCACGAGCGCGGCATCGCCGGCAGTCTGGTCAGCGTGACCCGGTTGATCGGCGTCGTGTTCGGCGCCAGCGGCATCAGTTGGCTGCACGAGCGGCTGCAGTCGTTTCCGCTGACGTTCGCGCTGCTCGGCGCGGGGTTGCTGGCGTTCGACCTGGCGCTCGGGCGGGCGATGCGTCGATCGGCGTCTTGAGAGACTGCCCGTGCGACCTATTCCCTGTCCGTTCGCGCGGAAACGCTTAGAATGCGGGGAACGACAGCGCAAATCTCATGAAAGTCTTCAATCTCGCTTGCGAGCACGAACATCAGTTCGAAGGCTGGTTCGGGTCCGTCGACGAGTATGAACGTCAATTGACCCACGGCATGATCGAATGCCCGATGTGCGGCAGCAAGACGATCCGCAAGCTGCTGGCCGCGCCGCGCCTGAATCTGTCCGGCGCGCACGAGCCGCCCCCGGAGCGACCGTCGGCCAAGCCGACGAGCCCTGCCGAGCAGGCGCATGCGATCTGGATGAAGGTCGCGCGCCACATCGCCGATCA
The DNA here is from genome assembly GCA_047605425.1 of Burkholderiaceae bacterium. Classification (GTDB taxonomy): domain Bacteria; phylum Pseudomonadota; class Gammaproteobacteria; order Burkholderiales; family Burkholderiaceae_E; genus JAKPAM01. The sequence continues at coordinate 3,229 of JASGFT010000180.1, read as the reverse complement.
CACCGAGGACGTCGGCGAGCGCTTTTCCGACGAGGCGCGCAGGATCCACTATGCCGAAGCGCCGCGGCGAGGCATCCGCGGCGTGGCCAGCGCCGAGCAGGCCGCCGAGCTGGCCGATGAGGGGATCGAGGTGTTCGCGTTCCCGTTTCCGAAGGCGCTGAAAGAGCCGCTGCAGTAGCGGAGCCGATCAGCAGGGCCTATTCCCTCCAGATCGGCGCGGCCTCGATCTCGAGGGAAAAGCCCAGCAGGTCACCCGACGCGCTGCGCGATCGCCCAGCCGGCCTTGGCCAGCGGCACGACGCGTGCCGCCTGCTCGTGAGCCCTCTCGTTCGACGCGGTGCCGTCGACGACCCGCTTGGCGATGCCCTGCAGGATCGCCGCGAGCCGGAACAGGTTGTACGCCAGGTAGAAATCCCAGTGCTCGACGCCGGCGCGTCCGGTGCGGCGGCAGTAAGCGTCGATGTACTGCCGCTCGCTCGGGATGCCCAACGCCGCCAGGTCGAGCCCCTTGATGCCGCGGAACTGCTCGGGTTCGATGTGAAAGCCCATGCAGTGGTACGAGAAATCGGCCAGCGGATGACCGAGCGTCGACAGCTCCCAGTCGAGGATCGCGCGGATCCGCGGCTGCTTCGCGTCGAAGACCAGGTTGTCGAGCCGGTAATCGCCATGGACGATGGTCGTCTCGTCGCCGGCCGGGATGTGCGCCGGCAGCCATTCGATCAGCCGATCCATCTCGTCGATCTTCTGCGTTTCGGACACCGCGTACTGCTTGCTCCAGCGGCCGATCTGCCGCGAGAAGTAGTTGCCCGGCCGCCCGAAATCGCCGAGGCCGATCGCCTGGTAGTCGGTCGTGTGCAGCAGCGCCATCACGCGGTTCATCTCGTCGTAGATCGCGCCGCGCTCGGCCGCCGACATGCCCGGCAGCGCCTGCTCCCAGAGGATCCGGCCCTCGATGAACTCCATCACGTAGAACGCGCGACCGATGATCGATTCGTCCGCGCACAGGCAGTAGACCTTGGCCACCGGCACCTCGGTCTTGCTCAGCGCGTGCATCACCCGGTACTCGCGCTCGATCGCGTGCGCCGACGGCAGCAGCTTGGCCACCGGGCCGGGCTTGCTGCGCATCACGTACGCGCGCGACGGCGTGCGCAGCACGAAGGTCGGGTTCGACTGCCCGCCCTTGAACTGCTCGACGGTCAGCGGCCCTTGATAGCCATCCAGGTGCTGCCGCAGATAAGCGTCGAGCGCGCCGACGTCGAAGCGTTGCCGCTCGGCGATCGGCATCGTACCGGTGAAAGTTTCGTTCTTGTCCGTCATTAGGTCTGGTTCCACTTAGCGTTGGCCGTCGCGGCCGTTCTCAGTCGGCCTGCAGCAGCGACAAGCCCAGTTGCGCGCGCCGCTGCAGCCACAGGCTGGGGCGATAGCGCGGGTCGAGCGTGACGGCGTGCATGTTGTTCAGCAGCGTCATCACGCGCTGCGGGCCGAGCACGTCGCCCATCGCCAGCGGGCCGCACGGGTAACCGAGGCCCAGCCGCACGGCGACGTCGATGTCCTCGGGCGTGGCGATGCGCTGCTGCGCGATCTCGCAGCCGATCGCGATGATCATGCCGGCGATGCGCTGCGCGACGAAGCCGGCGCTGTCGCGGATCACCGTGACCTTGGCGCCGTCGCGCGCCAGCAGCGCGTGCGCCGCGTCGCGCGACGCGGCGCTGGTCGCCGGCGTCGTCATCAGCGTGCGGCGCTTGCAGCCCTTGGCGGCGAACGGAAACAGCGTGTCGATGGCCACGACGCGGCTCGCGTCGACACCGGCCCGCACGGCGGCCGTGCTCGCGTCCAGGCCCAGCGGCGCCAGCAGGATCAGCGAATCGCCGGCGGGGGTCTTGCCGTCGTCGACGCTGGCGCCCAGTTCGGTCACGAGCGTGGCGAGGGCCTCGCGCTGCGCCGGATCGACCCACACGCGCGGCAGATCGCCGACGCCGGGCACCGGCTGCTCGGGCAGCGCGCCGGCGCCGGCCGACGCGTTCTCGCGGTAATCGTAGAAGCCTTCCTTGACCTTGCGGCCGAACAGGCCGGCGGCGACGCGCTGCGTGCCGATGACCGACGGGCGGAAGCGCGGCTCTTGGTAGTACTGGTTGAAGATCGATTCCATCACCGCGTGCGAGACGTCGAGCCCGGTCAGGTCGAGCAGCTCGAACGGGCCGAGCTTGAAGCCCTGGCCGTTGAACAGCGCCTGCTCGCGCATGATGCGGTCGATGCCCGGGATGTCGGCGACGCCTTCGCCGAGCGTCTTCAGCGCTTCGGTGCCGAAGCCGCGACCGGCGTGGTTGACGATGAAGCCGGGCGTGTCCTGCGCGACGACCGGCGTGTGGCCGGCGATCCGCGTCAGCTCGACCAGACGCTCGATCACCGAGGGCGTCGTGCGCGGCGCGGCGATCACCTCGACGACCTTCATCAGCGGGACCGGGTTGAAGAAGTGGTAGCCGGCGACGCGCTCGGGATGCTGGCGGCCGGCGGCGAGCGCCGTGACCGACAGCGACGAGGTGTTGGTGACGATGACCGCGTCGGGCGCGAGCACCGATTCGAGCTTGGCGAAGAACTCGCGCTTGATGTCGAGCCGCTCGATGATCGCCTCGATCACCAGGTCGCAGCCGGCGAATCCGTCGGGGCTGTCGAGCGCGCTCAGGCCCGCGCTGGCGGCGTCGGCCTTCTCGCGGCTGAGCCGGCCCTTCTGGACCAGCATGTCGAAGGTGTCGCGGACCTGCTTGATCGCGGCGGCGACGACGGCCGGTTGCGTGTCGTACAGCGCGACCGGAAAGCCGGCCTGGGCGTACAACTGGACGATACCGCGCCCCATGGCGCCGGCACCGGCAACGCCGATCTTCTTGAAGGGTTGGGTCATCGCGAGGCTCCTCGGGCGCGCGCGGGCGCCGGTGTCTTGTTGATCGGTGGTCGTTCGTGGATGGGGGCGGGCTGTCCGGGGCGGGCCGTCCGGCCGGCGGTCGCTGGCGCGACCCACCGATTGTAACGGCTTCGCGGGCGGCTTCGATTCGCGCCGCGGCGCCGGCGACCATGGGGACGCTGGCGGGGGTAAGGCTCCGGTCATCCCCGGTATCGACCCGCGCCCGCGCGTTGTCCGTGCCCCGTGCGATGGCAGCGAATCTCACGTTCGCACGGGCTCAGAGGCTGAGAGTTTTTCGGCCGTGCCCGAAAGGCGCGTCCAAGCGCCCCG
>JASGFT010000179.1:0-9186 GCA_047605425.1 Burkholderiaceae bacterium | reverse complement strand
AGGTGCTGGTGTTCACGCGCACCAAGCACGGCGCCAACCGGCTGGCCGAGCAGTTGAACAAGGACGGCATCAGCGCGATGGCGATCCACGGCAACAAGAGCCAGGGCGCGCGCACGCGGGCGCTGTCCGAGTTCAAGGGTCGCACGCTGCGCGTGCTGGTGGCCACCGATATCGCCGCGCGCGGCATCGACATCGCCGAACTGCCGCACGTGGTCAACTATGAGCTGCCGAACGTGCCCGAGGACTACGTGCACCGGATCGGCCGCACCGGCCGCGCGGGCGCGGACGGCGAGGCCTTGTCGCTCGTGTGCATCGACGAGCTGAAGTTCCTGGCCGACATCGAGCGGCTGATCAAGCGTTCGCTGCCGCGCGAGGTCGTGCCCGGCTTCGAGCTGGATCCGAACGACCGGCCCGAGCCGATCGAACTCGGCGGCGGCCGCCGGATCAACGGCGGCCTGGGCCGCGGCGCGCCGCGCTCGGCGCGTCCGGCCGGTGGCGCGCAGGACGGACGCCGCCAGCCGTCGTCCGGCGGCGCCGGCCACGAGGCGCGCCGCTCCGCGCCGGGCGGTGGTGGCCACGATGGCCGTCGCTCGGCCGCTCCGGGCAACGGTGCCGGCCACGGCGCGCGCCGTCCGTCGCGCGGCGGCTCGGAAGGCTCGGCCCGCGGCGACCGCGGGCGTAGCGCGGGCGGCCAGGGCGGCGGTCGCCGGTCTTTCGGCCGCGACGACTGAGGGCCTGACGCCGGGCCGAGGGGCCGGCTTCGCGCCGGCTCCCCGGTCTTCGTAATCGCGGTCTTCATGCCCGCGATTTTCGTCTCCGCGGTCTTCGTTCCCGTTTTCCGCGTCACTTTCCGCGCCGATTCCGCTTCGAAGGGTGGACGGCATTCGGATCTTGCCGTATCGTAATGTGTACGTTGTTCACATAACGTTGCCGCCGGGTGCCTGCCGGTTCCCGGGCCCACAAGGAGAAGACGATGGATGCCTACGTCGATGGTTTCGTGGTGCCGGTTCCGAAAGACCGGATCGAGGACTACCGGAAGATGGCCGAGATGGCGGCCGGTGTCTGGAAGGAACACGGCGCGCTCGAGTATTGGGAGTGCGTCGCCGACGACGTGCAGCCGGGCAAGGTGACCTCGTTTCCGCAGGCCGTGCAATTGAAGGACGGCGAGGTCGTCGTGTTCGCCTGGATCCGCTATCGCTCGCGCGAGCATCGCGACGAGGTCAACGCCAAGGTGATGAAGGATCCGCGGATGGCCAACATGGACCCGGCGACGATGCCGTTCGACGGCATGCGGATGTTCTGGGGCGGGTTCAAGCCGCTGGTGGTGATGTAGGGCCGCTCGGCGGCGGGACCGTCAGCCCGGACAGGCCTGGGCTCGCCGCGCGAGCCAGGCCAGCAGCGGGGCGCGGGCATCGGTCAGGCCGCGATATTCGAGCACCGCGTCGGACATCGTCGCCAGCGCGTCGCGCAGGCGACGCGCGCGGTCCGCGTCCACGATCGCCTCGGCCAGCGGCGCACGTCGCACGTGGATCGTGAACACGGCCTGGCCGATGTCCGGCATCGGAATGAACGCTTGCCGTTCGGTGCGCAGATGAGCGGCGCGCGCGAAGGCGTCCGGATCGGCGCCGGCCGGCCAGGGCGGGCGCGGGTCGACGGCCGGATGCGCGCGCAGGCGCCGATGCGGCGTCAGCGTCCACACGAAGCGCTCCCAACGCTCGGGGCCGCAGGCCAGCTTCATCAGTCGCGCGCCGGCCGCGCGCAGCAGATCGGCATCGGGCACCGGCAGATGGATCTCGACGAAGTGCCGGCCCGCCTTGGTCTCCGGCGCCCAGAACGACGGCAGGCAGACGGCCATCCACGGGACCGTCGCGTCCCGGCCGTCGACGATCGCCAGGTCCTCCTCGAAGGCCAGGCCCAGCAGCGCGGGCAGCCGCCAGGCGGGTGGCAGCGCTTCGATGACCTGGCCGACCTCGGGCACCGCGTCGGCTCGCGGCAGCAGCCGTCCGTCTTCCAGCGTCCAACCCAGATGGACGGCCGTCACGCGGCCGTCGCGGTCGACGCGCCAGGCATCCGGGTGGTCGCGGGCGATCTCGGCGGACAGGCGCTCGAGCGCCGGCCGCGGATCGAAGTCGGGCCGGCACAGCAGCGCCCGGTCGGCATGCGCGGCCAGCGTATCGAGCTTTTCGGCGAGCGCGTCGCCGGGCGCCGGCGCGACGGTGCTGGGCGTCAACCGCCGGGCGTCGGCGGCGGCCCGTCGCAGCCCCGGCTGCATCCGGAACGGCGCGTTGACGGCGAACTCGAAGTCGAATCCCGAAGGCATCGGCCGATCGTGCCATAGGATCAGCCCGAAGACGCAGGTGAACGCGGTGATCAGCAACCTGACGGACCGCCGCGACTACGCGCTGTTCGGCAGTCGCTACGCCCCCTACGGCGAGCCGCGCGAGTTCATGGTGATCCTGAGGCACCACTTCTGACGCGCGGCGCCTCGCGTCGATCCGGGAGCGGGAGAGTCGATCGGGCCAGCCTCGATCGGCTCTGGCCGGCCCGGCCCCGACAGCAGGCCGGCGACGGCCTCGATCAGCCGATCACGCCACGGCGGCGCAGCTCGGCGAGCTGCTCGGCCGTGACGCCGACCTCGGCCAGCACCTGCTCGGTGTGCTCGCCCAGCGCCGGCGCCGGCGTGCGCAGCGAACCAGGCGTGCGCGTGAGCTTGGGCACGATGCCCGGCACCTGCAGCGCCAGTCCGCCGCGCGTGACCGCGTCCTGGATCATGCCGCGCGCCCGATAGTGCGGATCGCGGGCGATGTCCTCGATCGTGTAGATCCGGCCGGCCGGCACGTCGGCGTCGTCCAGTTGCTGCAAGGCCTGCGCCGCGCCGCGCTCGCGCGCCCACTGGCCGATCGCCTCGTCGATCTCGGCGACGCGCGCGACCCGGCCGTCGTTGCGCGCGAGCGCCGGATCGGCCGCCAGGTCGGCGCGGCCGATCAGCTTCATCAGCCGCTGGAAGATGCTGTCGCCGTTACCGGCGATCAGGACCCAGCCGTCGCGGCACGGATAGGCGTTGCTCGGCGCGATGCCCGGCAGCGCGCTGCCGGCCGGTTCGCGTACCGCGCCGAACGCGCTGTACTCGGGCAGCAGGCTCTCCATGCAATTGAAGACCGATTCGTAGAGCGCGACGTCGACGACCTGGCCCAGGCCGCCGCGCCGGTCGCGCTCGCGCAGCGCGGCCAGCACGCCGATCGTGCCGTGCAGCGCCGCCAGCGTGTCGCCGATGCTGACGCCCACGCGCACCGGTACGCGGCCGGGCTCGGCGCTCAGGTGGCGCAGTCCGCCCATCGCCTCGCCGACGACGCCGAAACCGGGCTTGTCCTTGTACGGGCCGGTCTGGCCGTAGCCGGAGATGCGCAGCATGATCAGGCCGGGGTTGTCGCTCGCCAGCGCGTCGTAGCCGAGGCCCCAGCGCTCCATCATGCCGGGCTTGAAATTCTCGACCAGGATGTCGGCCCGCGCGGCGAGCTTGCGCACCAGCGCCTGGCCGTCGGGATCGCGCAGGTCCAGCGCCAGCGAACGCTTGTTGCGCGACTGCACTTCCCACCAGACCGACGTGCCTTCGTGCAGCATCCGCCACTTGCGCAACGGATCGCCGCTGCCCGGCGGTTCGATCTTGATGACGTCGGCGCCCAGGTCGCCGAGCGTCTTCGCGCAGAACGGGCCGGCGATCAACTGGCCGAGTTCGAGCACGCGAACGCCGGCGAGCGGTCCGGCCGAACCGGCGTGGGCCGCGGCGGCGGTGTCGGCGCCCGTCGTCGCGGCGGCGCCGGCCGTCGGGTGATCGGAAGCGGGCACTAGTCCCGGCCCATCAGCAGCGCGCTGACGGCCCAGCTTATCAGGCTGTAGACCAGCGCGGCGATGATCGCCCAGCCGAAGCTGGCGATCGTGAAGCCGTCGACCAGCCGTGAAGTGACCCAGAAGAGCAAACCGTTGATGACCAGCGTGAACAGGCCCAGCGTCAGCAGGTTGATCGGCAGCGTCAGAATCACCAGCACCGGCCGGATGAATACGTTCAGCAGGCCCAGCACCAGCGCGACGATCAGCGCGGTGCCGAAGCTGCTGAGCGTGACCGCCGACATCAGGTACGGGAGCGCCAGCAGACATAGGGCATTGATTGCCCACCCGAGTAGAATCCGCATCCGTCAAGCTCCTTTCTTGAGACCACCATCACATGATACGAGACGCCGAAACCCTTAACGTCCTGATCGATTCGCTGCGCCGCTTCGTGCGTGACCGGCTCGTGCCGCGCGAGGCCGAGGTCGCCGAGCTCGACGAGATTCCCGAAGACATCCGCGCCGAGATGCGCGAGCTGGGCCTGTTCGGCATGACGATCCCCGAGCAGTACGGCGGCCTGGGCCTGACGATGGAAGAGGAGGTGCTGGCCTGCTTCGAACTGGGTCGCACGTCGCCGGCCTTCCGTTCGCTGATCGGCACCAACAACGGCATCGGCTCCGGCGGCATCGTCATCGACGGCACCGAGGAGCAGAAGCGGAAATACCTGCCGAAGATCGCCAGCGGCGAATACATCGCGTCGTTCGGCCTGACCGAGCCGGGCGCCGGTTCCGACGCGGCGTCGCTGACGACGACCGCGGTGCGCGACGGTGACCACTACGTGTTCAACGGCACCAAGCGCTTCATCACCAACGCCGACCTGGCGTCGGTGCTGACGGTGATGGCGCGCACCGATCCGTCCAAGCGCGGCGCGGGCGCGATCTCGGCGTTCATCGTCGAGAAGAACACCCCCGGCGTGTCGATCGGCAAGCCCGAGAAGAAGATGGGCCAGCAGGGCGCTCACGTCTGCGACGTGATCTTCGAGAACGCGCGCGTGCCGGCGGCCAACCTGATCGGCCTGAAGGAGGGCGTCGGCTTCAAGACCGCGATGAAGACGCTCGACAAGGGGCGCCTGCACATCTCGGCGATCGCGATCGGCGCGGCCGAGCGGATGCTGCACGACGCGCTGAACTACGCGATGGAGCGCAAGCAGTTCGGCCAGCCGATCGGCGACTTCCAGCTCGTGCAGGCGATGCTGGCCGACAGCCAGGCCGACATCTACGCGGCCCGCACGATGCTGATCGACGCGGCGCGCAAGCGCGACGACAAGCAGGACGTGACGATGGAAGCGTCGTGCTGCAAGATGTTCGCGACCGAGATGTGCGGCCGCGTCGCCGACCGCGCCGTGCAGATCTACGGCGGCGCCGGCTACATCAGCGAGTACGGCATCGAGCGCTTCTACCGCGACGTGCGGATCTTCCGCCTGTACGAGGGCACGACGCAGATCCAGCAGATCATCATCGGCCGCGAGCTCAAGCGCCGCGGCGTGATGGGCTGGTAGGCCGGCGAAGGAGACGACGATGACCACGAGCCCCGAAGCGCGATTGAAGGAACTCGGCCTGACGCTGCCGGCGCCGACGCGCGTGCCGGCCGACATCCACCTGCCGTTCGCGTTCGTGCACGTCGTCGGCCGGCGCGTGCTGATCTCGGGCCACGGTCCGACCGACGCGGATGGGCATCTGTGCGGCCCGTTCGGCAAGGTCGGGCTCGACCTGTCGGTCGAGCAGGCGGTCGACTCGGCGCGCGCGACCGCGTTGTCGATCCTGGCCGACCTGCGCGACGTGCTCGGTTCGCTGGACCGGATCGCGCAGTGGGTGCGCGTCTTCGGCATGGTCAACGCGGCCAAGGGCTTCAACGGGCTGCCGCAGGTCATCAACGGCTGTTCGGTGCTGCTGCTCGACGTGTTCGGCGAGCAGGTCGGTCGCCATGCGCGCTCGGCGGTCGGCATGGCCGAGCTGCCGTGGAACATCCCGGTGGAGATCGAGGGCGAGCTGCTGCTGCGCGACTGACCATGGCCGGATCCCGGCGATGCCCGGGCCCCGGCCGGTTCCGATGCAATATCATGGCGCGATGAAGCCCTTCGATCCCGCCCAGCCCTTCGCCGCTCAGCGCCCGCCGGTCCTGGCCCGCAACCTCGTCGCCTGCTCGCAGCCGCTGGCCGCGCAGGCCGGCCTGCAGATGCTGGCCCGCGGCGGCAACGCGATCGATGCGGCGCTGGCGGCCGCGATCGCGCTGACGGTCGTCGAACCGACGATGAACGGCATCGGCGGCGACGGCTTCTCGCTGGTCTGGGACGGCGCCAGGCTGCACGGCCTGAACGCGTCGGGCCGCGCGCCGGCCGCCTGGACGCCCGAGCGCTTCGCCGGGATGACGCGGATGCCGCCGATCGGCTGGGACACGGTGACCGTGCCCGGCGCGGTGTCGCAGTGGGTGCAATTGTCCGAGCGCTTCGGCGCGCTGCCGTTCGCCGACCTGTTCGAGCCGGCGATCCGTTACGCGACCGAGGGTTTCGCGGTCTCGCCGGTGATCGCCCGCCAGTGGGCGGCGGCGGCCGATTCGCCGCTGGCCGCCCAGCCGGGCTTCGCGCAGGCGTTCACGCGCGACGGCCGCGCGCCGCGCGCCGGTGAGCGCTGGACCTTCGCCGCGCAGGCGCGAACGCTGGCCGACATCGCCGCCACGCATGGCGAGTCGTTCTACCGCGGCCGGCTGGCCGGCCTGATCGCCGCCTGGGCGCAACGCAGCGGCGGGGCGATCACCGCCGAGGACCTGACCGCGCACCAGGCCGATTGGGTCGAGCCGATCCGCGTCGACTACCGTGGTTACACGCTCCACGAGATTCCGCCGAACGGTTCGGGTATCGCCGCGCTGATCGCGCTCGGCGTGCTCGAGCGGCTGCCGGTCGCGCAGACGCGCCCCGGCTCGGCCGAGCGCCTGCACCTGCAGATCGAGGCGATGCGGCTGGCCTTCGCCGATGCCCATGCGTTCGTCGGCGAGCCGGCGGCGATGCGCGTCGGCGTCAGCGATCTGCTCGATCCGGGCTACCTGGCCTCGCGCGCCGCGCTCGTCGATCTGCGGCGCGCGGGCCGGCCGGGACCGGGCGCGCCGTCGGGCGGCACCGTCTACCTGTGCGCGGCTGACGCGCAGGGGCGGATGGTGTCGCTGATCCAGTCGAACTACCACGGCTTCGGTTCGGGTGTCGTCGTGCCCGATACCGGCATCGCGCTGCACAACCGCGGCCTCGGCTTCAAGCTGATTCCCGGCCATCCGGACGAGGTCGGGCCGGGCAAGCGGCCGTTCCACACGATCCTGCCGGCGTTCATCACGCGCGGCGACGAACCGGTCATGGCATTCGGCGTGATGGGCGGCAACATGCAGCCGCAGGGGCACGTGCAGGTCGCGATGCGGTACCTGGACGACGGGCTGAACCCGCAGGCGTGCTCGGACGCGCCGCGCTGGCGGATCGACGACCACGGGCAGTTGCTGGTCGAAGCGGCGATGCCGGCCGAAACCGTCGCGGGGCTGCGCGAGCGGGGCCACGCCGTCGAGGTCCGGCCGGCCGATTCGCTGGATTTCGGCAGTTGCCAGGCGATCGCGCGCCTGTCGGCCGATCTGGCCGACGGCTACGTCGCTGGTTCGGACCATCGCCGGGACGGGCAGGCGGTGGGTTTTTGAATGCCGCGGCGCGCGCGCCCGAATGTCGGCGCTGCAATCGCTGTAACCAAATGTAATCGCAACAGGAATTCGAGCGGGCCGGCGCGCTAACATGCCGGCCTCTCCCGACGATATCTCACCTTGTTCACGGAATCTGCATGAAGATCGGTAGCGGACGATTCGGATGGATCACCTGCCTGGCGGCGACGCTGGCCGCGACGGCGACGCTGGGCGCCTGCGGCAGCGGCGGCCTGGGCGGCAGCGGCAGCACCCCCGATGCGCCGACCAACGTGTCGATCAAGAGCGGCGACCAGCACGTGACCGTGAGTTGGGACGGCGAGTCGGGCGTCAACTACTGGATCTTCTGCGCGTCCGACCCATCGATCACGATAGACAACTGGACGACGCTGGCCAATCCGGCGTCGCGGATCGACGCGACCTCGCCGCAGATGGTGACGGGTCTGATCAACGGGCTGAACTACAGCTGCATCGTCAACGGCCGGTACGACACGGACAAGGGCGGCGATGCCAGTCCGGCCGTGACCGCCGCGACGCGCCCTGCCGGCGCCGAATGGGTCGCCGAGACGCCGTGGTCGAGCGGCAACGTCAACGGCATCGCGTTCGGCAACAAGACCCTGGTGGCGGTCGGCGACGGCGGTGGCCTGTGGTACTCGACGGACAACGTCACGTGGACACAGGTGACGCCGCTGACCTCGAGCAACCTGAACGCGGTGACCTACGCGAACAGCCGCTTCGTGACGGTCGGCGACGGCGGCGTCGTGCTCACCAGCACCGACGGTATCTCCTGGTCGGCCGATACGCCGAATACCTCGGCCAATCTGTACGCGGTCCAGGTGCTGGGCTCGCGCTATGTCGCGGTCGGCGCCAACGGCACGCTGATCCACAACGGCGACGGCACCGACTGGGACGTGGTGGACGTCGGTACGACCCAAACGCTGTACGGGCTGGCGGCCAACAACGACAGCGGCGTGATGGTCGCCGTCGGCGCGCAGGGCACGATGCTGCGCACGACCGACACCGATACCTGGACGGCGGTCGCCGCGCCCGTCTCGACGGACCTGCGGGCGGCCGCTTACGGCAACGGTGTCTTCGCGGTCGTCGGCGCCGGCGGCACGCAGTTGTCGAGCACCGACGGGTCGACGTGGACGCAGTTGCCGACGCTGACCGGCAGCACGCTGAACGCCGTCACCTATGACGCGAACATCGTCGGCGAGATCACGTACAGCACGCGTTTCGTCGCGGTCGGCGACGACGGCGCCGCGCTGTACAGCAACGACGGAAGCGACTGGGGTCTGACCACCAGCGGCACGACCGCCTCGCTGCGCGGCCTCGTATTCGGCCTGAGCCGCTACAAGGCAGTGGGCGCCGGCGGCGTGACGACCGCGTCGTACTGATCGCCGGCCGCGGTTCCCGGCGTCCTTCGTTCGACGATCCTTGAAGCGGAATCGGTGATGGGCAAGCGCGCGTCGCGGTTGCTGGCGGGACTGCTGCTCATCGCCGCCGTCGCGGTGGGCGGCCTGTACGCGTACCGGGCCGGGCGGCTGGCCGGGCAGGCGGCCGAGCCGTCGCCCGCGGCGAACCAGGGGGCGGCCAGCCCCTCCGGCTCCTCCGCCCCCCGGGCCGGCGCGCCGA
>JASGFT010000178.1:0-9347 GCA_047605425.1 Burkholderiaceae bacterium | reverse complement strand
GCGCATCGCCGGCGCATGCGACGCGCCCGGGCCCGAACCCTGGCGGATCATCGGCGCCGCCGGGCGAGCCTCCTCCCATGCCGGGGCCGGGGCCGCCGCCATGCCAGCCGGACCCTGGTCGCGGGCCGGACGACCTGCCCGGCGGGCTATCGTTCGGCGGGCGCCGGGACGGCATCGACGAAGGCGGCGAATGCGTCGGCGCTCCCGGTCCGACCGGTCCCCAGTGGGGGCCATGACCCGGCGGGTAGCCCATCGGCGGCCCGGGCCGGAATCCGGGCGGCGCAGGCCGGAATACCGGCGGCGGACGGCGCATCCAGGCATCCCGTTGCCCGTACCACGGCTGTCCCCGGTAGTGGTTGTCCCAGTACGAGCCCAGCGAGAACGCGAGGACCGGCAAACCGATCAGCGCGCCGTACTGCACGATCGGCACATAGCTGCTCCGGTACGGATAGCTCAGGTACGCGGCGGCGACCCAGCCGCGAAGCTGGCCGAACCAGACGTCGCACCAGCTATAGTCGGTCACGCAGCCTTCGATCTGCACGGGCGTATGGTCCATCAGCGTCGCGACCAGCGGAAAATCCAGGCCCGGCCCGGCGCGCACATTGACGGCGCCGATCGTGATAGCCGGCTGCGCCGATACCACCAGCGGCGCTCCGGCGGCGAGCAGGCCGAGCGCCCATCGGCGCATCGAGACGGTCATCCCACCCATCCTGTGTTCGTTCGGATACCGATTGAACGTCAACCGACGCCTGGCGTTGACTCGGTCGCCTGGTAACAGATTGTGATGTTACCGGGTCGTCGAGGTGCCAGGCCCGTCGAGCGGGCCGGTGCAGGCGAAGGCCGCATCGGCTCTCGGGCCGGTAACGAACGCGCCCGCCGCCGGCAAGGCGGGCGGCGCGGCGACAGGGACGCCGTCCGGCGCGCGATGCTGTTGGGCGAAGTCCTTGAACCACTGCGCGGTCGGGGTCGGCGCGCGCCCTTCGGGCTGGCACAGATACCAGCTACGAACGACCGGAAACCCCTGGACGGCCAAGGGCGCGATGAGGCCGGCCGTGCGGAGGGGTTCGGCCACCCGGTCGGCCAGCACGGCCAGCCCGAGATCATCCGACAGCGCCTGCAGCACCGCTTCGTTGCTCATGACCTCCATGCGCACGTTCGGCGCGTCCGCGCCGGCCTGCGAATGCGAGGCCAGCGACTGTTCGATGACGCGGCGCGAATCCGAGCCCGGCTCACGGCAGATCATCGGCTCGGCCATCACCTCGGCCAACGATCGTGCCGGCCCGCCGGCCCAGCGATGCCCGGCCGGCGCGTAGACGCGATAGCCGTCGCGCCCCAGGCACGACGCACCGACCGCGAGCGCCGGATCCGGATCGCACAGGACGGCCAGATCGTCCTGGTGCGCGAGCAGGCGCGCGAGCATCTGCTGGCGATTGGCGACCTCGAGCCGGACCTTGACGCGAGGGAAGCGCCGGCAGAAAGCCGCCAGCGGGGCGTGCAGGAAGCCGTGTCCGGTCGGGGTCGTGGCCAGCCGCAGCAGACCCTGGTCGGGCGAATGCGCCTGCGCCAGGCGGTCTTCGGTTCTCTGCAGCAGGTCGATCAGTTCTTCGCAGCTACGATGCAGCGCCTTGCCGACCTCCGTCAGGTACAGCTTCTTGCCGACCTGCTCGACCAGTGGCGCACCGACCGTATCGGTCAGCTTCTTCAATTGCGCCGAGACCGTGGGCTGCGCCAGACAGACCTCCTCGGCAGCCCGGGTCAGGCTGCCCAGCCGCGCGATGGCCTCGAAAACGAGTAGCTGCGGGAGCATGCCATGACGGAAATAGCGTCGCGTCGACGGATGATGCATGCGCGTTGGACCCATTTGTCGTGTGTTCTACGGCAAAGGTCTTGCTCGCAGCGCTGACGCCGCCGGAACGCCCGGGAGGCTCCGAGGCGCCTCCGGAGTGACGACCGTCCCGTGGGAGCTACTCCCCTTTGAACGAACCGGACGGGCCTCAACGGCCCGAACGGTGGATCGAAGCCCGCCACCGTCAAGCCGTCATAAAGCTGACAATCGCGGGCAAATCAAGGTTAGCAGTTCCCTCTGGCGGGCTCAATCGAAATCGTCAGGAAATTGCAAGATAACAATCACTTTATCGAATGCAATCAATCGATTGAATTGATGCATCGAAAACCATGCTGGCATACATCACGGTTTTGAAGTGTCGCCGCCCGAAAGCGCTGTCGATAATCGCTCGAAACCGAATGGCTGCGACGCGGATCCTCTCCCCTCCGAGAACGGCGAAGCCCGCCCCGCGGCGGATCGAGCGAACCAGCCGATCCAGCGGCGCACCGAATGCGCCCGAACTTGTCTCCGGAGACGAATCTTGGATTTCTTCAACGCACAATTCTTCGGCGCCTTGCTGGCCATCGTCGCGATCGATCTCGTGCTGGCGGGCGACAACGCGATCGTGATCGCGCTGGCCGCCCGCAAGCTGCCCGAAAACCTGCGCAAACGGGCGATCGTCTGGGGCACGATGGGCGCGGTGGTCGTGCGCGCGGCGCTGACCGTCGTCGTCGTGTGGCTGCTGAAGATCCCCGGTCTGATGCTCGCCGGCGGCCTGCTGCTGTTCTGGATCGCCTACAAGCTGCTGACCGACGACGACGGCGGCGAGGCCAAGGAACACGGCGAGGCATCGACGTCGTTCTGGGTCGCGATGCGCACGATCATCATCGCCGACGGTGTGATGGGCTTGGACAATATGCTGGCCGTGGCCGGCGCGTCGCACGGCAACACGCTGCTGGTCGTGCTGGGCCTGATCATCAGCATCCCGATCATGGTCTGGGGCAGCACGCTGATCCTCAAGCTGATCGATCGCTTCCCGATCATCCTGTACGTCGGCGGCGCGGTGCTGGCCTGGACCGCGTGCTCGATGGTCATCCACGAACCGATGATCGCCAAGTACGTCGAGCAGCCGGTCTGGCTGTCGTACGTCGTGCACGCGGTGGCGATCGCCGGGGTGCTCGGCGTGGCCTGGCTCGTCAATCGCCGCAATCGCCAGCAGGCCGACGAGCGGCGCTCGCCTCACGCCGCGCAGCAGACCTGAGAGGCTGAGCTCCGGTGAGCGGATCAGCCGCGTCCGATCCGTCCGGCATTTCCAGGCCACGCTGGTCGACGATGCTCGGCGCGCGTGATGACGAGGCAGGTGCGATAGCGAGGCTGGCGTGATGGCGAGGTGGACATGATGAACACGCTGATTCCGGTCGACGGCTCGCCCGCGTCGATGCGCGCGGTCCGGCACGTGCTGCGCCAGCACGCGCGGCTCGGTCTGCAGGGCAGGGTCACGCTGCTGTCGGTCCAGCCGGTCCTGTACCGTCACATCGCCCGGCGGCTCCCCCGCGCCGAACTGGCCGCGTACCGCGAGTCGCGCGCGCGCGACTCGCTGGCGCCGGCGATCGCGCTGCTGCGCGACGCGGGCGTGCCGTATCGCGCGCTGGTCGCCGAAGGGCCGATCGGCCAGGCCGTACTCGACGAGGCGGAGCGGATCGGCGCCGACCAGATCGTGCTCGGCGTCCGGCGCAAACCGGCCTGGCAGCGCGCGCTGCTGCCGTCGATCAGCCGCGACGTGCTGGACGGCGCGACGATCCCGGTGGCCGTGCTCAACGATGGCTCGCCGAGCCCCTTGAGCCGGTTCGCGCTGCCGGCCGGCATCGGCATCGGCCTGACCGCGCTGATGCTGGTGGACTAGGGCTTCACGTGAGTTCGATCTTAGTGTGAACAGGTCCTCGATTGCATCGAGGTTCAGCCTGGCCTAGGGCGAATGCCGTGAATCAGCGTCGACCCGGGCCATCGTCGACGCCGCCCGCCGCCCCTGCATCCGTCTGCATCCCTTTACCGACCTGCGTCCCTGCACCGACCTGCCGCCGGGCGTCGTCCGGCGTGCCGGCTCCACCCGGCGTCCTGCGGCGCGCCCGCGGATGAGCCGCGTCGTAGACGGCGGCCAGCCGCTGGAAATCCAGCGACGTGTAGACCTGGGTCGTCGCGATGCTCGCGTGGCCCAGCAGTTCCTGGACCGCGCGCAGGTCGCCGCTCGATTGCAGCAGATGGCTGGCGAACGAGTGGCGCAGCACGTGCGGGTGCACGTCGGCCTCGATGCCCTGCCGCTGCGCGAGCCGCTTGACCAGCCGCTGCACCGCGCGCGCCGCGAGCCGCTTGCCGCTGGCGGCGACGAACAGCGCGGCGCGGTCGGCGTCGTCCAGCATCGTCGCCCGGCGAGGCGTCAACGCCCGCAGCCAGCGCTCGCGCACCGGCAGCCATGCGCGCAGCGCCGCCAGCGCTTGCGAGCCGATCGGCACGGTCCGCCGCTTGCCGCCCTTGCCCCATACGGTCGCGTCGGCCAGCGCCAGGTCGATCCATCCGGACGACCGGTAAGGGCCTTGCTCGACGTAGCGATGATCGAGGCCGATCAGCTCGGACAATCGAAGCCCTGACGAGTACATCAACTCGACGATCGCCTTGTCGCGCAGCGCTGCCTCGGCCTCTTGGTCATCGACCGATCCGGCGGCCGGCGAATCGAAACCGACCAGGCGTACCGCCATGTCCGGCGGCAGTGCCTTGGGCAGGCGCCTGGGCGGCCGCGGCGCGCGCACGCCGCGCGCCGGATTCGTCGTCACGCGATGGCATTCGCCGAGCCAATCGAAGAAGCCGCGCCAGCACGACAGCCGGCGCGCGATCGAACGCGGCGCCAGGCCGTCGCGCGTCGCCTGCGCGACCCATCGCCGCACGTCGTGCTCGGTCCAGTCGGACCACGCCCGATCGGGACCGGCTTCGCGCAACGCGCGCAACTCGATCCGGTAGGCGGCGATCGTATGCGCCGAACAGCCGCGTTCGACGCGCAACCGCTGCAGGTAGGCGTCGACGTCGGCATGGACATCGACGCCGGTGTCGGCGGGTGCCGGTGGCGAGGTCTCGACCATGGCCGGCTCGACGGTTCCGGGATCCGGGCGGCGCGGAAGCGACGCCGTGCCGACCGGTCTCAGTCGGCCAGCCGCGACAACGCGGCGCCGGCGATCTCGCCGATCCGTTCGAGGAACGCGGTGCCCATGCCGGCCGTGAAGCGATCGGGATCGGCCGAGCCGAGCACCAGCAGGCCGAACACCTGCGAATCATCGCTGCCGCGCAGCGGGACCAGCGCCAGCGACCGTGTCTCGCGCCCCTCGCCCGGCAGCCACGCGGCGGCCATGAACTCGGCATTGGGCCCGCAGTAAGGCTGGCGCATGCCCTCGGCAAGCCTGATGATGTCGGCGTCGACCGGCGCGGCGAACGGCTGCAGTCGATGCGCGTCGCAGGCGCCCCACAGACGCAGCGCCACCTGCGGCACCGAGAAGGTACCGGCCAGCCCGTCGGCGACCACCGACGGCAGGCGCGTCACGTCCCTCTCGAGCAGAAGTTGCCGCGTCCATTTCTGCAGCCGATCGGCGAGCGCGTCGTTCTCCTGGCCGATGCGGATCAGCTCGACCAGGCGCGCCTCCTGCTGGCGGTTGCGCTCGCGCAGCACCTCGAGCTGGCGCTCGTGCAGCGAGATCGCGCGGCCGCCGTGCGCGGCGGGGATCGTCACGTTGCCGAGCACGTCGGGAAACGCTTGGAAGAAGTCGGGATGCTCGCTCAGGTACCGCGCGACATCGGTCGGGTCCAGGGATTCGGTCGTCATGCTTTCGGCTCGCCAGTGCCGGCGCCGGGCGCCAGGCGTTCTAAATCGATCTGTCCTTCGAAGACGGTTTCGGCCGGGCCGGTCATCGCGACGGCCGCCCCCTGCCACGAGATCGTCAGCACGCCGCCGTGCGTGTGCACGTCGACGCGCCGGTCGAGCAGCCCGCGCCGGATGCCGGCCACCACGGCCGCGCAGGCGCCGGTCCCGCAGGCCAGCGTCTCGCCCGCGCCCCGCTCCCACACGCGCAGCCGGATCGTACGGCGATCGACGCATTGCGCGAAACCGGCGTTCACGCGCCGCGCGAAGGCCGGATGCGTTTCGATCAGCGGGCCGTCGATCGCGACCGGCGCCCGTTCGACGTCGCCGTCGACGAACTGCACCGCGTGCGGGTTGCCCATCGACAGCACCGCCCGCCACGGCGCGCGCGCCGGCGACGCCCGACCGCCGATAGTCAACGCCCACAGCAGGTCGTCGCCCTGCGCGCGCGACGCCAGCCCCGCCGGATCGAAGGGCACGCGCGGCGGATCGAAGACCGGCGCGCCCATGTCGACCGTCACGCGGCCGTCGTCGCCGATCTCGGGCTCGATGACGCCGGACAGCGTCTCGACACGGATCCGGCGCTTGCCGGTCAGTCCCTTGTCGTGGACGAAGCGGGCGAAGCAGCGCGCGCCGTTGCCGCATTGCTCGACCTCGCCGCCGTCGGCATTGAAGATCCGGTAGCGGAAATCGACGCCCTCGCGCGTCGGCGGCTCGACGACCAGCATCTGGTCGGCGCCGACGCCGAAATGCCGGTCGGCCAGCGCCCGCCATTGCGCGGCGCTCAGCGCCAGCGGCCGGCGAGTCGCGTCGAGAACGACGAAATCGTTGCCGGCGCCGTGCATTTTCGTGAAGCTCACTCGCATGGCGGGATTATCACCGATCAGTCATAGAAGCCCGGCTCGCCGGGCGGCCGCGTCTTGAAACGCTTGTGGCTCCACAGGTACTGCGCGGGCATCTCGCGCACCCGTTCCTCGATGAACGCGTTCATCCGGCGGGTGGCGGCCGGCAGATCGTCGACCGGATGATCGGTCCAGGCCGGATGGATCCGGGTCCGGTAGCCGTCGCGCGTCATCGTCGTCACGACCGGCACCACGACGGCGCCGGTGATCCTGGCCAGCCGCGCGACCGACGTGACCGTCGCCGCCGGCACGCCGAAGAACGGCACGAAGATCGCGTCGCGCGGCCCCAGGTCCATGTCGGGCAGGAAGTAGAACGGCACGCCGTTGCGCAGCTCGCGGACCACCGGCCGCAGGCCGTCGTTGCGCAGGTACATGCGCGCGCCGTTGAAGCGCGAGCGGCCCTCGGTCATCACCTCGTTGAGCAGCGGGCTCTTCTGGTTCGCGTACATCGAGCAGGCCTCGATGTCGAGCTGCAGCCGCAATCCACCCGCGTCGATGCCGCAGAAATGCGGGGCCAGCAGGATCACCGGCTTGCCGCGGTACGACGCCAGGTGCTCGAAGCCCTCGAGCACGACGAACTCGCGGATCCGCCGCTCGGTGCCGAACCAGACGATGAAGCGATCGAACAGGCTGCGCGCGAAGTACTGGAAATGGCGCCGGCCCAGCCGATGCCGCTCGTCCTCGGACAGCTCCGGCATGCACAGGCGCAGGTTGATCAGCGTGACCCGCCGGCGCGGCCGGGCCAGCACCCACAGCAGCGAGCCGACCGCCTCGCCGATCGGCCGGAACAGCGGGTAAGGCAGGCGCGCCAGCAGCTTGAGCGCGCCGATCGCCAGGCGGATCATCGTGTCGCCACCGGCGCCGGTTCGCCGCCCGGCATCGGCCTTGGGCGCGGGAGTCGCGTCGCTCACGGGCCAGGCACTCCGGTCGGCACCTTGTAGCGGTTGTAGCCCCACAGGTACTGCTCGGGCAGGCGCAGGATCATCGTCTGCATCGCCTGGTTGACGGCCTCGGGCGTCGCCGGTCCGTCGAGCCGCTCGGCGTGGAAGCGCCAGCCGCGGCCGGCCGGCAGGCGCTCGCCCCAGACCATCACGACCAGCGCGCCGGTCTGCTCGGCCAGCCGCTGCGGCAGCGTCGTCGTGAAGGCCGGCCGGCCGAAGAACGGCACCCAGCGGCCCTCGCCGTCGGTGGGCACCTGGTCGGGCAGCAGGCCGACCGCCTCGTTGCGCCGAAGCGCGCGCAGCAGCGTGCGCAGCCCGCCGAGGTTGGCCGGCGCCGACAACATGCCGGGGAAATCGCGGCCGGCCTTGAGCACCGGCGTCAGCGCGGCGATCTTCGGCGGCTTGAACAGCACGGTGATCGGCGCGCGGCTCGCGCAATAGCGGGCGGTCATCTCGAAGGTGCCCAGGTGCGGCGTCAGGTAGATGATCGGGCGCCCCTCGGCCGACGCCGCATCCATCACGGCCGCGTCGTCGGTGACCACGCGCGCCATCACCGCGCTCAGCGGCCGGAACCACACGAACGGCATCTCGCCGATCATCCGGCCGGTCTGCGCGGCCGCGCGCCGGGCCAGGCCGCCGTCGTCGGCCAGCCCCGCCTGGCGCAGGTTCGCGAGCAGCTTGCCGCGATAGTCGGCCGACAGCCGATAGACGAGCAGGCCGCACAATGCCCCGAGCCCCTGCATCCACGACAGGGGCAGCCTGGCCAGCATCCGCAGGAAAAAGACCATGACGATGCGCGGGGGTTGACGAGTGGTTGAGCCGTTGTTGCGCGAGGGCCCGTATAATACCGAGGTCGCCGGTTTAATTTGGACAACTTGCGGGGCGACGATACACAAATACCGCTAAAGCGTCGCCGCTTCGATCCAGGGTCGGCACGCCGCTGGCCCTGGCGCAGGTTTCCGCCGCGAAGCCCGGCCCCGCCAGCACTGTCCTGTTTTCTTTTGGGAGAAGTGCTTTGGCTCATAACGATTATCTGTTCACCTCCGAATCCGTCTCCGAAGGCCACCCCGACAAGGTCGCCGACCAGATCTCGGACGCGGTTCTCGACGCGCTGCTCGCGCAGGACAAGCATTCGCGCGTCGCCGCCGAAACCCTTTGCGCGACCGGCCTCGTGCTGCTGGCCGGCGAGATCACCACCGGCGCCAACGTCGACTACATCCAGATCGCGCGCGACACGATCAAGCGCATCGGCTACGACAACACCGAGTTCGGCATCGACTACAAGGGCTGCTCGGTGCAGGTCGCCTACGGCCGGCAGAGCCAGGACATCGCGCAGGGCGTCGACGAAGGCCGGGGCCTGGACCTCGAGCAGGGCGCGGGCGACCAGGGCCTGATGTTCGGCTACGCGTGCGACGAGACCGCGACGCTGATGCCGGCCGCGCTGCACTACGCGCACCGCCTGGTCGAGCGCCAGGCCGACCTGCGCCGCGACGGCCGCCTGCCGTGGCTGCGCCCGGACGCCAAATCGCAGGTCACGCTGCGCTACGTCGACGGCCGCCCCGACTCGATCGAGACCGTCGTGCTGTCGACGCAGCACGCGCCCGACATCGAGCACGGCCGGCTCAAGGAGGCGGTGATCGAGGAGATCGTCAAGCCGGTGCTGCCGAAGGAGCTGATCAAGGGCCCGATCAAGTACCTGATCAACCCGACCGGCCGCTTCGTCGTCGGCGGCCCGCAGGGCGACGCCGGCCTGACCGGCCGCAAGATCATCGTCGACA
>JASGFT010000177.1:0-9443 GCA_047605425.1 Burkholderiaceae bacterium | reverse complement strand
CGGCATCGCCCGGCTCGTCGTACCCGGCGAATTCATGCGGATCGCCTGAAAGGTCTGACGAAGTCCTTGCTGCGGCCTTATCGGGTCGCGCCATAAGGGTCGATCCCGGGCGTGTCGACCGGCACGCCGGCGCCGGCCCTGCGCCCCCGCGCTGCCCAGCCCCGAGCGGCGGGTGCGCGGCTTTTTTCGCCATCCTCGTCGGGCGCGCGATAGTGACGCGTTACTGGAATCCGGCGATCGGATGCGGCACGTACGGCGGTCGTTCCCGTGGATCGTCGTTCTGGATCGGGCCTGGTCTCAGCGCGGCGCCCAGCCGCCGCAGACCGGGAAGATCTGGCCGACGAAGCAGTCCGCCGCGTCGGTGCACAGGTAGGCGGCGAAGCGCGCGTCCTCGTCGGCCGACACGAGTCGGCCCAGCGGCATCTCGCGGCGGATCCGCTGCTGGAACGCCGGCATCGCCTGGACCTCGGGCGGGAAATACATCGGGTTGTCGACGAGGTTCTGCGCGATCGCGTTGACCTGCACGCGATGCGGCGCGACCTCGACGCCGACCGCCTGGACGTAGGCGAGCTGCGCGCCGCGCGCGGCGCTGTAGGTCGACGCGCGCTTCATGCCGCGCAGCGCCGACGCGCTGCCCATCAGCAGGATCTTGCCGGCCTTGCGCGCGATCATCTGCGGCAGCACGGCGCGCGTCAGCGCCTGCAGCGAGTCGACCATTACCGCGAACGCCTCGCGCCATTCCTCGTCGGTCGCGTCGACGGCTGGCGTGCTCGGTGCGGGAATGCCCAGGTTGGCGATCAGGACGTCGACGTGGCCGGCCGCCTCGATCAGCGCCGCGGCCTGGCCGGGCTCGCGCAGCGACCGGCGGTCGGCGATCACCGTCGCGCCGCTGTCGCTGAACAGCCGGCACAGCGTCGGCCCCATGAAGTCGTCGGGCTGCGTGATGACCACGCGCTTGCCGGAGAAATCGAATCGGGCCATCGTCACGTCCGCTGCTCCCATGCCTTGCGCATCGCCTTCAGTAGTCGATCGGCGCCTTGCGCGCCGCTGACGCCGATCCGCTGGTCGACGATGAAGAACGGCACGCCGCCGACGCCAGCCTCGCGCGTCAGGGCGTCGGCCTGCGCGGTCGCGGCCAGCGTGGCCCCGTCGGCCAGCGTCGCGCGCGCGGCGGCCTCGTCCAGCCCGGCCTCGCCGGCGACCGCGACGAGGTTTTCGTCGTCGGTCAGGTCGACCGCGCGATGGAAGTACGCGTCGAACAGCGCCTCGGCCAGCGCGCCCTGGCGGTCCGGACCCTCGCGCGCGGCCAGCGCCAGCAGCGCGTGCGCCTTCAGCGTGTTCGGCTGGCGGACGATCGCGCCCAGGTTCAGGTCCAGGTCGATCGCGGCCGCCGCGGCCCGCACGTTGTCGTACAGGCGATCGATGTCGGCGTGGCCGAACTTGCGCGCCAGGTAGTCGCGCCGGTCGACGCCGGCCGGGTCCATGTCCGGATTCAACTGGAACGGCAGCCAATGGACCCGCACCGGCGGATCGTCCGGGTGCTCGGCCTGCCAGTCCCGGATCGCGCGTTCGAGTTGCCGCTTGCCGATGTAGCACCACGGGCAGACGACGTCGGACACGACGTCGATGCGCAACGCCCCTTCGGGGTCCGTGACCGGGGCTTCGCCGAACTCGGTGGGGTTCATCGGGAGTCTCCTCGTGTCGGCTACGGCCGATCGGATGCTCTGGGTGACGGAGGGTCGTCGCATCTTACGTCGCACCCGAGGTCCGTTCCCACGGGGTGGCTCCAATGGGTCAATCCGGCCGCGGCATCTCGAACATCGCCGGCGGCGTCACGTGCGCGTAGCTGCCCGCGCCGCCGGCCCGCAGGATCGGCTCGGCCAGCGCCGTCTGGTAGACGCCGTCCTTCAGGTAGGCCTTGTCGATGTGCACGGCGACGACCTCGCCGAGCACGAGCCAGCTCGGCACGAGCACGCCGTCGGCGCCATGCAACTGGATGATCTCGACGACCTTGCATTCCATCGACGCCGGGCTGCCGGCGACGCGCGGCACGTCGATGAGCCGGCTGGGCGCCTTGTCGAGCCCGGCCAGCTCGAACTCGTCGACCTCGGGCGCGACCGCGGCGGCGGTCGCGTTCATCGACCGCGCGAGCGCCCGGGTGGCCAGGCTCCACGCGAACTCGCCATGCGCCTCGACGTTGCGGATCGTGTCCTTGCGGCCGATGCTCGAGAACCCGATGATCGGCGGGCGGTAGTTGAACGCGTTGAAGAAGCTGTACGGCGCCAGGTTGACCTGGCCGTCGGCGTCGCGCGACGAGATCCAGCCGATCGGCCGCGGGCCGATGATCGCGTTGAACGGATCGTGCGGCAGGCCGTGGCCCTGCTTCGGTTCGTAGAAATGGATGTCGGGGGTCATCGACCGGGTCTGTCTGCCGTCCGCGGGCTTCGTCGTCGGGGACCGCCATGGGCGGGCTTCATGTCGGGAAACACCGTGGGCCGGTTTCAATCGAGGCGGCCCGTGTGTCGGCCGGCGATCCCTGGAAAGAGTATAAAAGAGGCCCCGCGATTCCGCCCCGCACGGAGACATCGACTTGAATCGCCCCTTGTGGATCGGCACCCTGTGCTTTCTCGGCGCCAGCATGGCCTGGGGGGCCAACATCCCGCTGACGGCGATCCTGTTCCAGACCTTCGATCCGTTCTTCATGGCGCTGCTGCGGCTGATCATCGCGACGGCGGTGCTGGTCGTGATCATCGGCGCCGGCCCGGGCGGCTGGCGGATGCTGGCCATGCCGATCGGCCCGCGGCGCTACCTGCTGCTGTCGGCGTCGATGGCCGGTTTCTTCCTGCTGTACAACCTCGGGCTCAAGTACACCCATCCGATCACCGCCGCGGCGATCATGGCGGCCACCCCGGTCTACGCGGCCCTGTCGGTCCGGGTGGCCACCCGCCAGCCGCTCGAGCCCGGATTCTGGATCGCCGCCACGCTGTCGGTGATCGGCACCGGCATCGCGATCGCCGCGCGCTCGCCGCAGGCGCTCGCGTCGCTGCGGCTCGAGGGCGGCGAGATCCTGATCGTGCTGTCGTACGGGTGCTGGAACGCCTACTCGATCACCGCCCAGCGCTGGTTCGAGCCCTCGGTCTCGCAGGTGCGCCGCACCTACGTGGCGATGACCGGCACCACCCTCTGGCTGGCGCTGGCCTGGGCCGCCATGCGGGCCGTCGGCGCCGTCGACGCGCCCAACCTGTCCCCGCCGCCCGAGGCGGTCCTGTGGCTGCTGCTGACGGCGGTTTTCGCCAGCGGATTGAGCGTCGTGGCCTGGAACATCGGCGTCAGCCGGGCGGGGCTCGCGGCCGGTTCGCTGTGGCAGAACATGGTCCCGGTATTCGGCGTTTTGACTGCCATGTTGTTCGGCATCTTGCCAACCGCCGGCCAGGTGATCGGCGGTCTGATCGTCATTGCCGGCGTCCTTTACATGCAGTGGCGCAGAAGCCAATCACCGGTCAGCCGTTCATCGGGGCTCGTCAGCCGTTCGTGAGACCCCCCTGACGGGGTGCTCCCCAGCCCTGCCGCTATCCCTCAGACTTCATGCTCAACGATTCTCCGAAGTCACGCTGCAGGGTCTACCTTCGATGCTCGATCATTTCGACGTCCGGCTCACCGCCATGTCGATGTGCATTGCGATAGCGGCGGCCTACGCCGCTAACAGCCTGGCGGCGCACATCAAGGACACGCGCGGAGGAGCGGCCCTCGGCTGGTTGGTGGCGGGAGCCGTTTCGCTGGGCACCGGCATCTGGGCCGTGCACTTCATCGGCATGCTGGCGCTGCAGCTACCGATCGTGATCGCGTTCGACGCCAGCCGGGCGCTGGCGACCTGGGTGCTGGCGGTGCTGGTCAGCGGCGGCGCGCTGTGGGCGGTAAGCGGTCCGCGCCTGATAAGGTTGCGCTTCCTGATCGGGTCGGCGTTGCTCGGCGGCGGCATGGCCGGCACCTTCTATCTGGGCATGTCGGCGATACAGGTAACCCCGCGCATCGAATACGATGGTTTCGGCGTCGCCGCGTCGGTGCTGACGGGCGGCCTGCTGTCGTGCGTCGCGCTGCGGATGGCGCTGGGCGCCGGGCCGATGGGCGTGCCGCGCAAGTGGTTGGGTCGACTGCTTAGCGCGGTCGCGCTGGCCTTTTCGGTCACCATCGTCCATCACATCGGGCTGCGCGCCGGCTCGCTGGCGCCCGAGGCGATCTGCACCGTCGATCCATCGACGATAAGTACCGCATGGCTGGCCGTCATCGTCGCCTTCGGTTCGCTGGGCGTGCTCGGCGTCACGACGATGGCGGCGATCTTCGACGCGCACCTAGCCTCGACCGCCCAGCGCAACAACGACGCGCTGCGCCGCGCTAATGACGAGCTGGTCAAGCTGGCCAGTCACGACGCGCTGACCGGCCTGCCGAACCGCACGCTGCTGACGCGGCGCATCGAGCAGGCGATCAACGGCGCCTCGGTCGGCACGCAGGCCGTGCCGTTCGCGCTCGTGTTCGTCGACCTCGACGGCTTCAAGGGCATCAACGATACGCTAGGCCATCACGTCGGCGATCGCGTGCTTTGCCAGGTGGCAGAGCGGCTGTCGATCGGCATGCGCCCGCGCGACACGCTGGCCCGCCTGGGCGGCGACGAGTTCGTGCTGCTGCTGCGCGACGTCGAGGACATCGAGTACGCGGTGCGGATGACCGACCAGCTTCGCGAGCGGCTGACGCCGACGATCAAGATCGCCGGCCACCAGATCAACGTGACGGCGACCTTCGGCATCAGCCTCTATCCGGCCCACGGCTCCAGCGCGCAGGACCTGCTGGTCAGCGCCGACCAGGCGATGTATCGCGGCAAGCGCGCCGGCCGCAACCGGCTCGAGTGGTGCGACCAGGCGGTGGCCGCCTAGTACTTCGGCCCCCGGAGATCGAGCCGGTGCCGACGGACGCCGGCTCGGGGTACGATCGTCAGCGTCGCCGGACGACGACCTCCAGATACTCGGCGGGTACCGCCATCGATCCGTCGGTGCCGCGGTTCATCGAATCGATCAGCGCCAGCAGCTCGCTCCGGAATGCCGATGCCGAAGTCTCGTCCATCGCCGCGAACGCCTTCAGCACCGGGCCGTACCACTGGCGGAACACGTCGATGAAGTGCTCGGGCGTCCGGTAGCGGAATGTGTAGTGGCGCGATTGCGCGTCGATCGACGCGGCCGATTCGCCGAACAGTTCGTCGATGCGCTCGCGCGTCCCCCAGGCCGCCGGCGACCGCAGCCCGGCTGGTGGTGGGACATGACGGCCGATCGTGCGGAACAGGCGACCGATGAACCCGTCGGGCGTCCAGTTGGCCAGGCCGATCGCTCCTCCGGGGCGGCAGACGCGCAGCATCTCGGCCGCGCAGCGCGCCTGGTCCGGCGCGAACATCACGCCGAACGTCGACAGGACGGCGTCGAAGCTCGCGTCGCCGAACGGCAGATTCTCGGCATCGCCCTGCCGGATCGTCAGTGGCAGTCTTTCGGCGGCCGCTCGCGCGCGAGCGCCCTCGAGCAGCGCGTCGACGTAGTCGACGGCGGTCACGTCGCACCAGCGGCGGGCGGCCGCCAGCGAGGCGTTGCCGTTGCCCGCCGCGACGTCCAGAACGGTCGCGCCGGCGCGCAGATCCACTGCTTCGCACAGCGTTTCGCCGACGATCTGCAGCGTCGTTCCGATGATCGCGTAGTCGCCCGATGACCAGGCCGATTGCTGCCGGGCCTTGACCGCGGCGAGGTCGATGGCCGGCGCCGATGCCGGATCTGGCGCGGAGCCGATCGCGGAGGACGAAACGGGCGCGGTCGCCGCGGCCGCGGTGGCGGCCGAGGCGTTCGAGTGAGGCTGGGAAAGGGTCATGACGGTCTCCTCGATAAGGACGTTGACGTCGCCCGGCAGAGCGATCGATGATCAGCATCGCGCTCTGCCGTGGGCGCCAGCGTGGGAGCCGCCGTGGAATCGACGCGATTGCCGGGGACGACGATCGACGGCGCGCCGCCGCAGACGGCGATGCTGCGCCTGCTCGGTTCGCCCGAATGGCGGCTCGACGGCCATCCGGTCGCGATGCCGGCGTCGCGCAAGCTGTGCGCGTTGCTCGTCTATCTCGCCATGGCCGAGCGTCCGGTCGAGCGTTCGGCGTTGATCGACCTGCTGTGGCAACGCCCGGCGGACCCGCGCGGCGAACTGCGTTGGGCGCTCAGCCGGCTCAGATCGCTGCTCGGCCGCGACCCGCAGGGCGTGCCGCGGGTCAGGAGCGCCGGCGATGTCGTATGGCTGGCGCTCGATGACGTCGACGTGCGGCGCGTGGCGGCGTTCGGCGATGGCCAGGCGGCGGCGCGATCGACGCTGATCGAGCTGGAGGCCTGCTTCGCCGGGGCTTTCGCCGAGGGGCTGTTCGTCGAGCATTGCGCGCAGTTCGACGCGTGGTTGCAGGGCGAGCGCTTCGCCTGGCGCGAGCGGCACATCCGACTGCTCGAGCGGCTGGCCGCCGGCAGCGACGATGTCGTTGCGCATCGCTGGTACCTGCGATGGCTCGGGCTGAGCCCTTATGACGTCGATGTGCATCGTCGGCTGATCGACGGCCTGCTACGCACGCATCGGATCGACGACGCCGTCCACCATGTCCGCGTGGCGGCCAGGCAGTTCGAGGAGGCTGGCATCGACGCGCTTCCGCTGCGCAGAATGCTGATCGACGCACGACACCACCCCGTCATCGTGCAGCAGGCCGAACGAGGGACGGGCGCGCGGACGGAGATGGCGGCCGACGGCGAGGCCAGGCCGCCGGACCGGGCGCTGACGCCTCGCCACGACGTCGTCGTCGCGCTGATGCCGTTTCGCGTCGAAGCGCGTGATTCCGGTGCCGCCGAATGGCTCGCGTGCGCCAGCCATGCGTTGACGCGCGACATCGTGCGGCAACTGGCCCGTCTCAGGGGATTGGCCGTCATCGCCGCGGCCAGCGTGTTCGCGCTGCAGCAGCGCGGCATCTGCGCGCCCGAGGCGGCGCCCATGCTTCCGCTGCGCAGAATGCTGATCGACGCACGACACCACCCCGTCATCGTGCAGCAGGCCGAACGAGGGACGGGCGCGCGGACGGAGATGGCGGCCGACGGCGAGGCCAGGCCGCCGGACCGGGCGCTGACGCCTCGCCACGACGTCGTCGTCGCGCTGATGCCGTTTCGCGTCGAAGCGCGTGATTCCGGTGCCGCCGAATGGCTCGCGTGCGCCAGCCATGCGTTGACGCGCGACATCGTGCGGCAACTGGCCCGTCTCAGGGGATTGGCCGTCATCGCCGCGGCCAGCGTGTTCGCGCTGCAGCAGCGCGGCATCTGCGCGCCCGAGGCGGCGCCCATGCTCGCGGCCGAATACATCGCCTGCGGCGTGTTGGCCGACGCGCCGGGAGGATGGTGCGTCGACATCGAGCTGATCGAAAGCCGAGGCTGGCGGACCGTGTGGAGCGATCGCTTCGAGCATCGCACCGACGACTGGCGCGCGGTCGTCGACGGCAGCGCCGAGGTGATCGCCGCCGTGCTGGCCGGCGAGATCGAAGCTCACGAGGTCGACCGCGCGCTCGGTAAGGATCGCGAGTCGCCGTGGACCGCCTGGCAGATCCATCATCGAGGTCTGGGGCATCTGTATCGCTTCGACAAGCACGAGAACGCGAGCGCGCGATCGCTGTTCGAGCGCGCGATCGCGCTCGATCCGGGTTTCTCGCGGCCTCACGCCGGTCTGTCGTTCGCGCACTGGCAGGACGCCTTCCAGCGCTGGAGCGACGACCCGTCGGCCTCCGCGCGGCGCGCGATGGATAGCGCGGTCGCTGCCGTGCGCGCCGATGACCGCGATCCGGGCGCGCACTGCGCAATGGCGCGAGCGCTCTGGCTGCAGGGAGAGAACGGCGAAGCGGTGCGTGCGCTGCGCGACAGCGTCACGCTGAGCCCCAGTTATGCGTTTGCCCACTACGTGCTGTCTTTCGTGCAGGCGCAGGCCGGCGATCCGCTGGACGCGATGACGGCTTCGGATGCGTCGCGCCGGTTGAGCCCTTATGATCCGATGCGGTTCGCGATGCTGGCCACTCGCGGCATCGCCGAAGCCCGACTGGGGCGCTTCGAGTCGGCGGCCGACTGGGCCGTGCGAGGCGCGCGCTGCGCGAACGCGCATGCCCACATCCATGCGCTGGCGGCCTTCCTGCTGCCGTTCGCCGGACGAATGCAGGATGCGTGGCATTGGCTCGCGCAGATCCGCCGGCAACGGCCAGGCTACCGCTTCGACGATTTCCGCGCCGCGTTCCACTTCGAGCCCGACGCGCAATCGATGTTTCGCGAAGGGGCGCGGCGGCTCGGCGTCGACTAGCGCCTGTTCGCACCAAGATCGAACCCACGCCGAGGGACGCGCTGATCAATTCGCCCGAGCCGGCCGCGCCGTCCGTCGGGATGGGACGCAAGGCGCCATTTGCGGTCAATAGTGGTGCTATTGACCGCAAATGGCAACGCCGCGGACCGCCCGCGGGACGGATGCGACGGCCGGGTGGAATTGATCAGCGCGTCCCTAGGGGTGCCAGTCAGCGATTTTGGGGATCCCGAACAGCCTGAATCCTTCTACGCTTGTTCCGCTGATTTCGATCATGCTCCATGCGTTCGACGCGGCGCAGCACCGAAACAAAACGACAAGAAACGCGACCCCGCCGACAAGACCGCGGCGGCGTCTGGGCGCATGATCGGCTTCATGTTCCTCATGACCCCATAGGAGTCGACATGAAGCGCTTTTCGATCAAACGCCTGCTGGTCGGCCTGGCCGGCGCCGCGTTGCTGGCCGGCGGACTGGCCGCCTGTTCGCACTACCGCGGCGGCGGCGAATGGAACGAGACCCGGGCCGTTGAGATGCGCGCCCGGATCGTCGGCCGCATCAGCGACAAGCTCGACCTGGACGCCGGCCAGAAGCAGAAGCTGGATGCGCTGGCGGACGAGATCGCCGCCGCGCGCAAGGCGGTCCGGGGCGGTGACGCCGCCGCCGATCCTCGGGCCGAGTTTCGCGCGCTGATCGCCGGCGAGCGATTCGATCGCGCCGGCGCGCAGCAATTGTTCGAACGCAAGACGGCGGCCGTGCAGGCCGAGGGTCCGAAAGTGATGACGGCGCTGGCCGATTTCTACGACAGCCTGAACGCGGACCAGCAGCGCAAGGTGCGCGAGCGGCTCGAGAAAGGGCACGGTCGCTGGGGCCCGTTCGGCGGAGCCTGAGCCTGTCACAATGCGCCGATGCACCGCGTACTGCTGATCGACGACGACGCGCAGCTCGGGCCGCCGCTGGCCGCGTACTTCCGGCGCTATGAACTGGCGCTGGAACAGGCGACGCGGCCCGAGGCCGGCCTCGCGCGCCTGGGCGAGGATCGGCGGCGGCGTTACCGCCCC
>JASGFT010000176.1:0-9583 GCA_047605425.1 Burkholderiaceae bacterium | reverse complement strand
GGACTGGACGGACTGGACGGACTGGACGGACTGGGCGGACCGGACGGACCGGGCGCCGGGACGGGAACGACGCAGCGGCGCGGCCGCCGTCGGACCGGGGGCTGTACGGATCGCCTCTCGGGAACGACGCACAGTGATCGTTCTCCACTCCAGATCCTGGCGAGCCCGATGAACATTCCCACGTGGGTGCCGGCGGCCGTGCTGGCCGTACTGCCCGCCCTCGCGTCCGCGCAGCAGCTCGGACCGACCCGCGAAGCACCGCTGCCGACGATCGGCCTGAGCGTCGAATCGACCGACGACGCCGGCCTCGAAGTCGTGGCCAAGCTGCGCGAGGCGATCAAGCGCGCCGGCTATTTCCCGAGCACGAACGCGCCGGACGCCCTCGTCGGCCTGCATTTCCTCAGCGTCGATCCGCGCACCGACGAGCGCGGGCGAGGCCAGCAGACGCTGTACTCGGTCGCGTGGACCGGGCGCGACGGGCGTTTCGTCACGCACACGGTCGCCACCTGCACGCTGCGCAGCGCGGCCGAGTGCGCGAACGCGCTGATGGTCACGACCTCGCAGATCGCCCAGATGCAGCAGGCGCGAGAAGCGTCCGAACGCCCGCCGCGCTGAAGCGGCGCCGACAGGCAGCCACAACCGGTCGTGCCGCGACGGGTTTCGCGGATTTTGACGATCCGGCCGGTAGTCGCCGCGGCACTCCTACCAAAGTATAGGCGGCGAACCCAACGAATCCGCCTTTTGTTTAGTGGTCGCGGCTCGCGCCGTGGCCGATGATTCGAATCACCGCTTTGAACACGAGGTCCCCCGTGTCCTTCCGACTCGAACGCACCGCCAGCATCCGCGCCGTCGACGACAAGGGCAACTACTACGACGTCGATCACTTCATCGAGCACCTGGACGGCCGCACGGGCAGGCTCGACGATCGGACCGGCAAGGCGAACGACGATCCGGCCGTTCGCATCTGCCGCGTCAACCGCCAGCCGGCCAAGCAGATCGACGACGGCACCTACGAGGTGATCGCCACCGGCTTGAAGCTGCGTCGCGTGACGCGCGCCGCCGCCGTCACCGGCTGAGCACCGCCGTCAGAACATCGCGTCGCTGCGCGGATCGCGCAGCGTCGTGCCATCGATCAGCGCCATCGCGCCGATGGCCTCGCGAGTGCCGCTGACGACGAAGCGGAACGACTGCGCGGGCCCGCCGCTCGTCTCGATGGCCAAGCCCCACTGCCGGGTGTTTCTCAGGCTGCGGATCGCCCGGCCGAAATCCGACAGCACGTAGACGAAGCGGTCGCCGATGATCCGGCAGGTCGCCGTATGGTCGGAGAAGCCCTCGTCGGCGCCGACGATCCCCGCATACCGTCGTCCGTTCTCGCAGCGCGTCCGCGTCGCGACGTAGACCGAGCAGCTCTGCCCATCGACGCACATCACGCCGACCGTCGCGCCGGTCTCGTTGGCCGAGTACATCTCCAGCGACGGACCGTCCTTCTGCACGTTCCACGAGCCGAACCGCGCCTGCTCGCGCGGCGTCTGCGCGAAACCCGGCGGCGCGGCGATCACCAGCAGCGCCAGCGCAGCCAGACCTCCCGTCAACCATCGCCAACGCATCGACCGTCCCCCTCGAAGACATCGATGCCATTGCACGACACGGCAGCACTCGGGGCGAGGAAAAAGGTCTCGCTCGACGCCAGATGATCGCCGCGGGCGCGACGCTCGGGCGGGCCGCGACGGCCCGCGCGGGTGGCCGTGCCGGCAGGCGGTGCGCGCTCAGCGCACCGGCGGCTCCGGCACGACGTCGACGCCGTACAGCGAGAACCGCCCGTCGGCGACGTCCAGCCCGCGCCGGCGCGCCGCGTCGAGCACCGTGGCCGGATCGGGCAAGGCGACGTGCATCGCGTCGAGCCGCTCGGCCTCGCCGGCCGGCAGCGGGGTGAAGCGCGCGGCGCCCAGCTCGAACTGCAGCCGCGGCGCGCCGACCTGCCCGTCGTCGAGCTCACGATCCATCAGCGTCGCCCAGTGCCGGGCCAGATCCAGCGGATCCGGCGACGCGACGTCGATCGTCGGAATGCCGAGCACCTTGTCCAGCCGCTGGAACGGTTGCCACTGCGGTCCGGCCGGATGATAGGCGCCGGTCAGCGGCTCGCCGCCCTCGGTGTGGTCGAACTCGAGCATCGTCGCGCGGCCATCTCGCGGATGGAGCTGGATCCCGAAATAGCCGGGGTAATCGAGCACGTGGGCGATCCGCACGCCCATCCGCTCGGCGATCTCGCGGCGGCGGCGCGGATCGTTGCAGTCGAAGATCGCCATGTATCCGCCGCGCCCGCCGCTGCGCTCGAGGAAGCGGCCGGCCGCGGTGCCTTCGCGCGTCGGCGCGACGATCTCCAGGAACGCGTGCCCGAAGACGAACAGCGCGTTGACGAGCCCGTACTTGCCGACGTTGCCGTCGCGAAAGCAGACGTCGACGCCGAACACGTCGCGAATCGTGTCGACGGCCGGCTCCAGGTCCGGCGCGACCAGGCAGATCTGTCGCAGGCGCAGGTAGTCACTCATCCTTGATCTCCTCCTCGGGTGTTTCGGCGCATGATAAGCCGCCGGCCGTCGACGCTTCCGTCCGCGCCGCCCGGCGTCCGGTCGAGCGGCGGATCGGGACGGCCGTCATGACGCGCGCGTGACCGGCAGCGCCAACTCGGCCGCCGGGCGCCTGTCAGGCCGGCAGCGGCAGGTCCAGCGTCGTCGTGCGGCGCAGTTCGCGGCGATGGGTCTTGTCATCGTAGGAGCGCCCCCGGTGCATCGTCGCGCGATTGTCCCAGATGACCGGATCCCCTTCGCGCCAGACGTGCGGATAGACGTAGCGCGGCCGCGTCGCGTGCTCGGTCAGGTCGCGCAGCAGCATCCGCCCCTCGGGCACCGGCCAGTCGACGATGCGCGACGCGTGCGACGCCAGGTACAGCGACTCGCGCCCCGAGCCGGGAATCGTGCGCACCAGCGGATGGATCGCGCCCTTGAGCTGCTCGCGCTCGCCGTCGGTGAACTCGAACCCGAGCACCTCGCGCGAGTAGGCGATCGAGTGATGGACCTTCAGCCCCTCGATCCGCGCCTTCATGTCGTCGTCCAGGTCGTCGTAGGCGGCGCGCATGTTTCGAAACCGTGTCCTGGGGCGGCCTGATGGGACCCGGCAACCTGCCGCCCGAGATCGTCGCGCGGCTGAACGCCGAGCTGCGGACGATCCTGAAGATGCCCGACGTGGTCGAGAAGCTGCAGTCGCTGGGCGCCGAGGTCGTCGCCACGAGCCCGCAGGCGTTCGCGACCTACCTGCAGGCCGAGATCGACAAGTGGGGCAAGGTCGCGCGCGGCGCCGGCGTGCAACTCGACTGACGCCGCGGGGTCGGCTACAATCGCGACTAATTCTCATTCATCGAATGACGCGCGGGTTGCCGCGCGATCGTCGCCCACGCTGTGAACCCCGCCACGACCTCCCGGATACTGCCCCGGATCCTTGTCCACGCTCCGCTCGCCTCGCGCGTCCTGGCCGCGCTGTTCGGCGGCTACGCGCTCGCGGCGCTGACGTCGATCGCCATGCTCGCGCTGCCGATCCCGGCGACCGAGGCCGTGCTCGGCGGCATGCTGCTGAGCTTTCTCGTCTATACCGGCGCGGTGGTCTGGGTGTTCGCCGTGCGCTCGGCCGCGCGCGCCTGGGCCGGGCTGGCCATCGCCGCGCTGCCGCTGCTGGCCGCGTGCCTGCTCGTCTGGTCGTCGGCCGGCCCGCGATGAGCAGCGCCACCCCCGCCAAGGCGCGCGGCCTGCGCCAGACGATGTCGGCGCTGCACACGTGGACCGGCCTGCTGGTCGGCTGGATCCTGTTCGCGATGTTCCTGACCGGCAGCGTCTCGTACTTCAAGGACGCGCTGTCGCAGTGGATGCGGCCCGAGCTGCCGGCCGCCGCGACGGTGCCCGATGCCGCCGAGGTCGCGCCGCTCATCGTCGATCACCTGGGCCGGGTGGCGGCCGGCAGCCCGCAATGGAGCTTCTCGCTGCCCGAGGACCGCAACCCCGTCGTGCAGGCGTTCTGGCGGCCGGCCGGCAACGGCGGCCGGCGCTTCGAGAGCGCGACCTTCGATCCGCGCACCGCGCAGCCGATCACCTCGCGCGACACCAACGGCGGCGAGTTCTTCTATCGCTTCCACTTCAACCTGCACTACGTACCGGTGCTCTGGGGACGCTGGATCGCCGGCTTCTGCGCGATGTTCATGCTGGTCGCGATCGTCAGCGGCGTCATCACGCACAAGAAGATCTTCATCGACTTCTTCACGTTCCGCTGGGGCAAGGGCCAGCGCTCGTGGCTCGACGCGCACAACCTGCTGTCGGTGTTCGGCCTGCCGTTCCACTTCATGATCACGTACTCCGGGCTGGTCACGCTGATGCTGATGTATATGCCCTGGGGATCGGACGCCGCGTTCAAGACGCCGCCGCAGCGGCAGGCGCTGACCGCCGAGCTGAGCGCGTTCGTGCCGGCCAGCCCGCCGAGCCGCCGGCCGGCCGCGCTCGCCGACGTCGCGCCGATGGTGCGCGACGCGCAGCAGCGCTGGGGCCACGACAACGTCGGCCGCGTGATCGTGCAGAACCCCGGCGACGCGGCGGCCCGCGTCATCGTCACGCGCGGCAGCGCCGGCCGCGCGTCGACGAGCCCGCAATACCTGGTGTTCGACGGCGTCGACGGCAAGCTGCTCGACACCAAGGATCGCGTCGGCCCGGCCGCCGAAACCCGCGGCGTACTGGTCGCGCTGCACGAGGGCCAGTTCGCCGACACGACCGTGCGCTGGCTGTACTTCCTGACCAGCCTGGCCGGCACCGCGATGGTCGGCACCGGCCTCGTGATGTGGACCGTCAAGCGCCGCACCCGGCTGGCCGACCCGCAACGCCCGCACCTGGGCTTCCGGATCGTCGAGCGCCTGAACATCGCCGCGATCGCCGGACTGCCGATCGCGATGGCGGCGTTCATGGCCGGCAGCCGCCTGCTGCCGTTGGAGATCGCTCAGCGCAAGAATGCCGAGATCGACCTGTTCTTCATCGTCTGGGCGATCACGCTGCTGTACGCGATCGTGCGGCCGCCCCGCCGCGCGTGGATCGAGCTGCTGTGGGCCGGCGCCGCGTCGCTGGCGCTGCTGCCGGTACTCAATGCGGTGACGAGCTCGCGCGGCCTGGTCACCAGTCTCGCGCAGCACGATTGGGTGTTCGCCGGCATCGACCTGACGCTGCTGGCCCTCGCCGCGCTGCTGGCCGCGCTGGCGCTGCGGACGATGCGCTTCAAGCCGCCGCTGCCACGTACGCGGCGCCCGGCGACAAGCCGCGTCGCCGGCGAAACCGTCTGACCGATCGCCCCACCGAAGACGATCGCCGATGATGCATGCGTTGACGCTGCTGACCGCCGTGCCGGCCTTCGCGCTGCTGGCGCTGGCGATGGAGCGCCACCAGGTGGACCTGTACGGCCGCGAATGGCCGGCGTCGCGCAGCCGCCTGGCGCGCGGCGCCGGCTTCGCGCTGCTCGCCGTGTCGCTGGCGATCGCCGTGCGCACGCAGGGCTGGTCGCTCGGGCTGGTCGCGTGGTGCGGACACCTGAGCGCCGCCGCCGCGCTGGTCGCGGTGGTGCTGATCGCGATCGAACGGCGCAAGCCGGCGCGCCGGCGCTAGTGTCGTGAACGGCGAGCTCTGATTCACGACACCAGACCTCGACACCCGGATGGCGTGATATGCCAGCGTTTCGACGGTGCGGTAGCGCGGCTTGACCAGCGCGCAGCGCGCCGCGCACGCCCGGATCGCGTTCGAGCAAGCGGTACGTCTTGCGCAGGCGATCGACGACGATGCGGGACACGATGCCCCCCGGAAAAAGGGGGACGGATGCTACACGAAAAAGGAGCGGACCGTCATCCGGCGGCCAGGGCCCGCCGGTACGCGGATCCCCAGGCCAGGCCCAGCAGCGCCGCCACCAGCGAACCCGTCAGCACGCCGAGCTTGGCCGCCCCGAGCAGCGCTTCGTCGTCGAACGCCAGCATCGCGATGAACAGCGACATCGTGAAGCCGACCCCCGCCAGCAGGCCGATCAGCCAGATGCCGGCCCAGGACACGCCCGGCGGCAGCCGGCACCAGCCGAGCCGCACCGCCGCCCAGCTCACGCCGACCACGCCCAGCGGCTTGCCGGCCACCAATGCCAGCGCGACCGATCCGATGACCCAGCGCGGGCCGGCGGCCGACAGGTCGATGCCGCCCATGCCGACGCCGGCATTGGCCAGCGCGAACACGGGCATGATCCCGTAGGCAACCCACGGATGCAGCGCCATCTGCACGCGCACGACCGGCGGCAGCAGCTCGCGCTGGGCCAAGCGCAACTGCCGCAGCGGCGCCGTCAGGCCTTGCGCGCCCTGCGCGTCATCGTGATCGTGCAGCCGCTGCACCGCGCGCGTCACACCGTCGAGCGGGCGCTCGCGCATCGGCAGCGGCACGACCGGCGTCATCATGCCGAGCACCACGCCCGCCAAGCTCGGGTGCGCGCCGGTCATCAGCAGCCCGATCCAGACGACGGCGCCGGGCAGCACATAGGCCAGCGCCGAGCCGATGCCGATCCGCTGCAAGCCGAGCACGGCCAGGATGCCCAGCCCGGCGACGAGGAAGCCGTGCCAGTCGAGCCCGCCCGAATAGAACAGCGCGATGATCAGCACGGCGACGATGTCGTCGATGATCGCCAGCGCCAGCAGGAAGATCCGCACGTGCGCCGGGATGCCCCGGCCCAGCAGCGCCAGCACGCCGACGGCGAACGCGATGTCGGTCGCCGTCGGCACCGCCCAACCATGGATGCGCGACGGATCGCCGTTCAAGGCCGCGTAGATCAGCGCCGGCGCGGCCACGCCGCCCAGTGCCGCCAGGATCGGCAGGCTGGCCTGGCGCGGGTCGCTCAGCGCCCCTTCGTGGATCTCGCGGCGGATCTCCATGCCGACGACCAGGAAGAAGACGGTCATCAGCGCGTCGTTGACCAGGAAGTGCAGCGACTCGGAGAACGTGAAGCCGCCGATGCCGATCGACACCGGCAGATGCCAGAGCGCGTGGTAGCCGTGCGCGAACGGCGAATTGGCCCAGATCAGCGCGACGGCGGCGGCGATCAACAGCACGATGCCGCTGGCCGCCTCGATGTGCAGGAAACGTTCGAGCGTGGCGAAAGCGCGTTCGGCGAGAAGGCGGACGCGCGGCAGGTCCTGCCGCGGGGTGACACGATGCATGGTCGCGGGAGCTCCGCGTGGCGGCCCGACCGACGCATGAACCTGTCCCGCCGCGGCATGCGGCTAACACCCGGCCGCCATTCTACCCTTCGCCGATCTGCGCCAGCACCGCGTCCAGCCGTTCGACCAGCAGGTCGGCGTGCTCGCGCCCGAACACCAGCGGCGGCCGGATCTTCAGCACGTTGGCCTGCGGGCCCGTCGCGCTCAGCAGCACCTGGCGCCGGCGCAGGCCGTTGACGACCCGCGCCGCCTGCTCGGTGGCCGGCGCGCCGCTCGCGCGGTCGGCCAGCAGCTCGACGCCGATGAACAGGCCCGTCCCACGCACCTCGCCGACCAGCGCGTGGCGCCGGCCCAGCCCGGCCAGCCGCTCGCGCAGGTAGTCGCCGACCTCGAGCGCGTTGCGCTGCAGACCGTCCTGTTCGATCACGTCCAGCACGGCGCGGGCCGCGGCCATCGACACCGGGTTGCCGCCGAACGTGTTGAAGTAGCGGCAGGCCCGGCCGAAGGCCTGCATGACCTCGGGCCGCACGGCCAGGCCGGCGACCGGATGACCGTTGCCCATCGGCTTGCCCAGCGTGACGATGTCGGGCACGACGCCGTGGCGCAGGAAGCCCCAGAACGCCTCGCCGGTGCGGCCGAAGCCCGGCTGCACCTCGTCGGCGATGAACACGCCGCCGGCCGCGCGGACGGCGTCGACCGCCTCTCTTAGGAAACCGGCCGGCGCCGTGAACACGCCGTCGCTCGAGAACACGGTGTCGACCAGCAGCGCCGCGGGCGCGAGTCCCTGCGCGCGCAGCTCGTCGATCGCCGCGCGCACGCCGTCGGCGAAGCGTCTTCCGGTGGCCGCGTCGCCGCCCGTCGGCGCGTCGACCAGGCGCACGTGCGCGCCGATCTGCACGGACGAGCCCAGCGACGGCGACGCGCAGGCGATCGCCGAGGTCACGCCGTGGTAAGCGAAGCGCGTGACGATCAGGCCGGTCGCGCCGGTGTGGGCGCCGGCGATGCGCAGCGCCAGGTCGTTGGCCTCGCTGCCGCTGCAGGTGAAGCTCGCGTGTCCGAGCGCGTCGGGCATCGTCGCCAGCAGCCGCTCGGCGTAATCGAGGATGCCCTCGTGCAGATAACGGGTGTGGGTGTTCAGCGTCGCCGCCTGGCGGGCGATGGCGTCGACCACCCGCGGATTCGAGTGACCGACGCAGGCGACGTTGTTGTACGCGTCCAGCCACGGCGTGCCGTCGGCGTCGTACAGCCATACGCCGTCGCCGCGCACCGGATGGAAAGGTTCGTCGTAGAACAGCCGATAGGCCGGCCCCAGCAGGCGGGCGCGGCGCGCCAGCAGCGCCGCCGTGGATTCGGGCATCTCAGCGCTCATCGAAGAAGGGCTCCAGGCTCGGGCGGGCGGCGGCGATCGCCGTCCGCACCTGTTCGGGCGTCAGGTCCGCGCAGGCCCGCAGCCGCGCCCACGACACGGCGTTGTTGCGCAGCAGGTAGGCCGCGTTGTCGGGCTGTCGCACGGCGCGCCAGCCGCTGATCGCGACCACCATCGCCAGGCGCGCGCGCACGAGGTCCAGCAGCAGCAGCGATTCGGCCTCGGTCAGCGGCAGGACCGCGTGGTAAGCGGCGACGAACTGCGCGATCG
The DNA here is from genome assembly GCA_047605425.1 of Burkholderiaceae bacterium. Taxonomy (GTDB): domain Bacteria; phylum Pseudomonadota; class Gammaproteobacteria; order Burkholderiales; family Burkholderiaceae_E; genus JAKPAM01. Next base: position 680 of record JASGFT010000176.1, on the reverse strand, counting down.
TCGCCAGCGCGTCGCCGTGCTCGTCGATCTGGTACGACGCGGCGACGGCCAGGTCGTCGACCAGCGGCGCGTGCACCATGTCGCCGAAGTCCAGGATGCCGGCCACGCGCGCCGGCGCCCGCGGATCGACCAGCAGGTTGTACAGGTTGAAGTCGTTGTGGATCGCCTGCCGCCGCAGCGTCGCCAGTTGCGGGCGGGCGCGCCGCTCGAAGCCATCGAGCGCCGCCTCGGCCAGCGCGCGGCGCTCCGGCTCGGGGACGTGCGCGAGCAACGGACGCACGCGTTCGGCGCGCTGGATGTCCCACGGCAGCTCGCGCTCGCCCGCCGGGTGCGCGAAGCCGGCGAGCGCGCGGTCCAGCCGCGCCAGCATGCGCGCCACGTCCTGCCGCTGCGCGGCCGATCGCGGCGCCTCGGGCATCGGCAGGCCTTCGAGATAGCTGAACACGCGCGCCACCCGCGGGCGGCCGTCGGCGTCGACGACCAGCGCCGAGGCCGCGCCCTGCCGGTCCGGCAGCAGGCGCTGCACCGGCAGCGCCGGATCGACGCGGGCGACGTGCAGCAGCGCCTGGGTCTGGAAGTCGGCGACCAGCGGATCCTCGTCCGGATGCGAGAGCTTGAGCATGCAACGGGCGCCGCCGCCGGCCGGCTCGAGCAGGAAGTTGGCGTCGCGCTCGCCGCTG
>JASGFT010000175.1:0-9805 GCA_047605425.1 Burkholderiaceae bacterium | reverse complement strand
GCAGCCCGATCCGCTCGACACTGGTGATGTAAGGCATGTCCCGCTTCCCCTCGAAGTCCTCGATATCGTGCCACAGCCGATCTTCCAAGGCATCTGGCAGGATCATCATCCAGTCCAGCACCTTGAACAAGCCGATCACCCGCTCCCGGTCCCAGTCGCGCTCGTACAGCAGCCGCACCAGCTTCCACTTGGCCGCCAGCCGCTGCCGAGGTCGGCTGCGCGTCCGGCGCGTCAGCAAGTGCGCGGCCGTCACCAAAGCGAACGGGTTCGGGTCGGTCAGCAATGCGTCGATGTCTCCCTCGTAGTCCAGCAGCTTGACCGTCGGAAAACTGAGCCAGAGCCGGCTGCCGAACAACTCGAAGCCGTAGCCGCCCGGACGCCAGCGCCGGTGCGGGTCGGCCAGCACCGCCAGGCTGGCCACCGGCTGGCCGAAACGCTCGAACAAGCGGTAGCTGTAGGTGAACATCCGCCGCTCGAAGTCGGCCTTGCGCGTGGCCTGCACTTCGACATGGACATAGACCCAGCCCGGACCGCCTCGCTTGCGATGCACCTGCACGAGCTGGTCGGCGTGCCGCACGCCGGCGTCGGCCTCGCGCAGGATGCCGCGCAGCTCCGTGCCCAGGAACGTATGGCCGCGCACCCAGTCGATCCCGCGATGGGCGGCGGGGAAGTAGAACGCGAGGAACTCTGGAAAGGCTTGCTCGATGGCGTCCTTCCACGGACTGTCGAAGGCATCCGGAGGTGATGAGGAACCGCTCGACGCGTCGTCCGGCTCGTCTGGAGCGCCATCTCGTTCATTGGTTCGCATGACGGCGCCCATTGCAGCGGTCCTGGCTCACCGCCGCAATCGGCTCGGAGAGCTAGACCGGTGCACGTCCGGGATGAGCCACGCGTCAGCGCTGGCACCGGAGCGTTACTGCCGGGAGTACCATGCCTCGATGGCTTCGGTTCATCGACCTCCGGTTCCTGCGCTGCGCGGCCTGGTCGCGTCGGTCTGGGCGCACGATCCGCCTCCGCCGGCGGCGCGCTCCCTCGCTGTTCGCGAGCACGTGCTGCCGACCGGTGCGACGCACATTGCCTTGCGCATCGGCGGCCCGCCGCTCCTGATCTTCGACCAGGCGTCCGATCCGAGCGGCCGGCACTTCGGCCACGCAGTGGTGGGCGGTGCCCGCACGGCCTACCACGTGCGGGACGTGTCGCTGCCGTCGATCTCGGTCGGGGCGATGTTGCGGCCGGGCGCGGCGAGTGTGCTGCTCGGCGTACCCGAATCCGCGCTGGCGGGTCATCACACGCCGTTGGAGTGCCTGCTGAATACCGGTGAAGTCGACGAATTGCTGTCGCGCCTGCGGGCATGCACCGGCGCGTCGATCCGGCTGGCATTGTTCGAACAGTGGCTGGTCGGGCGTGCGCGGAGCCGGCAGCCGGCGCTGCATCCGGCACTGGCCACCGTCTTCTTCCGTCCCGGGAATCACGACAGACGCGTGGCGGAGATGGTGTACGAAAGCGGCATGAGCCATCGCCACTGCATCGCGCTGTTCCGACAGGCCACCGGGCTCGCGCCGCGCCAGTGGCTGCGGCTGCAGCGCTTCGCCCATGCGCTCGAGCTGGCCGCCGACTCATCGCGCGGCTGGGCGGAGATTGCCGCGGCCGCCGGGTTCGCGGATCAGGCGCACCTGGCGAATACCTTCAGTGCCATGACCGGCTTCACGCCCTCTGCCTGGCGGCGCCGGGCCGACCCCTCCGCGCCACGCCACGTGCCGGCTTCAAACGAGCGCAGGTGAGTCACTCCCGCTTGAAGTCGGGAGCACTTTGGCCCGTGGTCAAATTCCTGCAAGACGGCGTCCCGGCAACGCGCCAGAATGGCCCTGACCGACGAGGAGCTGCCATGGCCATTCACCAGTTGTATGCCTACCTGTGCGTGCGCGACGCCCGCGCCGCGATGGACTTCTACGCCCGCGCTTTCGGCGCAAGCGAACTGTTCCGCCTGACCGAGCCCGACGGCCGCGTCGGCCATGCCGAGATGGACTTCGGCGGCCACACGCTGATGCTGTCGGAGGAATACCCCGAGATGGGCGTGCGCAGCCCCGAGGGCCTGGACGCCACGGCGGTCACCTTGCACCTGCACGTGGACGATGCCGACGCGCTGGTGGCCCGCGCCGTCGCTGCCGGCGGAACCCTCGAGCGCGCGGTGGAAGACCACTTCTACGGCGAGCGCTCAGGCACCGTGCGCGATCCTTTCGGCCACCGCTGGCTGATCGGCCACGCCATCGAGACGGTGACGCCGGAGGAAATGCAGTCTCGCTATACAGCGCTGTTCGACGCTCCACCTCGCGCCGAGTAGGCCGCCTCATCGAGCCGGCAGCGCCCGGCTATTCATGGGCGCCAGGAACGAAGTGGCCGCCCCGCCGCTCACGGCTTGGCGCCACCCGCGCCCTGCCGCGTCAATTCCGCCCCCATCAACTGGTGGACGAGGTTGACCGCCTTCAACGGGCGCAGCATCACCTTGAAGTGGATGATCCGGCTGTCCTCGTCGAACGTGATGATGTCGACGCCGTTGATCTTGATGCCGTCGAGTTCAGTGACGAACTCGAGCACCGCGCCGCGGTCGCTGGTCCACTCGCCGACGTAGGCGAAGGCGGGGCTGTTCAACACCGTCAGCGCGCTGGTCAGGTACTTGAACGTCACTTCGCGGCCGCGCTGCGGCGTATGGACGACCGGGCTCTCGAACACCGCATCCGGATGCAGCAGGTTCCAGAGCAGCGCGGTGTCTTGCGCGTCGATGTAGGCATGCCATTTGTCGAGGCCGGTCTTCGTCATGCGTGTCTCCTGTGTTGAAACGATTGCTCGAGCATCATGCGGCCGCCCGCGACTTGCCGGATGCCTGCCCAGGCCCGGCGGCATCCGTCGGACGCGGCTCCTGCTTTCAGATTGTGCCGGATCGCCATCAGCCCCTCCCCCGAGATTGCACCAGCCGGTAGTCGAATCGCTACGATATGCGCGTGGCATACGCATCCGGAGTCGACATGGCCGCAGCATCCGAGAGCACCCGTCGCAGACGCCCGGTCAGCCTCACGCTGTCCGAAGAACTGGTCGCCTCGGCCCGACGCTACAGCGACAACCTGTCAGCAACGGTGGAAGCCTTGCTGAGCGACTATGTGCGGCAACAAGAGCACGCGCGCCGGGAACGATTGCAGCAGGCCCAGGCCTGCGCCAACGAATGGAACCGCGTCCATGATGCCCTTGGCTCCTTCGCCGACGAGCACAGCACGCTGTGATGGCCTCCCATGGCGCAGTTCGACGTTCACCGCAATAAGGGACCACTCAAGGCCCGTATTCAGTTCGTGGTCATCGTGCAATCATCGCTGTACGACGACTATCGACGCCGGGTGGTGGTTCCCCTGGTACTACGCGGGGTCCTGCCGGAACAAACCACGTCGGCCGGCACACGCCTGAATCCGGTCTTCCAGATCAAGGGAGTGGACGTCGTGCTGCATCCGCTCGACCTGGTGTCGGTGGCTTGCGATCAACTGGGCGAGCGGGTAACCAGCCTGACGGAGCGAGGCCAGGACATCACGGACGCACCGGATGAATTGCTGACGCGATCCTGGGGCTGACGACTCAACTTTGCATCGGCGTCCGGTCTGACCGGTTGAATCGTAAAGTCCCGGCTATCCCGGCGCGTGATCCGGACAGCGCCTATACAAACTCGGCATACAACCGTTGGCAGGCTTTGTCGCTCGAGCCGATCAAACGTCCAGACCTTGCTCAAGACCGGCTCCCGCCGGGGATCTCGCTGCTCGCATCGGCTAGCAGCCATCTCGATGACGTTGAAGAAGGCGCCTGCCCTGGTCATCGAACGCGACTCTCTTTCGACGAATTACAACGCATCCCTGACGCGCAACGACCGCTGATCCTTCTCCATCGGCATTTCGTCCGCGCAAGATAGCCCCAGCCCCAGCCCCAGCCCCAGCCCCAGCCCCAGCATTCAGGAGGCCATCAGAAGCATTGAACTGACGTAATTATACCATCGGTGAGCACAAAAGTGGCAATTCGGCGAAGCTATTTTAGTAAATTTTTCACCATATTCATTGGGCTCGTCGTATTCAGCGGAAATGCTCTGGCGGAGCCACTAGAGATTGCTTTCGCCGGATTTGCTTACTCGGGATCCGCAGCCTCGCTCGACAAGCGATTTCCCTACTCTCGCCGCTACGAGCTATCACTAAAAGACTCCGGCGCGCCGCTGGGTGCAACACTTTTGCGGTCGCTGACTAGCTCACCATCAGAACACATCCGAGTCGTATCGCGGATCGATGAATTAAAAGGTAAGGATCGGGCCATCTCCGTTGCGCTCGTGATCGGATCAGAAACGATCGCTGTCGAGAAGTTCGGCGGCATCTACAAACTAATGACCCTGATACGCGGCCAGTCGATGTTCTTCGATTTCAAATCCATGAACGTCGTGCGCTCGTATCCGATCAGCTTCGCCTACGTGGACACCCTCGATCACGAACCGAGCAAGTGGGAAATCGAGGATCGCGTCAAGCTGGTCTATGAAGGAGCAAAAGACAAGCCGGGCCTACTGGCCCGCTTCTCGGCGAGCGTCGGCAAGGCGACGGTTCCGAACCAAGTGTCACGCTACGTGCAGGTTACGTCGGCTCGCATCGCGCCAGAGGCCACCCAACTGCTGCCTTCTTACATCAAGGATGACCCATCCGCGGCGGAAAGCTGGGCCGCGGATCTCGTCAGCGAAGCCATCTCGACACGAGCCGGCATCCCGATCGTTCCATTCGCCAAAGGCTACGCGATCGGAAACGTGATGTCGTTTCAAGTCTCCGATGGAACCGTTTGGGAACTCAAGCTTCCGAAACCCGATTACGAACTCTCCGTTGAACTCTCGAACCTGAAGAAGGTCAAATTCGCCGAACTTCCCGGCGGAGGAACGTCGTATATCTACGCGTCTTATAGTCAAATCAGAATCGAAGAGCCGATGACGCGCAAGGTTTATATGAACACGGCTCTCAAGAACGGGGAAACCCGAGTCATTCCCGCCAGCCAGGACTATGTAGACGACGCCCCTCATTTTTACGATTCGGTCAATGGCATGTTCGTGAAACTTGCTCAAGAAATCGCCGGAACAGGAGACGGCACATGGATCAAGACCGCTGCATCCGCGTCGGACATCAGCAAGCAATTAGCGCAAACCAGTGAGTTGATAAAACAATGCAAATAACCAAAACCCTTGCCTCCCTGTTGCTCGCAAGCATCGCTCTGCAAGCAGGCGCACAAGTTCATCAGGCGCGCGGCCAATATTCCGCCAACTATAAGGAACTCCTCGGCACGTTCGATCGCAAGGAAGCACCGACGGCATTCAAGCAGAAAGCACGGCAAGAGGCGACCCTGAAAGCCATCGAAATGTACTTCGCCGAAGCGGGCCAGTCGGAGTCCGCGAACTTCGACGCCATCCGAGCGAAATTCCTGGAAAACCCCGATCGATACATTCTCGATACGACCGTTCTGTCGGAGATCGATGACCCGAAGGATTTCCAGTACACGGTAGCCGTGCGCGCCTCTCTGAACGTGGCGAATCTGCGCAATGCCACGCAGGCGGGCTCCGCCATCGGTAAGGCGGCGACGCACGAGAAGTCGGCGCTGAGCTTCGTATTCGTCTCCCGACAAATCGCTTCACTCAAGACCTTCGATGATCGCGTCTACAAGCGCGAAGATCGGTCAGCGCAAGCGAATGGCGTCCGCCAGGAAGACAACTCGGTCAAGGAACGCACTAGCGAGGGGGAATCGATCAAGGGATCCCGGATCGACACGTTCGGCTCCTCGTCCGAAGAACGCCAGAAGACCATGAAGGTCTCTCTGAACACCTCGACCAGTTCCGAGACCGGCGGCAGCACGACGAAAAGAGCTGCCGAATCCGCCTGGCAGGTTCTACCCAGCGCCAACCTGAATCAGGTGTTCGTCTCAAAGTTTTCCCAGGCTGGTTATGACGTGATCGAAAGCGCCATGGTCGAGTCCGGGAAGTTCAAGGTCTCCGACATCGAAAACGACTACAAATCCGGCAACGACTTGCAACCGCAAACGCTGCGCGCGATCGCGGCAGGAATGAAGGAAGCGGGCATTCCATACATCGCGCTGGGCACCCTCGACGTCGGTATGGCGGACAAGGACCCTCAGACAGGACTCGTGCGGGTTGCCGTCACCGTCAATGCCACGGTGTTAGACGTCACGAAAACGATTCCTCGCACCCGAGTTGCCGTCGGGCCGGTGTCCTACTCGGGCGTCGGCCCCACCGAGGCCGAGGCGCGCGGCAACGCGCTTCAGCTCGCATCCAGCAGCGCGGCCCAGGAACTGTCCAGCCGCATGACCACGATGGGCATCCAGTAAGCGGATCGCCCTCCTCTCCTCCATCTCATCACTCTATTACGTCACTAAGGATCGATCATGCAAGCGAATCGCCGCAAACTCTTCGCCATTGCTCCCGTCGCTCTGGCGCTCGGGGCGCCTTCCGTTTCCTTCGCGCAACTCGGCAGTCTCTTCGGCGGCAAATCGGCCGGCAGTGCTGGCCCAGACCTGAGCGCGCAGCAGGACCAGCTCGTGCGTACTTATGTGGCCGCAGGCAAGGACGTTCATACCGCCAATCTGCATCTGTGCAACGCTCTGGGTATCCAGGCGGCTCAGATCGACGCGAATGCGAGCGCCGACTCGTTATCGGCCAGCGACATCGAAGCATCGGACAAAGCCATCAGCGACAACGCGGCCGCCTTTGCCGAAGCGCTCAAGTCCGGTGCCAAGCTCAAGAACGACGAAGCGAAAGCCACGTACACCAAGGGGCTGCTCTCCATGGCATCCGGCGTCAAGAAGTACTTGGACATGCGCAGTGATGCGCAGGGCTTTGCGTCAAGCCTCGCGAGCGCGTCGCCGCTGCTGATCCCGAAGCTGAAATCGGCCGCATACATCGCACAGAACCTGCCGGGAAGTGTTTCACGTATGACCGACGTGCTCAAAAACGCCATCCAGTTCGCCACAAGCAACGGCATCCCCGTTCCCAAAGACGCCACGAGCCTCATCTGATCCTCCACTACAGGCATTCAGGACAACCCGACATGGTGAAGACCTTCGAACGTTGCGCATGGGTTCTGGCATTGGCGTTGCTATCGGCATGCGGAAGCAAAGAGGAGCCCAAGGCGCCTCCGGTCGCTTCGGTACCGACGCCCGCGCCAACAGCCCAGGCCCAGGCCCCGGCTCCGCTTGCCCCCTCCCAAGGCACGCCCGCGCCGAACTTCGGCGGCGTCACCAAGGTCAGCCGTGAGGTCGAGGCGATCGGCAGTACGCCGGAGACTGCTGTCGTCGCGGCGCTGCAATCGGCCATCGAGCAGGTCAACGGCACACGGGTGAGCAGCCAATTCCAGAGCGTACGTGCGGGTCTGGACATGTCGGTAAACGGTGCCGAGAGTCGGTCGGCCCGTGCGGAAGCGTTCTCGCAGAAGGTCATCGCCGCCAGCCAAGGCGCGATCACGGGGTTCGAGATCCTCAAGCAGGAGGAGATCCATCAGCTCGACGAGGAGACCATCAACAAGGTACGCGCGTCGGATGCCGGCTACAGCTACAAGGCATCCGCGTCATCCGAGGGCGCCGTCAGCGTCGACGCGCAAAGCGACACCCGCCTGCGGGCTGGCAACGCCAGCGCCAGCGATTCGTCGAGCTTCTCCGGATCAGCGTCATACAACGATCGGGCCAGCGTGGACGTCGATCGTGGCGCCACGTCCTACGCGTCGGACACGCATCACAAGAAGATGCGCAGCTATTGGAAGGTGAAAGTCCGCGCCGACGTCGCGCAATACCATGCGCCTGACGAGAAAGGCCGGCCAAAGATCGTCGTCGCCATGCCGAAGACGATGGTCGGGAGCTTCGCCGTCGGTGACAACAAGGTCGGCGCCAACGACGTCGCGCGATCGGTTCGCGCGCAGTTGTCCGACATACTGACCCAGACCAAACGCTTCATCGTTCTGGATCGTGAGTTTGGCGACGAGTTGCAGGCGGAGATCGATCACATCAACAGCGGAAACGTCCGCGTCCAGGACAGCGCCCGCATCGGCCAGCAACTGGCCACCGACCTGATCCTGATTCCGACGATCGAGCGTTTCGAATACCTGCGCCATACCCGCCAGCTACGCATGTCGGATCGGGAACTCAGCTCCTATTCGGGAGGCGGCCGCATAACGCTAAGGTTGATCAACGCCGCGACCGGCGAAGTCGTCATGTCGGACAGCTTCGATCACAAGCTCGCGTCGGCCGATCCGAGCACGATGCCCCGCGTCATCGATGGTAAATCGATGTCGGCGCAGATGATGGACTCGTTGTCCGGTCAGATCGGCGGCGCCATCGTCACCGAGATATTCCCGGTTTCGGTGGTCGCCCTCAACGGCGATCAGGTCGTGCTGAGTCAAGGAGGCGACTCCCTGCAGGCCGGCCAACGATGGGAAGCCGTCCTATTGGGCGACGGACTGAAAGATCCTCAAACCGGGCTGTCGCTCGGCCGCGCCGAAACGCCGGTCGGCGCTATCCGGATCGACCGCGTGTCGACACAGACGTCATACGGCACGGTCGAAGGCAACGCCAATATCGGCGGCGCCCCATTCAAACCTGGCTCGATCGAGTTGCGCAAGAAACTGCCCCCGACTGGAGTGGCTCAGAACAAGACGTCTACATCACGTGCAGATGCAGCACCTCTGGGTAGCACAGCGCTATCCGAAAGCGTATCCCCTCCGGTGCGGAAGGCAGCGCTTCAGCCACGACGAGGTGCGGAAAGACAAGACCCTCCGAACTCTCCATCACCGTTCGGTGGAAAACCAGAAAGCAAAGACGACAAATGGTAACAGGCCTCTTTTTGTCACAATCGCCATAAAACGCAAACCACTTCCACTCACCATAAAAGCAGAAGATCATGATTAAATCAACTCTCTCCTGCTCCATGACACTTTCCCCGTTACTAATCTGCGCCGCCATGCACACTCCATCTTCGATGGCCCAAACGAATCAGGGCAATCGACAAATGAACAACGGCGAAAAAATGGCAACCATGCTGATGGCATGGAAAAAGCTCGGTGGAAACTGCGGTGTTATGGCTGACAACATTATACGCTCCATAAACGGCGGCAACGCCCAAGCCGGCTTTCAGAGATTCATACAAGTCGAACCAATGTGTTCTGCTCTCGTTCGCAAAAACGGCGGATACTAATCACTAAAAATCGCCCAACCGCCTGAGAAGAGCCAAAAATCATGTCGAAATCAATAAAATATAGCGCAGCAGCGTTTATTTTAATTTTAGCCTGCGGAATATCGCAAGCAAATCAAAATTCGCTTTGGTCCGGCACCCCTGACGCACCGAGTGGGACGCACTCAAAGCTCCCGTTTACAGAAAAAGAGTTAACAGGAAAAATCTCCAGAGAAAAAGATTCTGGAGGATGGCACTACAGCCTCACGGCAACGGGAAAGAAAATAAAGATCTCCTACGAAACGGATGACAAGCTATCCGAAGTTCTTGGAGATCTTTCAGAAAAAACCGTCGATGTGGTTGTTTCAGGAACAGTTCTGACAATCGACAGAAACCATCAGATGTTCGACACAGAAAAACCTATGTCGATTCGGCTAGCCAACACCACTCCTTCCTCCTCGCAAACTGTCAATACGAACAAAAATACGCCCGACACGAGTTCAGCCGAGCAAGCCATCAGCAGCGAATTAGTGCCAGGCAGAAAAGTGGTTTTTTCTCAGCCACCCAACCGCGCCGAGCTGT
>JASGFT010000174.1:0-9813 GCA_047605425.1 Burkholderiaceae bacterium | reverse complement strand
CACACGCATCGCCCGCCGTGGCCTGGCTGCATGTGCAGCGCTTCGCCGCCGTGCGCGCCGCGAATCGCGGAAACCAGGGCGGCGATGCCTTGCGAGGAATGCCAGGCGTTGTGCTCGTGCATCGATTGGAAGTCATTGGTTCCGAGCAGGAGCAGGACGAGCGATAGCGGAGAATGGATCTCGATGCGCTGCGCCAGGCTGGCGAGGCCGTTTCTGCCGGGCTTGTAGGGGTCGTCCCATACGGTGCGACGGCCGTTCAGGCAATCCTCGTTCAGAGCGCGGGCGTGCGCCGTTCACCGGTCGCGCGCGCGGCCGGCGCTGCCCGAGCTGTGACGACAACGGATGCGTGACATGATGAAGTACCTTCTCGGTCGTTGGCGCGATCGCAAGCGTTACCCGTTCTCGGAAATGCCCGCATGGCTCCTCGTCACCATCGGTGGGGGAGCGTTTCTCGGCGCCAGCTACCACGGCTTCGTGCTGAAGGGCGCCGTTCCATCATGGCTGGCCACGGTGAACCAGATCGGCCATTTCGATGCGATCGGTACGGCCATCGGCATGCACTTGCTGGTGTTGGGCGTCGCGCCGTGGGTTCTGTCCCGCCTGGCGGCCCGGTGCCACCGGGTGCTTTATGATCGTTGGTTCGACTAAGGCCCGTTCGCGCCGAGCTCTCATAAGATCATGCCCAGGTTCGTCGCATTCCTACGAGGTGTCAGTCCGATGAACGCCAGGATGCCGGAGTTGAAGCGTTGCTTCGAGGCGGCCGGGTTCACCAGGGTCCGGACCGTTTTGTCCAGCGGCAATGTCGTCTTCGATGCGCCGGCGGCGTCCGAATCGGAACTCGAGCGCAAAGCGGAGGAAGCGATGCAGCGAGGTTTGGGGCGAACGTTCTACACGATCGTCCGTTCGGTCGCGGACCTGGAAAAGCTGCTGGCGTCGGATCCGTATTCCGCCCATGGGATTCCGGACGACGCCAAGCGGGTCGTCAGCTTCCTCAGAGATGCCGCGACGCCACGTGTCGCCTTGCCGCTGGCGCAGGATCATGCGTCCGTGTTCCTCGTCGCGGGTCGTGAAGCGTTCACCGCTTATGTTCGTTCGGACAAGGGGCCGGTGTTCATGAAGCTCATCGAACAAGCATTCGGCAGCGACGTCACCACGCGGACCTGGAGCACGGTCGCGAAGTGCGCGGCGGCGTAGGCACGCCTGCAGGCCGCTGGCTTTTCCGCATAGAAGCGGCTGGTCGTTCCCGTCGGCCAGATACAGGTGCAGCGCAACGGTGGAATCGGCTCGGTGACGGGATTCCCCTCGATCGTGCTGCCGGCGGGTTTCAGCGAGCCGACCGACCGGGTCGAAGGTGCCGCCGTTCGACCTCGATCGCGCCGAGGAAAGGCGCGAGGATGGCGATGATGACGCCGCTCATTCCCGAAAGATCGCCCCACAGCGCCTGGCCGGCGACCGGATCGCCGACCAGCGCGCTGGAGAAGTACGGCGCGAAGACGTAGATCGTGATCAGTAGGACGTAGGGATTGCGCGCCCATTCGAACAGCGCCCGGCAGCGCTGCCCGAGCAGCGAGGCCTCCGGTTCGCGCTGGCACGCAATGTGCCTGACCGGATCCGTCGATCGTCGACAGATTTCGAACCGCACCACCGGAGATCCCGTGCAGACCGCAGAACGCAGCATCCGAGGCGCCGAGGCCGGCGCTCGCGTCTCCCCGTCGCCGGCCGAGCGCCGGATCCGCGAGGACCTGGCGGCCGCCAACCGCCTGGCCTGCGCGCCCGACGATCCCTACGCGCGTGAATGGCGGGCGCTGCTGCAGCGGCTGGAGCCGCCGGTCCCCTCGTCGTTCCGTGACTGACTGCCATTCCCTTTCTTCCATCGTTCCGCCTCGAAAGGTCAACGCGCCGATGAAACGCCGTCAACTGATCCAAGCCAGCTCCGCCGCCCTGGGCCTGTCCATTGCCGGGGTGCCCCTGCGCAGCCTGGCCCAGGCCAGGAAGGGCGTCGTCAACGTGCTGGTCCAGCCCGAGCCGCCTGGGCTGATGATGGGCATCGTGCAGAACGGCCCCACGCAGCTCATCGCGGGCAACATCTACGAGGGCTTGCTGCGCTACGACGAGAAGCTCGACCCGCATCCGCAGCTCGCCACGTCGTGGACCGTGAGCCCGGACAACAGGACCCATGTGTTCCAGCTCAAGCCGGGCGTCACCTGGCACGACGGCAAGCCGTTCACGTCCGCCGACGTGGTGTTCTCGTGCGACGTGTTCCTGCGCAAGACGCACGCGCGCCTGCGCGCCAGCCTCGAGCAGATCGAATCGGTGAAGGCGCTCGGTCCGCTGACCGTGGAATTCAAGCTCAAGCAGCCGTTCGGCCCGTTCCTCGGGCTCTTCGAGAACGGCACGATGCCGATGGTGCCCAAGCACCTGTACGAAGGCACCGACTTCCTGACCAACCCGGCCAACGCCACGCCGATCGGCACCGGCCCGCTCAAGTTCAAGGAGTGGGTCAAGGGCTCGTACATCCAGCTCGTGGCCAACGAGCGGTATCACGAGCCCGGCGTCGTCAGCGTCGAGAGCGTGTACTTCCACGTGATCCCGGACGCCGCCGCGCGCGCCGCGGCCTTCGAGTCGGGCAAGGTCGACATCGCGCCCGGCGGGACGGTCGAGTACTTCGACGTGAGCCGCCTGGCCAAGCTGCCGGGCGCGGCCGTGACGACCAAGGGTTGGGAGTTCTTCGCGCCGCATAGCTGGCTATGGATCAACCACCGCACCGCGCCGATGAACGACGTGAGGTTCCGCCAGGCCGTGTGGACCGCGATCGACCGCGAGGCGATGGCCAAGATCGCCTGGTACGGCTTCGCCAAGCCGGCCACCGGGCCGTTCAACAGCCACATCGCTTATGCCAGCGATGACGTGACCAAGTACCCGCGCGACCTGAACAAGGCCAAGAAGCTGCTGGCCGAGTCGGGCTACAAGGGCGAAACGCTGCGCCTGCTGCCGCTGCCTTATGGCGAGTCCTGGCAGCGCCAGGCCGAGATCGCGCGCCAGAACCTGTCGCAGGCGGGCATCAAGATCGAGATGGTCGCCACCGACGTCGCCGGCTGGAACCAGCGTTGCAACGAATGGGACTTCGATCTGGCCTTCACCTACGTCTACCAGTACGGCGATCCGGCTCTCGGCGTGAGCCGCAACTACACGAGCAACAACATCGCCAAGGGCTCGCCGTTCAACAACGTGGCCGGCTACGTGAATCCGAAGGTCGACGAGCTGTTCGCGGCCGGCGCGCGCGAGGGCGATCCGGCCAGGCGCCGTGCGCTGTATCTGGACGTGCAGAAACTGCTGGTCGACGAGGTGCCGGTCGCGTGGCTGCACGAGATCAACTTCCCGACGCTGTACCGCAGCAAGATCCAGAACGTCGTGAGCTCGGGCATCGGCCTGAACGACAGCCTGGGCCGGGTCAAGCTGGCCTGATCCGTTGCGCCCCGGAACCGCGGCCGCCCGGAGGCGCCGCCTCCCTTAGCTCGAGCCCGCGATGAAACGACTGCAATTCATGTCCGTGCGCCTGCTGCAGGGCCTGCTGGCCCTGTTGGTGATCGCCACCGTCAACTTCCTGCTGGTGCGGGCCGCCCCCGGCGACCCCGTCTCGGTGATGGCCGGCGAGGCCGGCGTCGCCGATCCGCAGTTCGTCGCGCAGTTGCGCGAGCAGTTCGGTCTGGACCAGCCGCTGCCCGTGCAACTGGCCAACTACCTGGGCCACGTGCTGCGGCTCGATCTGGGCTTCTCGTACCGGCAGCAGCAGCCGGTCATCGATCTGATCCTGGAGCGGCTGCCGGCGACGCTGCTGCTGACGGGCACGGCCTTCGTGCTGTCGCTGGCGTTCGGCATCGGCCTGGGCGCGCTGGCCAGCCGCCACGCCGGCCGGTGGGTCGACAGCGTCATCACCGTCGTCGCGCTGGTGTTCTACGCGACGCCGCTGTACTGGCTGGCGATGATGGCCGTGCTGCTGTTCACGGTGCAACTGGACCTGCTGCCGGCCTTCGGCTACTTCACGGTGGGCGCCGATCTGACCGGCCTGGACAAGGCGCTGGACATCGGCAAGCACCTGATCCTGCCCGCGCTGACGCTGGCGCTGTTCTACATGGCCGTCTACGCGCGCATGACGCGCGCGTCGATGCTCGAGGTCGCGCAGATGGACTTCGTCAAGACCGCGCGCGCCAAGGGCGTCGCGCCGGGCCGCATCCAGCGCAAGCACATCCTGCGCAACGCGCTGCTGCCGGTGGTCACGCTGGCCGGCATCCAGGCCGGCGGCATGATCGGCGGCGCCGTGCTGACCGAGACCGTGTTCGCCTGGCCGGGCATCGGCCGGCTCATGTTCGACGCGCTGCTGCAGCGCGACTACAACCTGCTGCTGGGCTGCTTCCTGTTCACCGCGGCCATGGCGGTGCTGTTCAACCTGATCACCGATTTCGTCTACACGCTGGTCGATCCGCGCATCGAGCTGGGCTGAGGAGCCGTTCATGAAAAGCAAGTTCTGGCGGCGCTTCTGCCGCAACAAGGGCGCCGTGTTCGGCCTGGCCGTGCTGGCGCTGGTGGCGCTGGTCACGGTGTTCGGCCCCCTCGTCGCGCGGAACAACCCCTGGGACATGGCCGGCACGCCCTTCGCGGCGCCGCTGGCCGAGCCCGGCATGCCGCTGGGCACCGACACCATGGGCCGCGACATCCTCTCGGGCATCGTCGCCGGCGCCCGCGTCTCGCTGCTGATCGGGGTGGTCTCCACCGTGGTCTCGCTGCTGATCGGCGTGTCCATCGGCGCCGTCTCGGGCTACTTCGGCGGCTGGGTCGACGCCACGCTGATGCGCTTCACCGAGCTGTTCCAGGCCGTCCCCAGCTTCGCGCTGGCCATCGTGCTGGTGGCCATCTTCGAGCCCTCGGTCGGCTCCATCGTGGCGGCTATCGCGGTCGTCTCCTGGCCGCCGGTGGCGCGGCTGGTGCGCAGCGAGTTCCTGACGCTGCGCCAGCGCGACTTCGTGGCCGCGGCCCAGCTCGCCGGGCAGTCCACGCCGCGCATCATCCTCACGCAGATCCTGCCCAACGCGGCCTCGCCCATCGTGGTGATGGCCTCGCTCATGGTGGCCACGGCCATCCTGCTCGAATCGTCCCTGAGCTTCCTCGGCCTGGGCGACCCGAACCAGATGAGCTGGGGCTACATGGTCGGCTCGGCGCGCACGGTGCTGCGCCAGGCCTGGTGGATGGCGGTGTTCCCGGGCGTGGCCATCCTGCTCACGGTGCTGGCGCTGAATCTGGTCGGCGAAGGCCTGAACGACGGACTCAACGCGCGCGCCGACGGGAAGGGCAAGTGAAGATGGAGAAGATCACCGTGCCGGTGCTGGACATTCAGGGCCTGGACATCCGCCTGCCCGCCGGCAGCGACCGCGCGCTGGCGGTCCGGCGCGCCTCGCTGCAGCTGCTGCCGGGCCAGACGCTGTGCGTGGTGGGCGAGTCCGGCTCGGGCAAGTCCATGATCGCCAACGCCATCATGGGCCTGCTGCCGCGGCCCCACGTGGAGCCCGTGGCCGGGCGCATCCTGTTCGACGGCCAGGACCTGCTGCAACTGGGCGAGGCCCAGTTGCGCGCGCTGCGCGGCCGGCGCATCGGCATGGTGTTCCAGGAGCCCATGACCGCGCTGAACCCGGTCATGCGCATCGGCGAGCAGATCGCCGAGGTGTTCGACGCCCACGTGAAGCTGCCGGCCGCCGAGAAGCGCCGGCGCATCCTCGCGGCGCTGGCCGACGTCGGCCTGCCCGAGCCCGAGCTGCTGATCGACAGCTACCCCTTCCGCCTGTCCGGCGGCCAGCGCCAGCGCGTGATGATCGCCTGCGCGCTGGCGCTGGAGCCGGCCCTGCTGATCTGCGACGAGCCCACCACCGCGCTGGACGTGACCACGCAGGCGCAGATCCTGAAGCTGATCCGTGAACTGCAGCAGCGCAAGGGCACGGCCGTGCTGTTCATCACGCATGACTTCGGCGTGGTCTCCGAGATCGCCGACCAGGTGGTCGTCATGCAGACCGGCGAGGTCGTCGAGGCCGGCCCGGCGGCGGCGGTGCTGGCCCGGCCGCAGCATGCCTACACGCGCAAGCTGATCGCCGCCATCCCGGACGGCCAGGTGCGCGCGCGGTCCGGGGAGCGCCCCATCGAGCACGTGCTGCAGGTGCAGGACCTGCGCAAGACCTACGTGACCGGCGGCAGCCTGCTGCGCAAGGGCCGGCGCGTCGAGGCAGCCAAGGGCCTGTCGTTCGATCTGCGGCGCGGCGAGACGCTGGGCCTGGTCGGCGAATCGGGGTCGGGCAAGTCGACCGTCGGGCGCTGCATCGTCGGCCTGGCGCCGTTCGACGACGGACGCGTGCTGTTCAAGGGCCGCTTGCTGCAGCCGGGCGTGCAGTTTCGCGCGCAGTCGCAGGGCAGGATCCAGATGGTGTTCCAGGATCCGTACGCCTCGTTGAATCCGCGCCATCGGATCGGCGCGGCGATCGCGGCCGGCCCGATCGCGCAGGGCGTGCCGCGGGACCAGGCGATGGCCCGCGCGCTCGAGCTGCTGCAGCTCGTCGGCCTGAACCGCGACGCGGCCGAGCGCTTTCCGCACGAGTTCTCGGGCGGCCAGCGCCAGCGGATCGGCATCGCCCGGGCGCTGGCGATGGAGCCCGAGCTGCTGGTGGCCGACGAGCCGGTCTCGGCGCTCGACGTATCGGTGCAGGCCCAGGTCCTGAAGCTGTTCGCCGAGGTGCGCGAGCGCTTCCGCCTGGCGATGGTGTTCATCACGCACGACCTGCGCGTGGCCGGCCAGATGTGCGACCACATCGCGGTGATGCAGCGCGGCCAGATCGTCGAATACGGCGAGACCGCTCGAGTGCTGGCCGACCCTCGGCACGCTTATACGCGCACGCTGATCGACGCGCAGCCGCGGCTGTCGACGACGGCCGCGACGGCCATGGCCCAGGGGTAAGGGGAGCGCATGAGACCCTGCATCGCCCTGGTCTCCGAGCAACTCGCCATGGACTACCTGCTGCCGGCCTTCCGCGCGCGTTTTCCCGAGGCGTCGTTCTGCCGGATCGATCCCGAAGTCCAGCAGACGGACGCGCTGGACCGCATCGACGCCGTGGTCTGCTGGCGTCCGCCGGCCGGCCTGCTGGCGCGCATGCCGCGGCTGCGCCTGGTGCAGTCCGTCGGCGCGGGTATCGATCACATCACGCGCGATCCGTCGCTGCCCGACGTGCCGGTGTGCCGGATCGTCGACCCCGACATGGCGGCCGGCATGAACGCCTACGTGAGCTGGGCCGTCGTGCACGGCCAGCGCCACATGGGCGGCTACCTGGCGAACCAGCGCAGCGCGCTGTGGCGGGAGTCGCCGATCGAGCCGCCGGGCCGGCACCGGGTGGGCATCGCCGGCCTGGGCGTGCTGGGCCGGTCCGCGGCGCGTGCGCTGGCCGCGATCGGCTACCGCGTGCGCGGCTGGAGCCGCGGCCCGAAGGACGATCTGCCGGACGGTGTCGAGGCCTTCCACGGCGACGCCGGTCGCGCCGAGTTCCTGGCCGGCTGCGACACGCTGGTCTGCCTGCTGCCGTTGACCGGGCAGACGCGCGGCATCCTGGGCGCGGAGCTGTTCGCGCGGCTTCCGCGCGGCGCCCGCCTCGTCAACGCCGGCCGCGGCGACCACCTGGTCGCGCAGGACCTGTTGGCGGCGCTGGACAGCGGACAGATCGGCTCGGCGGTGCTGGACGCGTTCGTCGACGAGCCGCTGCCCGCCGACCATCCGTTCTGGCGCCACCCGCGCATCACCGTCACGCCGCACATCGCCACGCGGACCGAGCCCGACGCCATCGCGCTGCAGACCCGCGACAATCTGGATCGACTGAGCCGCGGCTGAGTCCCGGCTGGCGGGTACGATGGGCGGTTTCGATGTCGAGTTCGATTTCGCGTCGCAGACGGCGCGCTGAGCCACGGAGCACGGGGATGCAGGCCTTGTTTTCCGACGATCGATCGCGATTGCCGCGCGACCCGCGGTCGTTTCCGCGCGAGAGCCGCCCGCGCGAGATCCGCGGCCTGCCGGCGCGCGCCCGATGAGCGCCGGATCGGTGCGAGCCTCGCCGCGCGGCGACGGTACGGCCGCCGGCATCGCGCTGTTCCTGTGCGCGCTGGTGCTGTTCGCCAGCTACGACGCGTTCGCCAAGCAGATGGTGGCCCGCTATCCGCCGCCCATCGTCAACCTGGGGCGCTACGTCGCGATCTGCTCGATCGCGCTGGCGCTGCTGCTGCGCCACGGCGACCCGCGGCTGTGGCGCCAGCCGCACCAGAGGCTGCTGACGCTGCGCAGCCTGGCGCTGGCCATCGTCGCCACCTGCTTCATGACCGCGCTGGTCGTCATGCCGCTGGCCGAGGCCACGGCGATCTATTTCACCGCGCCGCTGATCATGGTCGCGCTGTCGCCCTGGCTGCTCGGCGAGCGCGTGAGCCGCGCGCAATGGACGGCCGTGCTGCTGGGCTTCGCCGGCATGCTATGCATCGTGCGGCCGGGCGGCAATCTGCCGCTGTCGGGCACGCTGCTGATGGCGGTGTCGGCCGTCTGCTACGCGCTGTTCCAGGTGCTCACGCGCCGGCTGTCGGGCCTGGTGGCGGTGCCGGTGCAGTTCGCCCACATGGCGCTGGCCTGTCTGGTCGTCACCAACCTGCCGATGCTGTGGATGCCGCATGTCGATCTGCCGCCCTGGCCCGAGATGGCGGTGCTGATCGCCGGCGGCGCCGTCAGCGGCGGCGGGCAACTGCTGCTGCTGGCCGCGTTCGGCCGCGCTCCGGCGGCCACGCTGGCGCCGCTGAACTACGTGCAGCTTCTGCTGGCCGTGCTGATCAGCACGCTGTGGTTCCAGCGGCCGCCGGACGCGCCGGCGCTCGCCGGCATGGTGCTGATCGCGGTCGCCGGCATCTACCTGGCGCGGGCCCGCCGGCCCGCGCCGCTACTGAAACCGATGGAAAGCCCGAGATGAAAGTCATCTACAGCGACCGGCACGCCGGCCACGACCCGCAGCAGTTCATCGTCCGCGGCCGCTTCGTGCGCAGCAACGAGCAGCCCGAGCGCGCGACGCTGCTGCGGGACGCCGCCCGCGCGCAGGGCCACGAGATCGTCGCGCCCGAAGACCACGGTCCCGGTCCGCGCGCGGCGATCCATACGCCGCAGTACCTGCGCTTCCTCGAAACCGCGTGGGAGCGCTGGCAGCAGCTCGACGGCGCGTCCGACGAGGTCCTCCCGAACGTTCATCCGTTCCCGGGCCAGCCGTGTTCCTACCCGGACAGCCTGGTCGGCCAGGCCGGCTACCACCTGGGCGACATGGCCTGCTCGGTCGGCCGCCATACCTGGCAGGCGGCGGTCTGGTCGGCCCACGTGGCCACGCACGCCGCGCAGCTCGTGCTGGACGGCGAGCGCGTCGCCTACGCGCTGTGCCGCCCGCCCGGTCACCATGCGTACGCCGACCGCGCCAACGGCTTCACCTACCTGAACAACGCGGCGATCGCCGCCCAGCACCTGCGCCGGCGGCACGAGCGCGTCGCGATCCTGGACATCGACGTGCACCACGGCAACGGTACGCAGGGCATCTTCTGGCGCCGGCGGGACGTGCTGACCGTCTCGCTGCACGGCGACCCGCACTTCTGCACGCCGTTCTTCACCGGCCACGCGCACGAGGCCGGCGAGGGCGACGGCCTGGGCTTCAACCTGAACCTGCCGCTGCCGCGCGGCACCCGCGACGACGACTACCTGGCCGCGCTGGCGCG
>JASGFT010000173.1:0-9867 GCA_047605425.1 Burkholderiaceae bacterium | reverse complement strand
CCACTCACCGCGCGCTGCGCGAGACGCTGGCGCAACCCGACGCGGCGCTGGCCGCCGTCAAGGCGCGCGAACCCATCATCAACGCGGACACCGAACGCGCGCGCTGGACGATCACGCGGCAGTACCTGCTGACCCCCGAGGTGCGGGCCCATGGCCTCGGCGGCGTGCAGCCGGCCGTGCTCGCCCGGCAGGTCGACGAGGTGGCCGAGGCCTTCGCCCTGCCGCGCAAGCCCGCGCCCGAGCGCATCTTCAACCCGGCCTTCCTGCCGGCCGACCGCGGGGTGTCCGCATGAGCACGCACGACGCGCTGCCGCTGGCGGCGCAACTGTCCGAGCGCGACGAGC
Organism: Burkholderiaceae bacterium; assembly: GCA_047605425.1. GTDB lineage: Bacteria > Pseudomonadota > Gammaproteobacteria > Burkholderiales > Burkholderiaceae_E > JAKPAM01. Next base: position 9,523 of record JASGFT010000173.1, on the reverse strand, counting down.
GCTACCTGCGCCACGCGATCCACCTGGCCGATCGCGCCCGCGCGCGCGGCAGCCATCGTCCGTTCGGCGCGGTCATCGTCAGCCCTCGGGACGAAATTCTCGGCGAAGCCGTCAACACCAATGCCGAGACCGGCGACTGCACCGCGCATGCCGAAACCTCGGCGATCCGCCTCGTCAGCCCCCTGCACTCGCGCGAAGCGCTCGCGCGGGCCACGCTGTACTCGTCGGCCGAACCCTGCGTGATGTGCGCGGGCGCGATCTTCTGGTCCAACATCGGCCGGGTCGTCTATGGCATCGACGCCGAGCGCCTGCGCGTCTTCCGCGGCGAGCGGCAAGACCAGCGCGACGCGGAGCTGTCGTGCCGCGACGTGTTCCGGGCCTCGCCTCATCCGATCGAGTGCATCGGTCCGGCGCTGATCGACGAGGCGTCGGCCTCGCACGCGGGCGCCTGGAACGCGTGAGGCGCACCGCATCGAGCTGCTGCGCGAAAACGGCGCCGCGGCGCCCGCCATGCGGCGCGCCATGGACGCCGCGCGCGGCCGGCGCTTCGAGCGGAACCGGAATCGCCTCGGCATGATCGTCGCCGCCGGGCGAGCATGGCGCCGGGTTTCATTCGATGTGACATGCGTCGGAACGGCTCGATCGGGTATCTTTCGGAGGTCAAACCGCTCTCCAACACCATCAGAGACATCCCGACCATGACTGATACCAATGCGACGCTGCCGCTGAGCGGCCTGCGGGTCGTCGAATTGCACGCGATCGGCCCGGTCCCGTTCGCCGGCCAGTTGCTGCGCCGGCTGGGCGCGACGATCCATCGCGTCTCGCCGCCGAAGGACCCGGGCCTCGGCGTGGGCGGCAAGACCGAATACGACGTGCTCAACGCCGGCAAGCAGGTCGAGATGCTCGACCTGAAATCGGCCGACGGCATGGCCGCGCTGGACAAGCTGCTGGCCAGCGCCGACGTGATGCTCGAAGGCTTCCGCCCGGGCGTGCTCGAGCGCCTGGGCCTGGCGCCCAAGGCGCTGCTCGAAAAGCACCCGAAACTGGTCGTCGGCCGCCTGTCCGGCTGGGGCCTGAACGGCGCGCTGGCCGACCGCGCCGGGCACGACATCAATTACCTGGGACTGACCGGCCTGCTCAACGCGATCGGCCCTGCCGAGCGCCCGATTCCGCCGCTGAACGTCGTCGCCGACTTCGGCGGCGGCGCGATGCACCTGCTGGTCGGCGTGCTGTCCCGGCTGGTCCAGCGCTCGATCTCCGGCAAGGGCGGCACCGTCGAGACCAGCATCCTCGCCGGCACCGTCGGGCTGTCGCCGATGTTCTTCGGCATGCTGGCCAGCGGCGCCTGGCAGATCGGCCGCGAGGCCAACCTGCTCGACGGCGCGCCGCCGTTCTACCGCGTCTACAAGACGAAGGACGACAAGTTCGTGTCGGCCGGCGCGATCGAGGCGAAGTTCTACCTCGAGATGATCAAGCTGACCGGCACGCAGGGCCAGATCGATCCGGCCAAGCAGATGGTGCGCGACACCTGGGCCGAGACCGCGGCGACGTTCCAGAAGGCGTTCCTGACGAAGACCCGCGACGAGTGGGGCGCGCTCGCGCAGCAATCCGACTGCTGCGTCGCACCGGTGCTCGACTTCCTCGAAGCGACCCGCGATCCGCACAACCTCGCCAACGGCCTGTACAAGGCCGAGCCGTTCCCGCAGGTCGATCGGGTGCTGGAGTTCGACCGCGATCTGCGCTGATCCTCGGCGGCCGCCCCCCGGATCTCGGTCCGGGCCGGCCCGGGGCGAGTCCCAGGGCCTGTCCGGCCTTCGAATGAACAGGCGCTAATCGCCGTCGATCAGCCGCAGCGACTCGACGAAGATCTTCGCCTGCTCGCGATCGATCGACGGCCCGATGACGACCGCCTGCCAGACGCGGTCGCCGTGGCCGGCGAAGCGCGCGATCATCTCGATCGCCTTGCCGTCGGCCGATGCGCCGGCCTCCTTGCCCCCGGGGCCCGGCCCGCTCGCCTCGACCTGCCAACCGTCGACCCGGCCGCGTAGCTGCCCCGCGCCGTCGACGAGCAGCCATTCGATCGGTTCGGCCGCCCGCTCGGTGGCGCGCAGGTTGCGGACCATTTGCGCGCGCATCGCCGCCAGCGCGCGCCCGCGCAGGCTCGCGGCCAGTTCGTCAGAAGAATGCCCGCCCGCTGCGCCGCGCGCCGGCGCCACCCCGAGCGTGCCCATCGGCAGCCGGATCGCCCCGACGGCGAACGACATGCCCTCGACCTCGGCGGCCCGCATCGACATCTCGACCTCGAGCCCGTCCAGATTGATCCGGCGCTGCAGGTGCGATGGCTTGGCCGGCAGCATCACGCGGTAGCCGTCGTCGCCGGCCTGCACCTCGCGCCAGTTGAACGTCGGCGTACACGCCGCCAGCACCAGCAAGAAAGCCAGCGCGCGGCTGACCCACCCATGTCCGAATCGATCCATCGTTGCCGTCACGCGACCAAAGGATCAGAGCATAATCCGTCCCACGCTTGGCATCCCAGCGGAGTCCGTCATGATCTACGAATTCAAGTCCCGCGCCACCGGCAATCTCGTGATGACGCAGGACGTCGCCGAGCGCCTGCTCGGCATCATCGGCAAGTCGCCGGGGCCGACCGGCATCATCACCGCCGCGCAGATCCCGGGCGCGATCGAAGCGCTCGAACAGGCCGTCGCGCGTGAGAAGAGCGCAGGGCCGGCCAGCGTCGGCACGCCGCGCGGGCCGGTGTCCGCCGACGGCAACGATCGGGACGACGAGCCGCCGATCGGGCTCGCGCAGCGCGCGTTCCCGATGATCGAGATGCTCAAGCGCGCTGGCGCGGCGGGCAAGGACATCACCTGGGGCATCTAAGGCCTGCCCGACCCGGCATTCTCCGACAGGCCGACGGGGAAAAGTCGGCGCGGGCGCGGTAGGCGGCGCGGCGGCCGGCGATGCGGCAACGGATTCGGCCGAACACGACGATCATGGCCTCACAGCGAGTCCTAGGGACCGGTGAGCGGCCGGCGCCTCGATGCCGGCCCACGAATCGTCGACGGGCCGGCATAAGGCGCGCTTAGCGCGGCGCCATCCGGATCGCGCCGTCCAACCGCACGCACTGGGCGTTGAAGTACGTGTTGCGCGCGATCTCCAGCGCCAGGCTGCCGAACTCCTCGGGCTTGCCCAGACGCTTGGGGAACGGCACCGATGCGCTCAGGCTGTTCAGCACCTGCGGCGTCGCGCCCAGCATCAGCGGCGTCGCGAAGATGCCCGGCATGATCGAATTGACGCGGATGCCCAGATCGGACAGGTCGCGCGCCATCGGCAGCACCAGCCCGTTGACGCCGGCCTTGGCCGAACCATAGATCACCTGGCCGATCTGCCCGTCCTGCGCGGCGACCGACGCGGTCAGGATGATGCAGCCCCGTTCGCCGTCCTCGAGCGGCTCGAGCGTCGCCATGCCTTCGGCCGCGTGCGCGGCCAGCCGGAAGCTGGCGACCAGCGTGCCCTGCACGCCGGCCTCGTAGTCCTCGGTCGACAGCCGCTTGAGCTTGTTGGCCGCCTTGTCGAAGGCCAGCGTCTTGCCGCGGCGCGAGGTCATCGCGCAATGCACAAGCACGCGCTCCTGGCCGTGCGCTTCGCGCGCTTTCTTGTAGCCGGCGACGACCGCCTCTTCACTGTTGATGTCGACCTTGCAGAAAATGCCGCCGATCTTGCTGGCGACTTCCTGGCCCTTTTCTTCGTTGACATCGAAGATCGCGACCTTGGCGCCTTGCGCGGCCAGCGCTTCGGCCGAAGCCTGGCCCAAACCCGACGCGCCGCCGGTGACGACCGCGCTGATGCTCTTGTCAATCTTCATTCCTTGGGTCTCCTTGCATGGAAAAAGGGGAAAGAGGGGAAATGGCCTCGATCCTACCTTGGAATGAGCGGCGGACCGAAACGGGCGGATCGGCGCCAGGCCGAACTTCGATCCAATGAACCCGTCGCGCAGCGCCCGCCCCCGATCAATCGAGCCGGATGTTCTCGCGCCGGATCGCTTCGGCCCGCAGCGATCGCGCGAACGCGCGGGCGCGCACCTTGTCGCCGAGCATCGCCAGCGCGTCGGGATCGGGTCCGGCGAAGCGCAGACCTTCGGTCGCGCAGCCCAGCGCGAAAGCGGCGTTCTCAGGCAGGAAGCCATAACCCGGGTGCACGGCATCGCAGCCGGTCGACCTGGCCGCGGCGATGATCGCGTCGACGTCGAGGTACGCGCGCACGGGATCGGCCCCGGCCCCTCGACGCCGATCGGCTATTCGGCGTATCCCCAGATCTCCAGCGGCGTACGGTCGTCGTCTGCGATCAGCCGGAAGCGCGCCGGCTGGTAATCGCCGTCGGACACCAGCGTGCCGCGGCTGGAAGCGGGCAGGCCGCCGCAACCCGCCGCCGCGAGGACAGTCCGCAGCGCGCCCGGCAACGGGCTGGGGTTCAGTTGGCCGCTGAGCCGGCAGGCCGAATCGCCGGCGACGATGCTGCCGTCGGCGCGGATCGAAAAGCGCGCGATCTCGCCGCCGGCCAGCCGCGTGACGTAGCCGCCGGCCAGCGACGCCGCGTCGATCGCCGCCGGCTTCGGCAGCGGGCTGCTGCGCAGCAGCGTCACCGTCTTGACGGCGCCCGGCGCCGGCACGGCCTGCCAGGAATCGTCGCCGGCCGCGCGCCGGTAGATCTGCGTGGCGCGGTCGTCGCCGTCGGCCAGCACCAGCAGGCGCGAGCCGTCGGCGGCCGCATAGTACTTGCCGACCGTCGGCGAGGATTCATCGCCGACCGAGACCACGTAGCTGCCTTCGGCGAGATCGTCGACCGCGACCGCCGCCGAGTCATCGTGATGACCGCCGCCGCAGGCGCTCAGCGCCAGCGCGGCCGAAAGCCCCGCCAACCATCCATGCATCCGTTGCATCGAATGCCTCCTCACTGCGCGAGCAGATCGCGCAGCCGCAGGCGCATCCACTCCTGGCCAGCCACCCGGCTCTCGAAGCCCACCTGCATCGCGGTCACCGACACCTTGGTCTTGTAGACGACCGACTCGTCCTCGGCCTGGTCGGCGGTGGGCGCGACCGGATTGTAGCCCAGCACGACGCCATAAGGCACGGTGTTCCGGAACGTCAGCGTATAGGCTTCATAAGTGCCGAAGCGCGAGAAGACGAACGGCAGGTCCGTCGTCGGCGCATCCGGGAAGTTGACGTTCAGCGACAGCCCGGGCGGCAGCAGCGGGCCGTCGCCGGCCTTGGCCCGCAATGCGTCGACCAGCTTGACCGTCATCTGCGCGACGACCGCCGAATAGGGGCTGGCCAGCGCGGTATTGTCGGTGGTGTCGGTGCCCGCGCTGACCGCGATCGCCGGAATGCCGCGCGCGCCCGCCGCCTGGACGTTGCCGACCGTGCCCGAGCTGTTGACGATCTTGCCGATGTTGCCGCCCTCGTTCGGGCCCGACAGCACCAGATCGGGCGGCTTGCCCCAGCGGCCCTGCGCCAGCACGTCCAGGCCGTACAACGTGGCCGACACCGGCGTGCCGTGCACGTAGTTGTAGTCACCGTTCGTGAAGCCGTCCTTCGTGAACGGGCCGACCGATGGCGCGCCGATCGGCGCGGCGCCGTTGCGGCATCCGCCCCACTGCTCGATCTGGGCCCGGTCATTGTCGGGGTTGATGACGTCGGTGCTGTACATCACGATCCCCGCGCCGCGGCCGCTCTGTCCGCTGCAAGGTACCGAGACCAGCACGTCGTGACCGGCGGCCTTCAGCGCTTCGTACAGCGCCTTGACGTTGCTGGACATGCCGTCGTCATTGGAAATGAGGATGTTCAGCGCCAGGGCTGGGCTGGCGCAGGCAGCAAGTGCCGCCGCCGCAAGGGGGCGAAGGTTCACAGCGTCTCCCGGTTTGTCGTTGGATTTGTCAGTTTCGTGCGCTGAACTGTAACCCGAAGCCCGGCGCGGACGGGGTCCGAAAACAATACGACAGGAAACGATTCGCTAAGGAATGGAACGGATGCCATGCTTCGTGGCGGGCACCCGACTTTCAGCGGTGCGGCGGCGCAGAAGCCACCGTCCTCACCTCGCCCTACGCCCTACGCCTTCCACCGTCCGTCCCCAACGGCGCAGCGCGCCGTACCGGGCTGCCGCGCGGCAGACGCCGCCGCCGGCCTCAGCGCCGCCGGACTTCAGCGCAGGTGGCCGCTGAGCCGCCGGTGGAATGCCTGGCTGCGCGGATCCAGGCCGACGAAGCTCACGTCGATGCCATGGTGGCGGTACTTGGTCTCGATCGCGTCGAGCGCGGCGACCGTCGATGCGTCCCAGATCTGCGAGCGCGAGAAGTCGACGACGACCTTGCGCGGATCGCTGCCATAAGCGAAGCGCTCGAACAGATCGTTGCTGCTGCCGAAGAACAGCGGCCCCTCGATCCGGTAGTGCGCGACGGCGCCGTCGGCGCTGATCGAGCGCTCGGCGCCGATCACGCTGGCCACCCGCCGCGCGAACAGCATCATCGCCAGCAGCACGCCGCCGGCGACGCCCAGCGCCAGGTTGCCGGTGCCGACGGTGATCGCCACGGTCAGCAGCATGACGGCCGTCTCCGGATACGGCATGCGCCCGAGCGTGGCCGGGCTCAGGCTGTGCCAGTTCAGCGTCTTGAGCGCGACGATCATCATCACGGCGGCCAGCGCCACCATCGGGATCCGCGCCATCAGCGCGCTCAGCCCGGTGACCAGCAGCAGCAGCACCAGCGCCGCCGCGACCGTCGAGATCCGCGTGCGCGCCCGGCCCAGCTCGACGTTGACGATCGTCTGGCCGATCATCGCGCAACCGGCGATGCCGCCGTAGCAGCCGGCGCACAGGTTGGCGACGCCCAGCGCCCACGATTCGCGCGACTTGTTCGAGCGCGTGTCGGTGATGTCGTCGACGAGCTTGGCCGTCAACAGCGATTCGAGCAGGCCGACGAAGGCCACGCTCAGCGCGGTCGGCCAGACGATGCGCAGCGTCTGCCAGTCGAACGGCACGAGCCAGGCGGTCGGCGACGGCAGCCCCGGCGCCATCGATCCCTCGCCGCCGACGTTCGGCACGTTCAGGCCGAAGCCCATGACGATCGCGGTGACAACGACGATCGCCACCAGCGGCGACGGCACGACCCGGGTCAGCCGCGGCAGGAACTGGACGATCAGCACGGTGACGGCGAACAGGCCATAGACGACGGCCGGCTTGTCGACGACGTGCGGCACCTGCGCGAAGAAGATCAGGATGCCCAGCGCGTTGACGAAGCCCAGCATCACCGAACGCGGCACGTAGCGCATGACCTTGGCCAGGCCGGCCAGGCCGAACACGATCTGCACGACGCCGGCCAGCAGCACGCAGGGCAGGATGTAGCCGACGCCGTGCTCGCGCACCATCGGCGCGACGACCAGCGCGACCGAGCCGGCGGCGGCCGTGACCATCGCCGAGCGTCCGCCGAGCACCGACATCGCCAGGCCGAGCACGACCGACGCGAACAGCGCCGACTTCGGGTCGACGCCGGAGATCACCGAGAACGAGATCACCTCCGGAATCAGCGCCAGCGACGTGATCACGCCGGCCAGGATCTCGCGCGTCAGCACGCGCGGCGAGCGCAGCGCGGCCAGCCAGTGGTCACCGTCGCCGGCCGGCGACGGCGATGACGACGGCGGATCACGATCGGCCGCGCCGCTCGCGGCGGGTTCGGAAGCGGAGGAGGAAGAGGCGAGAACGTTCATGATGCGAGTCATCCGCAGGTCGAGATATCAGGCGCGCACGATGCAGCGAAAGCCGATGTGGCTGGTCGCCGAATCCAGGCTCTGGCCCTGGCGCGCGGCGGGCCGGTAGCGCAGGCAGTAGTTGGGCGCGCACAGGTGCGAGCCGCCCTTGACGACGTGCCGGATGCCGGGATCGGCCGGATCGGCGGGCGCGCAGCAGGCCTTGGCGTCGGCCTCGCCGGGCGTCTGCCCCCAGCGCGTGCGCGTCCACTCCCAGACGTTTCCGACGACGTCGTACAGGCCATAGCCGTTGGGCGGATAGGTCCGTACCGGCGAGGTCCGCTCGAAGCCGTCGTCGAGCGTGTTCCGCCACGGAAACTCGCCCTGCCAGGTGTTGGCCATCGCCTTGCCGCCGGGGCACATCTCGTCGCCCCACGGAAAGACCGCGCCGTCGAGCCCGCCGCGCGCCGCGTACTCCCATTCGGCCTCGGTGGGCAGGCTCTTGCCGGCCCACTCGGCATAAGCGAGCGCATCGGCATAAGCGACGTGCACGACCGGGTGGTCCATCAAGTCGGCGATCGAGCTGTCCGGCCCGTACGGATGGCGCCAGTCGGCGCCGATCACGTAGGTCCACCAGTTGCGCGCATCGCGCAGCCCGACGCGGCCCGGCGGCGGCGTGAAGACCGGCGAGCCCGGCCGCAGCAGCGCCGGATCCGCGTCCGGATACAGCGCCGGATCCGGCGCCCGCTCGGACAGCGTCCGGTAGCCGGTCGCGTCGACGAATCGCGCGAACTCGGCATTGGTCACCGGCGTCGGATCGATCCAGAAGCCGCCGACCTGCATCGGCCGCGCGGGCCGCTCCTCGCGGTAATGGCGATCCGATCCCATCAGGAAACGGCCCGGCGCGATCCGGACCATGCCGGCGGTCGGCGCGCCGCCGACGGCGGGCGCCCCGCCGGACTGGCCGGCGGCGGAGGCAGCAGCAGCGGCGGAGGCGGCGGCGGCAGCCGCCGCCGCGCGCCGGGCGCAACAGGCCTTGATCGGGGGCGCACCGCCCCCCGCGGTCGACGGCTGCATCGCTTCGCTCCGTCAGGCGGCTTCGGCGCGCTTGGGCACGAAGTCCAGCGGCGAGCCCGGCGGAATCAGCTCCTCGCGCTTGACGGTCGCCTCGAACTCGCGAACGATGCGGTGCGCGTGCTGCATGACCCACCACCGCACGTAGCGCTGGTTGACCGCCTCGCGCTCCTTGGGGTCCTCCTGCAGGTGCGTGATCCGCGCGAAGCCCAGCGGCAGCTCGGGATCGTGGAAGTGCTGCTGGCGCTTGAAGTTGATCTTGAAGTCCTTCCACTTGACCGCGTGCAGTTCGTCCTTCAGCCACACCATGCAGGCCTCGCGGTCCGAGGTCTCCTTCTCGCCCAGGAAGAACGCCGACTGGTCGACGCCGTCGATCTGGCGGTCGGCCGGCTTCTCGCAGCCGGCGAAGCTCAGCAGCGTCGTGAACATGTCGGTCACGTGGACCATCTCGTTGCTCTCGACGCCGGCCGGGATGCGGCCGGGCCAGCGCGCCAGCATCGGCGTGCGGATGCCGCCTTCGGCCGAGCTGAAGTAAGAGCCGTCGAAGAAACCGCCGGTGCCGCGGCCCGCCAGGTGGTCCTCGGCGCCGTTGTCGCCGCACAGGATCACGATCGTGTCGTCGGCGATGCCCAACCGGTCCAGTTCGTCGAGCAGCACGCCGAAGTCGTGGTCGAGCATCAGCAGGCAGTCGCCCCAGTCGCCGTTGGTGC
>JASGFT010000172.1:0-9971 GCA_047605425.1 Burkholderiaceae bacterium | reverse complement strand
TCGCCATGTACATGCGCGGCATCAGCGGAAAGTGGAACGCCATGTGGCATTCGTTGCCCCGTCCGTGCGGATCGTCGCCGAAGTACGGCAGCACCTGCTCGGGCCACATGTTGGCCTCGGCCAGCAGCATCCGGCCCGGATAGCTGGCGTCCAGCGCGGCGCGGATCCGCTTCAGGATCGCGTGCGTCTCGGGCAGGTTCTCGTTGGTCGTGCCTTCGCGCTCGATCAGGTAGGGCACCGCGTCGAGCCGCAGGCCGTCGACGCCCATGTCGAGCCAGAACCTCATCACCGCCAGCACTTCGCGCAGCACCGCCGGGTGGTCGAAGTTCAGGTCCGGCTGGTGCGAATAGAAGCGGTGCCAGAAATAGGCGCCGGCCGCCGGATCCCAGGTCCAGTTCGACGTCTCGGTGTCGCAGAAGATGATCCGCGTGCCCGCGTAGCGCTGGTTCGTGTCCGACCACACGTAGTAGTTGCGTGCGCTCGATCCGGGCTTGGCGTGGCGCGCGCGCTGGAACCACGGATGCTGGTCCGACGTGTGGTTGATGACGAGCTCGGTGATCACCCGCAGCCCGCGGCGGTGCGCTTCATGCACGAAACGGCGCGCGTCGGCCAGTTGCCCGTAGTCCGGATGCACGCCGCGGTAGCTGGCGATGTCGTAGCCGTCGTCGCGGCGCGGCGATGGGTAGAACGGCAGCAGCCAGACCGTGTCGCAGCCCAGCTCGACGATGTAGTCGAGCTTGGCGATCAGCCCATCGAAGTCGCCGATGCCGTCACCGTTGGCATCGAAGAACGACTTGATGTGCAGTTGGTAGATGATGGCATCCTTGTACCACTGGCTCGATTTGCTGGGCTCGATGGTCGTCATCGGCTCCAGTGCCGGTTCGGGGATCTTCATGGGGCGTCGGGGGTCGGGATCGGTGATGATGCCGATGCTACCGGTCTTTTCACACCATCGATTGGTAGCGGGGACGGTCATCGGCTGACGACCGCGTGTCGGGCGAGGCGGGATCGCGTCGGCGAGCCGTCTTGGCTGGAGGCCGGGCGCGCGACGGCGAAAGCCGGTCCGCCTGCCGGCGACGCAAGGAACGGGCCGCCTGCATCGCGATGCCACGCGCCGTCCGCGTGGTCGCGGCACCGCGCGAACGGCGGCGCGACGTTTCAGGAGCCATTCGATGATCAGAGTCGGCATAGTCGACGACCATGCGATCGTGCGCAGGGGCCTCAGGCAGTTCCTGGCCGAGCACCTCGATCTACGCGTCACCGGCGAGGCGGCCAACGGCGCCGAAGCGCTGCGGATGATCGGGCGTGGCGACCTCGACGTCCTGGTGATGGACCTGGCGATGCCGGGCCAGAGCGGCATCGACGCGCTGGCCGCGATTCGCGCCCGCGCGCCCGATCTGCCGGTGCTGATCCTCAGCGGCTTTCCGGAACAGCACTTCGCGACGACGCTGCTGCGCCAGGGCGCCAGCGGCTACCTGAACAAGGAATGCGAGCCCGACGAACTGGTCAAGGCGATCCGCACGGTCAGCCGCGGGCGCCGCTACATCACGGCCACCGTCGCCGAGCTGCTCGCCGAGAGCCTGGGTGGGCACGGCGATCGCGCGCCGCACGAACTGCTGTCCGAGCGCGAGTTCCAGGTATTCCTGCGCCTGGCGCAGGGCGAGACGGTCGGGCACATGGCGCAGGCCTTGTCGCTGAGCGTCAAGACCGTCAGCACTTATCGCACGCGCATCCTCGAAAAGATGCACCTGTCATCGAACAGCGACCTGACTTATTACGCGCTCAAGCAGGGGCTCATTCATTAGGGACGCGGCGCCGATCGATTCCGCCCGGTCGTCGCATCCGTTCCCCGGGTGGGCCGCCGAGTCGAGGGGCTAGGGATCGGCCAGCGCCGAGCAGAAGTCGATCAGCGCGTCGATCTCGTCGGACTTGTCGAACACGCGCGTCGCGCCCAGCTCCAGGCACTTGCGCCGCATGTCCGGCGTCGCGTAGTTGCTGAACACGACGAACTTGCCGGTCTTGCCGGCCGCGCGCGCCGCCGCCAGCACGCCGAGCCCGGAGCCGCCTCGCAGGAAGATGTCGATGATCAGCAGGTCCGGATCGTTGCCGGCGGATCGCAGCCAGGAGACGGCGCCGTCCTCGTCGTCGGCCGTGCCGATCACGCGGACCGGTACCGTCTCCTCGAGCGTGGCGATCAGGTTTTCGCGAATGACCGGGCTGTCTTCGACCACGTAGATGGTGAGCATGGTCATGGCATCCGCGGGCTGCCGGATCGGGATGATGCGGGGGAGTTGCATGATGGCCCGAGTATCCGCGCGCGGCCGGCGCGCGGATATCGGAACCTGGCGGGACGCCCTGTCGGGGGTGTCCTACAACGCGACCGGGATCGGCGCCCGCCGGTCGTTCAACCGAGCGCCGCGATCGCCCGGGCCACACCGGCGCCGTACGCGGGGTCGGCCTTCGTGAAGTGCGCGATCGCCTGGTCGATGATCTCGCGTGGCACCGGCCGGATGTGGCGGGCGATGTTGCCGAACAGCCGCTCGCGCTGCGCGTCGTCGAACAGCCGGAACAGCGCGCCGGCCTGGCTGTAGTAGTCGGTGTCGACGCGGTGGTCGTAGTGGTCGGCGAACGCGCCGATCGCCAGCGCCGGTTCGCGCAGATCGGGCCGCGTCGCGAACGCGCCTTCGCGGTTCGGCTCGTAGTTGATGCGGCCGCCCAGGTTGCCGTCGACCCGCGCCGCGCCGTCGCGGTGGTACGGGTTGTGGAACGGGCAGCGCGGCGCGTTGACCGGGATCTGGTGATGGTTGACGCCGAGCCGGTAGCGGTGCGTGTCGCCGTACGAGAACAGCCGCCCCTGCAGCATCCGGTCCGGCGAGAAACCGATGCCGGGCACGATGTTGGCCGGCGTGAACGCCGCCTGCTCGACCTCGGCGAAGTAGTTGTCCGGATTGCGGTTCAGCTCCAGCACGCCGACGTCGATCAGCGGATAGTCGGCGTGCGGCCAGACCTTGGTCAGGTCGAACGGGTTGATCCGGTACGTGGCGGCGTCGGCTTCGGGCATGATCTGCACGCGCACGTTCCAACTCGGGAAGTCGCCGGCGGCGATGTGCTCGAACAGGTCGCGCTGCGCCGATTCGCGGTCGCCGCCGACGACGTCGGCGGCCTCGGCGTCCGTGTAGTGCGCGAGGCCCTGGCGCGACTTGAAGTGGAACTTCACCCAGAAGCGTTCGCCCGCCGCGTTGATGAACGAGTACGTGTGCGAGCCGAAGCCGTGCATCTGGCGATAGTTGCGCGGGATGCCGCGGTCGCTCATCAGGATCGTCACCTGGTGCAGCGCCTCGGGGTGGCGGGTCCAGAAATCCCAGGCCGCGGTCGGGTTGCGCAGGTTGGTCCGCGGGTCGCGCTTTTGCGTATGGATGAAGTCCGGGAACTTCAGCGGATCGCGCACGAAGAACACCGGCGTGTTGTTGCCGACCAGGTCCCAGTTGCCCTCGTCGGTGTAGAACTTGATCGCGAAGCCGCGCACGTCTCGCTCGGCGTCGGCCGCGCCGCGTTCCCCGGCCACCGTCGAGAAGCGCAGGAACACCGGCGTTTCCTTGCCGATCCCGGCGAACACGCTCGCCTTCGAGTAGCGGCTGATGTCGTGGGTGACGCGAAAGCTTCCGTAGGCGCCCGAGCCCTTGGCGTGGACGACGCGTTCGGGGATCCGCTCGCGGTCGAAGTGGGCGAGCTTCTCGATCAGCCAGAAGTCCTGCAGCAGCACCGGCCCGCGTTCGCCGGCGGTCAGGCTGTTCTGGTTCTCGGCGACGACGGCGCCGGCGGCGGTGGTCATCGGAGCGGTGGGGGGAGTGGCTGAGTGCATGCGAAATCCTTTGACGAGACCAAGCGGGGAAGAGTCGTCAGCGTAGAGGCGCGGCGAATATAAATAAAATTGATTGTTGTAATTTTTACATTAGCAAAAAACTATATTGTCGGTGCCCGCGACATGTGATCCCGCGCGCTTTCGCGCCGTTGTTGTGGCGAAAACAACGAACGGCGCGAGCTTGCTGCCTGTCCTCACGGCGCGGCGGTAGACTTTCCCGGCACGTATCCCACGTGTGTCTTTTCGCGGTTAGCACCGTGTCTCCATTCGAATTCGAGATCGAGCCTTTCATCGGCTCGCGGTCGCCTCGCGGCGACGCCAGGGCCAACCTCGGTGCTCAGATCTCGCGCGGCTGTCGTCTCCATCAACCCCATCGCTGAGCTCCCTTCATGAGCGGTCATCTCGTCTTCGTCGTCGGTCCGTCCGGTTCCGGCAAGGACTCCCTGATCAACTTCGTCCGGCGGCAATTGCCCGACGAGTTGGACGTGCGCTTCGCCCGGCGCGTCATCACCCGGCCGATGACGGCCGGGGCCGAGCAGCACCTGGCGGTATCGCCTTTCCAGTTCGACCTGCTGCGCGAAGAGGGCGAGTTCGTGATGAACTGGTCCGCGCACGGCGAGCAGTTCGGCATCGACCGCGAGATCGTCGACTGGCTCGCGCAGGGCGCGGTCGTCATCGTCGTCGGTTCGCGGCTGAACCTGCCGCAGGCGCTCGAGCAGTTCCCTGACATGACGGTCGTGCACGTCAAGGCGTCCGAGGAGATCCGCCGCGCGCGCCTGAAGAGCTGCCTGCGCGTGCCGGACAGCACGATCGAGAACCGGCTGGCGCGCGGCAGCGACTGGGTGCTGCCGCAGGGCGTCGACGCGCTCGAACTGGTCAACGAAGGCGACCTGCCGTCGGCCGGCCGTCAGTTCGTCGAGCTGGTCAAGACGCTGGCCACGGCGGGCGCCGGCGCGGCGCAGGCGGTCAAGCGCGGCGGTACCAGTGCCGCACCGCGCGCACGAAGCGCTCGACCCCTTGCCGAACCGATGCAGCGTCCAGCGCCCCGTAAGAAAGCCGCTGGTAGTTCGCCGAGCGCGCGTCGCTGAGCCCGAACGCGAAGCCCGGGATGGTCGCCACTTGGTGCTGGCGGACCATCGCTTCGTTGAAGGCCATCGGATCGGCGTCGCCCAGGCCCGGCAACTCGACCATCAGATAGAAGCCGCCTTCGGTGCGCGGCACCCGCGCGAGCCCGTCCAGCGCGCGCAACTCGTCGAGCACCTGCTCGCGCACGGCCGCCAGGCTCGCCAGCCGTGGCGCGAGCCAGTCGCGTCCCTGCCGCATCGCCGCCAGCGCCGCGTACTGCGAGGCCACCGGCGCGCAGATCAGGTTGGTGTCCTGCACCTTGCTCAGCGCATCGCCGAGCGCCGCCGGATAGACGACGTAGCCGACCCGCCAGCTCGCCATGCCGAAGGCCTTCGAGAACGTGTAGAACGACAGCGTGTGCGCGGCCGCGCCCGGCAGCGAGCCCGGCGAGAAATGCCGCGCGCCGCCGTAGACGAAATACTCGTAGGCCTCGTCGCTGAAGTGGTACAGCCCGCGCGCGCCGCACAGCGCGTTGACCGCCGCCAGGTCCTCGGGCGCGTAGACCGCGCCGGTCGGATTGTTCGGCGACACCGTGATGATCGCCCGCGTGCGCGGCGTGATCGCCGCCTCGATCGCCGCCAGGTCCAGTTGCCAGTCGGCGCGGGTCGGCACCGGCACCGGCGTGCCGTTGCACATTCGCACGGCCATCTCGTGATTGAAGAAGTACGGCGTCGGCAGGATGAACTCGTCGCCCGGATCGCCGACCGCCATGATCGCCGCCAACAGCGCCGAATTGCTGCCGGCCGTCACCATGACCGCGCTGCCGCCCGGCGCGATGCCGCTGCCGCCCGGCGCCGCGACGATGCCGTTCTCGGCCGCCAGCTTGTCGATCAGCGCTTCGAGCAGCGGCGCGCAGCCGAACACCGACTGATAGCGATGCAGCAGCGGATCGTCGGCCAGCGCGCCGACCGCCCGCAGCGCGGACGCGGGCGGCGGGTAGTGGACGACGCCCTGGCCCAGCGAGATCGTCCCCGGCACCTCGCGCACCAGCGCGGCGATGGTCGGGATGATCGGCATGTCGACGACCGCCATGCGGTCCGAAACCGGGCCGCGCGCGGTGGCGCGGCGGGATGCGCGGTCGGGGTCCATGGCTGCGCAGTGTAGCGCGCTATGATGCCCGTCCCGATGACCAAGTCCGTCCGATGAGCTCGCAGCGCCAGTACCGCGCGGCGTGCCCCCACTGCGGGGCGCCGGTCGAATTCCGCTCGGCCGGCTCGGCGATGGCGGTCTGCAGCTATTGCGGCAGCACGCTGCTGCGCGATGGCCCGACGCTGCGCCGCATCGGCCGCGTCGCCGAGCTGTTCGACGATCACTCGCCGATCGCGATCGGCGCGAGCGGTCTGCTGCCAGAGTCGCTCGCGCAACGGCTCGGCCTGCCGCCCGGCGTGGCCTTCGTCGTCGCCGGCAGGCTGCAGTACCGCTATGCCGAAGGCCTGTGGAGCGAATGGTCGCTGCTGTTCGACGACGGCAGCACGCTGTGGCTGTCCGAGGACAATGGCCGCCATGCGCTGAGCCGCGACGTCGGCGGGCAGGCGGCGGCCGACGTCCCGCCCGCGGCCCGCCTGTCCGACGCCAGTCTCGCCGTCGGGCGGCTGCTGGTGCTGGGCGACAGGCGCTATGAGATCGCCAGCATCGTACGCGTCGTCGTGCACGCGGCCGCCGGCGAGCTGCCGGGCTCGGCGCGGCGGGTCGCCGACGCGTTGACGGCGAGCGCCGAGCGCGCCGGCAGTGAGGGCGGCGAGGGCGGGGCGGATCCGTCCTCGCGCGCCGCCGACGACGGGGTTGGGCTCGGATCCGCGCCCGGACCTGGACCTGTGCCCGGACCTGCGCGTCCGGCCGCGCCGCCCGGCCACTGGATCGTCGAAGCGCGTTCGGCCGACGGCTGGATCGCGTCGATCGACTACGCGGACCCGGCCGCGCCGGCGTTGACGATCGGCACCGCGGTCGCGCTCGACGCGCTCGCCATGCGGGGCCCGGCCGGCGACGAGTCGGTGCGCGAGTTGCAGGCGCGGGGTTTTTCGTGCCCGTCTTGCGGCGCTCCGGTCACGGTCGCGCTGGCCGACACGCGCAGCATCGTCTGCCCGTCCTGCTCGGCGGTCATCGACGTGTCGACCGGGCAGGGCGCCGCACTGCAGCACTACCGCCAGCAGCGCCGGTTCGTGTCGCCGCTGCCGCGGGCGGCAGCGGCCGCTTGTTCGACGTCGATTGGCAGGCGGTCGGCTTCGCGCGGCGATCGGGCCACGCCGAGGACGGCTACGACTTCGCGTGGAGCGAAGTGCTGCTGTACCACCGCCGCGAAGGCTTCGCGTTCATCGTCGTCGCCGATGACGGCGTCAGCTTCGTGCGCACGGTCCAGGGCGCGCCGCAGCGCGTCGGCGATCGCCTCGTCCAGTACGACGGCCGCACGTTCCGCGCCGACTCGCGCTACGAGGCGCGCGTCGACTACGTCGAGGGCGAGTTCTATTGGCGGGTGCGGCGCGACCAGCGCACGCGCAACGTCGACTACGTCAGCGGCGATCGCGTGCTCAGCCGCGAACAGGCATCGATCGGCGACGGGCCCGCCGACGGCATCGGCCAGGCCGAGGTCGTCTGGTCGCATGGCCGGCGCGTCGACGGCGCCGGGATCGCGCGGGCGTTCGGGCTGCCGGCGCTGGCCCGCGGCAGCGCCGCCGGCGTGCCGATCGAAGCGGCAGCGGCCGGCGCGGCAGCCGGCGCAGCGGCCGCCGCCACCGTTGCCGGCGGGCGCATCGACGCGCCCGCCTATGATCCGAACGACATGCCTCGCGGCCTGGGCGCGGGCGCGGGTGCGGGTGCGAGTGCGAGTGCGAGTGCGAGTGCGGGTGCGAGTGCCGGGGCCGGGGCCGGCGGAGCGCGGATCGCCGGTGGCGGCTCGCCGACCTCGGGCAGCCGGGCGATCGTCTGGCTGGTCGTCATCGTCGCCGTGATCCTCGTGCTCGCGCTGATCTTCGCGCGCGACGGCGGCGGCGGATCGGGCGGCGGCTGGTACGGGCGCAGCAGCGGCGGCGGCTTCTCCGGCTCGCACAAATGACGCGATGAGTGACGCCGTGAGCGACGCGATGAGCCATTGCGCGAAGACCCGGCCATGTCGATGAGCGATCGCCCGCCCGGCGAATCCGGTGCCGCGCCGGCGGCGGCCCCGCCCGGCATCGGCGCGCCGGCCGAATTCGCGCTGCTGGTGTCGGTCTTCGTCGTCGCGGCCTGCGGCCTCGTGTACGAGCTGATCGCCGGCGCGCTGGCCTCGTACCTGCTCGGCGATTCGGTGCTGCAGTTCTCGACGGTGATCGGCGCCTACCTGTTCGCGATGGGCATCGGTTCGTACCTGTCGCGCTACCTGGACAGCCAGTTGCCCGCGCACTTCCTGCGCATCGAGCTGCTGGTCGGCCTGGTCGGCGGCCTGATGCCGGCCGCGCTGTTCCTGCTGCACGCGTGGGCGCCCGCGCCGTTCCGTCTGCTGCTGTACGGCCTGGTCATCGTCATCGGCACGCTGGTCGGGCTCGAGATCCCGCTGGTGATGCGGATCATGAAGCGCGGCTACGCGCTCAAGGACCTCGTCTCGCAGGTGCTGACCTTCGACTACCTGGGGGCGCTGGCGGTGTCGCTGGCGTTTCCGCTGGTGCTCGCGCCGCGGCTCGGCATGATCCGCACCGGCCTGCTGTTCGGGCTGATGAACGCCGCCGTCGCGCTGTGGGCGCTATGGGTGTTTCGCGCCGAGCTGCCCGCGCGCCGCGCGCACGCGGCATGGTCGGTCTTCGTGCTGGCGGTGCTCGGCATCGCCTTCATCGGCGCCGACCTGGTCACCCGCTGGGGCGAGGACCACTTCTATGGCCAGCGCATCGTGCTGGCCGAGTCCTCGCCGTACCAGCGGATCGTCATCACCGATTCGCGCGGCCAGATCCGGCTGTTCCTCAACGGCAACCTGCAGTTCTCGTCGCGCGACGAGCATCGCTACCACGAGGCGCTCGTGCATCCGGCGATGAGCGCGCACCCGGCGCCTCGCTCGGTGCTGGTCCTCGGCGGCGGCGACGGCCTGGCCGCGCGCGAGATCCTGCGCTATCCGGACGTCGAACGCGTGACGCTGGTCGACCTGGACGCGCGCGTCACCAGCCTGTTCCGCGACGATCCGCGGCTGGTCGCGCTGAACGAAGGCTCGCTGCGCTCGCCGCGGCTGCGCGTGGTCAACGAAGACGCGTTCAAGTGGCTCGAGGACGATACGGCCAGCTACGACGTGATCGTCATCGACCTGCCGGATCCGACCAACTACTCGCTGGGCAAGCTGTACACGACCGCGTTCTATTCGCTGGTCGAGCAGCGGCTGGCCGGCAGCGGCCTGGTCGTCGTGCAGACGACGTCGCCGCTGTACGCGCGCCAGAGCTTCTGGACCGTCGCGCGCACGATCGAGGCCGTCGGCCTGACCGTGCATCCCTATCACGCGCTGGTCCCCAGCTTCGGCGACTGGGGTTTCCTGATCGCCGGCCATCGCCCGTATCGGCCGCCGGCGCGCTTTCCGGCCGCGCTCGAAGGCCGTCTGCGCTTCCTCACGCCCGAGCTGCTGCCCGGCCTGTTCGTGTTTCCGGCCGACATGCAGCGCGTGCCCGCCGAGGTCAACCGGCTCGACAACCAGGTTCTGGTGCAGACCTTCGAGCGCGAGTGGGGCCACGTGGCGCCCGAGTGACCATGGGCCGAAGACCGATCCCCGAGCAGCGATGCGCGTGAGGCCGCCGTCCGGATCCGCCGATCCCGCCCGTCGTCGCTGGCTGCGCTCGCTCGGCCATGTCGGCGGCGCGGTCGCGCTGCCGGGCCTGGCGGCCTGCGATCGGCCGGCGTCGACCTCGCTGCGCGCGCCGGCCGACCATCCCGGCGACGCGCCGCCGGACAGCCTCGCGCAGTGGCTGCGCCAGAGGGTGCGCACGTTCGAGCGCCCGCCGCTCGCCGGCGGCTTCGTCGGTGCCGCGTTCGATCGTGG
>JASGFT010000171.1:0-10026 GCA_047605425.1 Burkholderiaceae bacterium | reverse complement strand
CGCGCTGCGTGTCGAACCAGCCGGTGACGCAGGCCATCATCGGCGCGAAGACCGCGGCCGTCGCGCCGCCGACCAGCAGCCCGAAAAGGAGCTGGAACTCGGCCAGCGATGCCGCCCGGCTGGCGAGCGCCAGGCTCGCCGCCAGCACGACCGATCCGGTCAGCACCACCGGGCGCGGCCCGAAGCGGTCGGACAGATGACCCCACGCCATGCTGGCGACGCCCATCGCGAGGAAGCCGAAGGTCATCGCCGTCGAAATGCCGGTGACGGACCAGCCGGTCTCCTGCGCCATCGGCCGCAGGAAGACGGGCAGCGAGAACATCGCGCCGATGGCGACGCAGCCCAACAGGCCGCCGGCCGCGACGATCACCCAACGATAGGAAGTGTTCATGGCATGCGTTCCCGGGACGTTGCGGAGCATGGTAGATCTAAAAATGGACATTGTCCACATAAAGAGCACCGGTGAAGCTTCGGACGCCGCAGGGGTCTCTTCCGATCGGAGCCCTGTAAGCTGTGAGGTTCGGCGCGCCCATCGTTCGCGCTCGACTCGCCCGCAGAGGCGCATCGCTCCCAGGAGGCAACATGGTCATTGTTCAAATCAACTATCGCCGGCCCGACGTGCCCGCAGAGGAGTGGGAGGCGCGGTACACCGAAGAACTCGCGAAGCCTTTCATCGACATGAAAGGGCTGAAGTGGAAGGTCTGGCTCGACGACCCCGATCAGCAGCTTTCCGGCGGCATCTATCTCTTCGAATCGAAGGAGGATGCCGATGCGTACGTGCAGGGCCCGATCGTCGGGCGGATGAAGTCGAATCCGCACCTGCGCGACCTGTTGATTCGAATCTTCGACGTTCGGGAACCGATGAGCCGGCTCACGAGGGCGCCGCTCGATTAGCGTCCGTTCGATCCGGCTTTTCGCGCCGATCACTCGATCACCTGATCCATGCCGCAATCGAATTCCTTCATTCGCCGGGTTCGACGCGAGTTCGACGAGCTGACCGCCACCGAGCGCCGCCTGGCGGAATTCATGCTCGACTTTCCTGGCGAACTGGCCAGCTATTCGGCGAGCGAGCTGGCCAATCTGGCCGGCGTCTCGAACGCGGCGGTCAGCCGCTTCATCCGGCGCCTCGGATACGAGAACTATGACGACGCTCGCCGCCACGTCCGGAAGGAGCGCGAATCGGGCTCGCCGTTGTTCCAGTCCGCCACCGATGCCCGCAAGGCCGGCAGCCTCGTTCTCACGCATCTGGAACACTCACAGGCGAACCTCGCGCGTACCTTCGCCGGGCTGTCGGACGCGCAGCTCTCGGAGATCGTCAAGGCCCTGATCGCGGCACCGCAAGTGCTGATCTTCGGCAGTCGCAGCAGCCACGGCTTCGCGGTCTATCTTCGCTGGCAGATCATCCAGGTGCTGTCGCGGGTGATCGCGATTCCCGGCGCCGGCGAGACGCTGGCCGAGCACCTGACTAACTTGAGACCGAACGATTGCGTGATCGTGTTCGGCATGCGGCGCCAGACGAAGGTGATGCAGGTCGTTCTCGAGGCCGCCAGCCGGATCGGCGCCAGGATCCTCTATATCAGCGATGCCCGATCGCCCGACTATCGACCGGCGACGTGGTCGATCCAGTGCGAATGCGGGTCGCCGGGCGTGCTGGACAACCACGTGGCGGTGATGGCGCTGTGCGACCTGATCGCCAACACCGTCATCGAGACGACCGGCGTCGCCGGCCGGCGGCGACTGGCCGCGATCGAATTGGCGCACGACGAGCTCGATGAGCTTTGATGGTGCCTCGGCACCACAAAGGGTGACGAAACGGTGACTATGGTTGCCCGGCCGCCCGATCATCGGGCGGCCGGATGGCCAGGCGTTGCGGCCGATCGATGACCGCTGCGCGCCATCGCCGGTCAGCGGCCGCTCAAGATCCTGATTCGATTGATCTTTCTTCGTGTTGGATCGAATTCGTGCCGCTCGCCGGGCGGCTGGCACGTTCCATGCGCATGCTTCGTCCTGAAATTTTATTTTTAAGATCGTTGTGGTCCTAAAAATTCAGTTTCGAGCTTCCACACGTCACCCTTCCAACCGACGTACGCGAGGACGAAATGGCTGGTCCTGTTCATTCTTCGATTCCCGAATCCCCCAAGGTGGCCGAACTCGATCGCGCGTTGAACGAGATCGGCGTTTCCAAGGCTCACTACGGGATCATTCTGCTGATCCTGATCGGCTGCCTGTTCGACAGCTTCGAGCAGAACGCGGTCGGCCTGGTCGGCCCCGTTCTGCGCGAGCAGTGGGGGCTGACCGCGACCGACATCGGCATGCTGAACACGGTAACCTTCGTGTTCTCGGCATTGGGCCGGATCATCTCGGGCTGGATCGCCGACCGGCACGGTCGGCGCGTCATGCTGTCCGTCAATCTGCTCCTGTTCACTCTGGGCGCATCGATCTGCGCGGCGGCACCCAACTTCCTGGTCATGGCGATCGGACGCGCGGTGGTCGGCTTCGGGCTGGGCGGCGAGGTCGCGATCGCCGTCACCCTGCTCGCCGAAGTGTGTTCATCGAAGTTCCGGGGCACCGCCGTGGGACTGGTGAACGTCGGTGCCGGCGGTCTGGGTAATTTCCTGGCACCGGGCTTCGGGTTGCTCGTCTTCACGCTGTTCCCGGGGCCCGACGGCTGGCGTTGGCTGTTCGTCTGCCTGGTCGTCCCTGCATTGCTCGGCGCGTTCTATCGGCGATTCATACCGGAGACACCCCGCTTCCTGCTGTCGCAAGACCGGATCAAGGACGCCAATGTCGTGCTTTCGAGGCTGGCCGCCGGGCGACTGTCCGGCGATGTCCCGTATCGCGCCTTCATCTCCGACGACGGGACGGCCGCGCCCCGGCAGCGGGTCAAGGTGAGATCGAGCGAGATCTTCCGCGGCGAGCTCGGCCGCCGCACGCTGCCGCTTTGCATCGCGATCTGGATGACCTACGGTGCGCAGATCTCGGTCGCCACGCTGATGCCGACGATTCTGGTCGGCCTCGGATACACGGTGTCCAAGAGCCTGCTGTTCACGATGGTGATGCAGGGCGGCAGCCTGGTCGGAGCGCTGGCCGCGTCCGCGCTGGGCGCGAAGTTTCCCCGCAAGCGCGTGCTGACGATCGGAGCGGTCCTCGCATGCGCGGCGGCGTTGTACATCGGTTTCGTCGCCGGCAGCATCGTGGCGATCCTGGCCTGTGGTGCGATCTTCCAGATGTTCGTGCTGATGCTGAACACGACGATCTGGATCTACGCGCCGGAACTGTATCCGACCCGGGTTCGCGCTTTCGGAACCGCTTTCATCCTGGCGGTCGGCACGGCAGCCGGCGCGTTCATGCCCCTGGTCGCGGGGCGCCTGCTCGATGCGTACGGGATCACCGGCGTGTTCGCGATGGTCGGTCTGCTCTATGCCGTCTTCACGATCAGTATCCAGACGACGCCGGAGACGTTCGGCCGTTCGCCCGACAGCCTGCGACTGCCGTCCGATCCGGCCGCCGACGGCAAGGCGCTCGCGGGGGTGAATGCGCGATGATCCATAGCCCGCATGGAGGTTCGACATGTCCCGCTATCTGCTGATCAACCCGAACACATCGCAGGCCACTACCGACATGATGGTCGAGATCGCTGCGAGAAGCCTGCCATCGGGCTCCTCCGTTTCCGGGGCGACCGTCGCCAACGGGCCGCTGATGATCATTACCGAGGACGAGCTTCGGGACGCCGCGCAGGAGGTCGTGGCGTGCTGGACGGCTCGGCGCGAGCGGGGCTTCGACGGAGTCATCGTCAGCGCCTTCGGCGACCCGGGCATCGGCGAGCTGCGAGCCTTGGCCGACGTGCCGGTCGTCGGCATCTGCGAGGCCTCGATGCTGGAGGGCGCTCGCGGCGGCCGGCGGTTCGGCGTCGCGACGGTCACGCCGGAACTCGAGGTGATGATCGCGGCGAAGGTCCGCGAATTCGGCCTGCAACATGCGTATACGGGCATTCGCCTCACGCAGGGGCCGCCGCGTGAACTCGCGGCGGATCCCGATGCGCTGGAGCGCGAAATGGCCGCGGCGGTCGCACGCTGCATCGACGACGGCGCCCAGGCGGTAATCATCGGCGGCGGTCCGCTGGGCGAAGTCGCCGACAGGCTGACTTCCCGCTTCGACGTCCCGGTGATCGCGCCGATTCCGGCTGCCGTCCGGCAACTCCTTGCGCTCGCGGGAGCGAAGCCATGAATCGACCACCGTAGAGCCCGGGTAGCGGGTTCGTCATAGCGGCGCGGGACGCGCCGCGAATCTCTTCATTTCCTCGATGGCGGCGGCATCCGCCGGCTGCCCGGGGAGCCCTTCGTCCCGTGATCCCTGACGCGCTAGATCGGGCGCGGCAGCAGCGCACGTTCGCCCCCGTTCTTCCGATTCCTTCAAATCCTTCATCAGGAATGACCATGAAAGTCACGAAGCCCACGCACATCGCCTCGATCGTCGGACTCGCCTTCGGCTGCGTCGCCACCGCGAACGCGCAGAGCAGCCCCGGCATATCGATCGACAAGAGCCCGAGCGTCACGATCGGCCAGACCACGATCAGGTTCTACGGCATCCTCGATGCCGGCCTGACCTACGTGAACAACTCGGGCGGGTCCAAGGTGCTCAAGGCCGTGGCGGGCGCCAATCTCGGCAGCCGTCTGGGCATTGCCGTCACCCAGGAACTCGGCAACGGGAACCGCGCGATCGCCGTCGCGGAAAGCGGCTTCAACAACATGAACGGCAAGGAAGGCCAGGGCGGACTGCTGTTCGGCAGGCAGATCTACGTCGGCCTGAGCGCAGATCGCTGGGGAACGCTTACCGCCGGCAGGCAGTACGACCTGATCGTCGACAACGTCGGCCCGACCACGCTGAACCTGAATGGCTGGGGAGC
The DNA here is from genome assembly GCA_047605425.1 of Burkholderiaceae bacterium. GTDB lineage: Bacteria > Pseudomonadota > Gammaproteobacteria > Burkholderiales > Burkholderiaceae_E > JAKPAM01. Next base: position 5,120 of record JASGFT010000171.1, on the reverse strand, counting down.
GTACTTCGCGCATGCCAATGACATCGACAACACCAACGACGGTTATCGGGTCAACAATTCGTTCAAGTATGCGAGCCCCCGGATCGCGGGATTCATGGCAAGCGCGATGTACGCGCCGGGCGGGACCAACAACTTCAGCGCGCAGAGCACGACCTCGTTCGGGCTCAACTACAGCAATGGCGGCCTGCTCGTTTCGGCCGCTTATCTGTTCGCCAAGAACCCGGGCGCGCAGTTCGCCGACGGCAACTTCGTCCCGAACAACACCCGCGACGTCGGCATCTTCGGCTATGTCGGCCAGCCGGACGATCAGGAGGTCTCGGGCGTCGGCGTGAAATACCAGCTCAACGATGCGACGACGCTAGGGGCCAATCTCACGCATACGAACTTCGGCCACGCCAACGGGACGCAGAGCTCGGTATCGTTCAATTCGTACGAGGTGTGGATGGGCTACAAGCTGACGCAGGAATGGATGGTCTACGGCGGCCTCACCTACGTCGACGGCAAGGTCGGCTACAGCGGCGAGAAGCCCAGCTACAAGCAGCTCAACCTGGCGACCAGCTACGCGTTGTTCAAGGGAACGGATCTGGTGTTCACCGTCAACTATCAGCGCGCCGGCGGCGGCGCTCATGCGGACATCTACCAGAGCATTCTCGCGTCGCAATCCACCACGACGTCCCAGCTCGCCTTACATGCCGGGTTGCGGTTCCGGTTTTGACGGCGGCGAGCGAGTCGGCCGCCTTGCCCAGGCGCAGCGGCACGAGTGAACTCGTTCACGCCCGGACAACTATGGCGGAGCGGTTCGGCGCCTCCTGCGAGGTCTTATGGTGAAACCTCGCATGGGTCGCGGCCAGATCCCGCAGCGACGAGCATCAACAGCACGCAGGCGAACGCATACGGAACGCCGGGCCCGACCTCGTAGAGCAGGGTGCCGATCAACGGGCCGACGACGATCCCCAATCCCTGGGCCGCCCCCACCGATCCGGCCGCCGCACCCTGCTCGTGCGCCTGCACGGCGTTCGAGGCCAGCGCCGCGAATGACGGGAACAGCAGCCCCATCCCGGCGGCGGCAACCAAGTAGCCGAGCACGAGCTGGGTCGTCGTGGCGGCGAACGGAATGCCGCCGAACCCGGCCGCGCTGATCAGCGCACCGACGCGTACCAGGCGTCGGGACGGCCACCGATATCGGCGCACCGCGAGCTGAGCGGCGATCAAGGCGATTCCGACAGCGGCGAGCGCCGAACTGGCGGCACGCGCGGCGCTATCGGGAGCCAGGCCGAGACGATCGACGGCGAAGAACCCGACATTCACTTGCGAGATGTAGACGCAGAGCATCGCTACGAAGGCCGTCGTCAAAGCGCTTCGGAGGCGCGGATCGGTCAACCGGACTCGCGGGCCGTCTTGTGCAATCAGCGGCGCCGAATGCGGCAAGGATCTGCCAAGCAACAGGAAGGCCAGCAGCGGCATCACCGCGGTGGCCACGAGCGGCAGCACCAGGTCGACATGCGTGAGGATCGCCGCCACGGCCGGGCCGAGCACCAATCCCATGCCGTTGGCGGCGCCCACCGCCGCCAGTGCCCCCGTCCGCTGAGCGGGCGGCAGATGATCGGCGATCAGCGCCTGCCCGACCGTCGGCAGGGCTGCATAGAACGCGCCCGCCACGCCGCGCGTGCACAGCAACCCCAGGAAGACGATCCAGGCGGGCGTCGTGCTGCCGAGCGAACAGGCGAGGATCGCGCACATCGCCCAGTAACTGAGCACGAACCCGCCGACGCCGATCAGCAATGTCTTCCGGCGCCCGAGCCGGTCGCTGAGGACTCCCCATGGGCGGGCCAGCAGCATCCACAGGACGCCCCCCGCCGTGAGCACGGCGCCGACCTGCCAACCCGGCAGACCGAGGATCCGCGCCGCGGGTCCGATGACCGCGACCAGGGCCATCAATGCGGCGGTACACGCCATGTTGGTCGCGACCAGCGGCTTGATGCTCAGCGGACCGTTCGTCATCGATCGTTCGCATCGAGCGGCTGCGATGCGCGAGCATCCGGCGTGACGGCGGGCTGTCTCGCGGAGCCCTGGATCGACACCGTCGCGCTCGCCTTCGCCACCAGCCTTTCGCCTTGCCGCAGATCGCCCTCGACGAAACCGATCCTTCTTCCTCGATGAATCAGCCATCCCCGAGCACGCAATGCGCCTGTTTGCGCTGCGCTGATGAACTGAACCTTCATCTCCAGCGTCACTAAGTATTCTCCTCGATCCAGGGTGGTCAGCATCGAGAGGCTTAGCGCCTCGTCCAGCATCGCCGACAGCATGCCGCCCTGGATGCTTCCAGCCGCGTTGAGAAAGGACTCGTCGGCACGGAAGGACAGGTCCACCGATCCGCGCTCCGCATGCTCGACCTTCAGGCCAAGCAGGGCGGCGGCGGCCGGCATCGGCAGCTCGCCTCTCGAGACCATCGAGAACAGGCTGTTTGTCGGGATGTCCGAACTCATGAGAAGCTCCTTCCTCCAATGCGTTCGCATCGAGACCGCGCGTGCGCACGTTCGTCGCTGCATGACTTGACGTGGAGGATGCTATCGACCGGTATTCGGCCGGCCAATGCGGTTGTTTGTACTATTACTTCGTGTCATAGCGTCCGCGTGCCATGGCGGACGGTGTCGAGTCGGCGAGCCGGGCAGGGGATCGATCGAATGAGTGATCGGGATGACAACCAAGGCAACTCGCGACCCCGGACCGAGTTGAGCGAGTTCCTGCGAGCCAAGCGTGGCGCATTGAAGCGAAGCGATTGCGGGATCAGCGCCGAGGGGAGAACGCGTTCAAGAGGCCTCAGGCGAGAGGACGTCGCCTGCCTGACGCACGTCAGCCTGAGCTGGTATACGTGGCTGGAGCAGGGCAAGGACATCAGCGTGTCGTCACGCTTCCTGTCGAGGCTCGCCGATACCCTGAAGCTGAACGACGCCGAGCGTCGATACCTGTTTCGCCTCTGCGATCGACAAGCGCCTGAAGGCAGCAGAATCCTCGATCATCGGGACGTCGGTCCTCGGCTCGCGCGCATGCTCGGCGCGATCGGCGGCCCGGCCTTCCTCATCAATCTTCGCTGGGATGTCGTCGCCGCGAATCGCTATGCCGAGGCATTCCTGGGCATCAGGCTGGCCGACCAGGAGCAGGCCCCGAACGTTCTGAAACTCGTCTTCCTGGACGACGCGCATCGAGCGCTGATGCCCGACTGGGAGCAGGTCGCCAGAAAAGCGGTCGCCAAGTTCCGACTGGATTCGAGCGAGTCGGAGATGCCGGAGATGCGCGATCTGGTGGCGGAGCTGCGCGGTTCGAGCACCGAGTTCGATCGATTCTGGAGCGAATCCGACGTCGCCTCCCGGCGAGACGAAACACGAGTGTTCGTGCACCCGCAAGTCGGCGAAATGCGCTTCGGCTACACGCTTTTCGATGTCGGCGACCGGCGAGATCTCCGGCTCAACGTCTATGTCGCCGACGACGATCCGAGCCAGCAGCGACTCGATCGCTTGATGAGCATTTTCGGAGGCGGATGACCACAGGGCCGGGATCCGGTGGGTGCCGGCCCACCGCGACGCCGCTGGGGCGGTCGCCGGTTTCGGCCCGCGCCGCCTTCCAGTCCCCGCCTGCCGCCTTCCAGGCTCCGCCATCGGATCGTCACGCCGTCCCGTCGCCCCCCGCCAAGCCCTCGTGGATCTTCTCGCGAACGAACGCGCAGATCGCCTGGAACTCCGGGTCTTCCTGCATCTCGGCCCGGCGCGGCCGCGGAAACGGCACGCGGATGTCGGCGACGATCCGTGACGGCCGGGCGTTCATCACCAGCACCCGGTCCGACAGGAAGACCGCCTCGCGGATGCTGTGGGTAATGAAGATCGCGGTCTTGTGTACTTCGTCCCACAGCCGCGCCAGTGCCAGGTTCATGTCGTCGCGGGTGATCGCGTCGAGCGCTGAGAACGGTTCGTCCATCAGCAGCAGCCGCGGATCGTTGATCAGGCCGCGGCAGATCGCGACCCGCTGGCGCATGCCGCCCGACAGCTCGGCGGGCCGCTTGTCGCGAAACGCCCACAGACCGGTGAGTTTCAGCAGCCGTTCGGCTTCGCCGAGGTAGTCGGCGACCGGGCGTTTCTGCGTGCGGATCGGAAACAGCACGTTGTCCAGCACCGTCTTCCACGGCAGCAGCGTCGCGTCCTGGAACACGTAGCCGAAATCGCGGCGCGGCGCGGTGATCGGGCTGCCGTCGATCGTGATCCGCCCCGAACTCGGCGCTTCGAGTCCGCCGATCATCGACATCAGCGTGCTCTTGCCGCAGCCGCTGGGGCCGACCAGGCTGACGAAGTCGCCCTCGTCGATGTCGAAATCGGCGTGCTCGACCGCATGCACGTCGCCGTTGCGCGACGCATAGGTCTTCGATGCGTCCTGGACCGAGATGTAGCTGCGGCCGCGCTCGGCGGCCACGCTACTCGCGAGCAGCCAGGCGGGGCGCGAATGGGGTGATGTCATCGTGGAGCGGGCGCCGGTCAGGCGCCGAAGCGGTGCCGCGTCCACCGCTCGACGCCGGCGACCAGGCCGTAGAACGCGAGGCCGAACACGCAGAGCACCAGGATCGCGGCCAGGATCAGCGCGGTATCGGCCTGCGCCGACGCGAACAGGATCAGGTAGCCGAGACCGGCCTGCGAGGTGATGAACTCGCCGACGATCACGCCGATTATCGCGAAGGTCGTCGCGATCTTCATGCCGCTGAAGACATAAGGCAGCGCGTACGGCAGCCGGACGTCCTTGAAGACCTGCCAAGGCGTGGCGGTCAGCGCCCGGCACAGCCTCAGCAGCGACTTGTCGACGTTGTCCAGGCCGGCCAGCGTCGCGATCACGACCGGAAAGAAGCTGATGAAGACCGAGAACGTCAGCCGCGACTGGAAGCCGATGCCGAGCCAGACGATGAACAGCGGCGCCAGCGCGATCTTCGGGATCAACTGGAACAGCACGACGTTCGGGTAAAGCATGTCGCGCATCAGGCTCGACGCGCTGAGCAGCGCCGCCAGCGCGACGCCGAGCAGGCTCGCGATCACGAAGCCGGCGACGCTTTCCCAGACGGTCGGCCAGGCGTGCTGCAGCAG
>JASGFT010000170.1:0-10048 GCA_047605425.1 Burkholderiaceae bacterium | reverse complement strand
GCACGGACTCGAGATGAGACCTGCATGGATCCAATGCGAGATGCCACGTTAGTTGAGTGTCGAGGTACCAGCCGATCTTCGGACCGCCCGCCGATCAGCCGATGGCGCGCAACAGGTCGGCGGCGCGCTGCACGGCGGCCGCGCGGTCCGCGCCCATCGCTTGCAGGCGCTCCCGCATGCGCTGCAGCACTTCTGGCGGCGCGTCCTCGGGCCGCCCGGCGTTGAACGGCGGCGCGGGCGCGTACTCGATCGCCAGTTGCACCGATTGCGCGAACGCTTCGCCGGCGATCTCCGCGAGCAAGGCCAGCGCCACGTCGATGCCGGCGGTGACGCCACCGCCGCTCCATAAGCGGCCGTCATGCACGACACGGCCGTCATCCGGGCTGACCTCCGGAAACTGCGCGAGCAGCTCTCGCCAGGCCCAGTGGCAGCCGGCGCGATGGCCGCGCAGCAATCCGGCCGCGCCCAGCACCAGCGAACCGGTGCACACCGATACCAGGTAGCGCGTGTCGGCGGCCAGGCGGCGCATCTGCGACAGCAGGTGGGCGTCCGCCATCGCATCCAGCGTGCCGTAGCCGCCGGGCACCAGCAGCAGATCACAGGTTTCGACCTCGGCGATCGGCACGGTGTCGAAGCTCAGGCCGCCGTCGGCCTCGATGCGGCCGCCGGCGCTGCTGGCCAGGATGCAGCGCGCGTTCGGCGCACGCCACAACACTTCGTACGGGCCGGTGAAGTCGAGTTGGGTGATGCGCGGGAACAGCACGAAAACGATGCGGAAGTCGGACGACATGCCGGGCTCTCCGGAAGTGGATGACGATGAGCATCGCATCCATGACGATTGGCAGCAATGACGTCATTCCCACCTTTCGTGCCATCATCACCGGATGCCGCACCGTATCGACCTCGTGATCTTTCCCGATTTCCAATTGCTGGATGTGGCCGGGCCGCTGGCGGCGTTCGAAGTGGCCGAGGCCTACTGTCCCGGCAGCTACCGTTGGCGCATCGTGGCGCCGCAGGCCGGCCTTGTGGCGGCGTCCGCCGGCGTCGCGTGGCAAGCGCGCGGCCTGCCGCGCGCCGGAAGCTTCGACACGCTGATGCTGGCCGGCGGCGATGGCGTCGATGCGGTGATCGCGCAGCCGCGGTTGCTGCGCTGGCTGCGGCGCGTGGCGGCCGGGGACATGCGCGTCGCCAGCGTTTGCAGCGGCAGCTTGTGGTTGGCCGCGGCCGGGCTGCTGGACGAGCGCCGCGCCACCACCCACTGGTGCCGCACGCCGCAGTTCACGCGCGAGTATCCGCAGGTGCGGTTGCAGCCCGAACGCATCTTCGTGCAGGACGGGCGCTTCTGGACCTCCGCCGGCATCAGCGCCGGCATCGATCTCGCGCTGGCGCTGGTGGCGCATGACCACGGCGAGACGCTGGCGCGGCAGGTGGCGCAGCATCTGGTCGTCTACTACCGCCGGCCCGGCGGGCAATCGCAGTTTTCGCAGATGCTGGCGCTGCAGCGCGGGCCGGGCCGCTTCGCCGCGCTGCTGGACGACGTGCGCAGCCGACTGCAGGAGCGCCACGGCGTGGCCGAGCTGGCCGAGCGCGCCTGCATGAGCCCGCGCCATTTCGCGCGCGCTTTCACCGCCGAAACCGGCAGCACGCCGGCACGAGCGGTCGAGCGGCTGCGTGCCGAGGCAGCGCGTACGGCGCTGGCCAGCGGCTCGGCCTCCGTGCAGCAGGTGGCGAAGCAGTGCGGCTACGCCAATCCGGAGACGATGCGCCGCAGCTTCCTGCGCGTGTACGGGTTGCCGCCTTCGGCGGTGCGGCGACTCTAGGGATCAACGCCACCCGGTCGTCGCATCCGCCCGTCGAGCAGATGCGCCACGTCGCATTTTTCCTATACGGGCAGTACGTGAGGTCAATACCATGCCGAGGCATATCGACCCGGCGGCTCTTCTACTTGCTCGATTCGGGCCATCGGTGAAAGAAACCAGGCACCACCAGGAGAGTTGAATGGCCATCGTCGAAAAGAGTATTCTCGCATCCGCGACGCCTGAAACCGTATTCCGCATCTATCGTGATGTGGAGCGCTGGAATCAATGGGATCCGGACACGAAAGCCTCGAATCTCGCAGGAGGCTTGACCTTGGGGTCGAAAGGAAGTCTGACCCCGGCAAAGGGAAGCACCGTGCCTATGGAGGTGACATCGGTGGCGGAAAACAGGAACTTCACCGTGACCAGCAAGACCGCGCTTTTTAGGATGGACTTCGATCACGAGCTTGAACCAGTGACCCATGGCACGCGGATCATTCATAGGGTTAGATTTTCCGGCCTGCTGAAGCCGCTCCTGAAAATCATTGTCGGCAGGCAGGTCGAGAAGGGCTTGCCGATCACCCTGAAAAACCTGAAAGATCATGCGGAAAGCATGCAATCGCGCAGTGCCTGAACTGGCCTAGGGCAGTGCCGTTCCAACAGTCAAAGGCCAAAAGGGCGTCCCAGAGATCGAGCTTCGGTCAGGCAGCTCTCTCAGAGAGATGCCCGCCATCCGGCGTAAATCGCGTGCCATATGCGATTGGTCAAAAAAGCCATTTTCCAACGCAAAGTCGATTCCGCTACCTTGGCGACGAGGAGCCGAAAGCAGGGCCATCTTCAAGGTGTTTTGCAATCTCGTGATGGTCTGGTACTGCTTGGGAGTAACGCCATAGCCCGCAAGGCAACGGCGCTGCAATTGACGAGACCCGATGCGCATGATCCGGCATGCCTCGCCGAGATCGCCGGTCATGGTTCTTCTGATGCCGTGCAGGCGCTCTCTTTGCGACTCGTTCCGTCGAGTCAGCAGATGGCGTCGAAAGTATTCGAAGAGAATGCCTATCCTGGTGTGATCGTCCTCCGAGTCCAGGATTTCTTGAACGGACAGATTGAACCGGTCGCCAAACAGATCCGTCAAACAAAGATGGCTGTTAGCCAGGCCCTCGACACTTCCCCGCAACAGACAAGAAGTGACCTCCGGCTGCAATACCAGGCCCACTGCATGGACGGCACCGGCATGCGCATAGCTGCTGAATTTCGTCGTGGGCAGGATCAGCGCCGATTGCGGCAAGGATGCCGTGTCATCGGCATTCGGAAGAACGTCGCCAGACACCCGCACGACGAGCAGGCTCTCGAGGATTGCCGGGAACTGCGTGCAACGCAGGTCACTCGCGCCATGCAGAATGACACCTGCCTGAATCCAATGTCGCAGGTCATTGGGGGGCGGGAGCATGAGAAGCATGGCCTGATACCGGCGGATCGTGGTTGGTCGAGTTGACTGATGAGATTTCGCTGCTTCTTCGGGCACCAGCTTACCAAGCTTCGGAATCGGCCGTCGCGCCAGGATAGGTGGGTATCGCGCCACGAGGGGCGTTCGATATGCGCGGAGGGTGTCGTCGCCCGACCAGGCTGTCAGTGCGACACGAGGTTTTCTCCTTCACTCGAGCCTGCGCAGGGCTCGCTGGCAGATGCGGCGGGTGGCGTCGGCGGGCGTGTCTTGCAGCCATCGCGCGCAGAGGCCGCGCACCCAATCTGGCTCATCCTTGGCCGCATCGTTGAGCCAGTTGGCGACCGAGTCCCGCACGTAGGCGGACGGGTCGGCGCGCAGCGGCGTCAGGATGGGCAGCGCCCTCTCGGGCTCGCGCTTGAGCGGGACGATGTGGGCGCACCACACGCCCCGCGGGCGCAGGGCTTCGCAGGCGAAGCGGCGCAGGCGTTCGGAAGGCGATGACGTCCATCGCGCCAAGTGGGCGATGGATGCATCCAGCTCTTCCGCAAGGTGCGGACGAATGGCCATCCAGGCCCACTCGCGTACACCGAAATGGTCGTCGTCGGCCAGCGGGCGGATGGCGCCCAGTCGCGCGGACAGTGGCACGCCGGGCCTTGCGCCGATCATGAAGCAGGCCCAGCCGCGCACGGTGTCGGCGCCGTGCATCCGGCAGGTCTCGATACCGTTGGTGCCCAACGCGTCCCACAACACGGCGCCGATGCGGCTCATGCGCTTGAGAACGCCGAGCTTGCAGGCGGCATCGACTTCCTCGAGCGCCTTGGCCGGCAAGCCGGGAAAAACCGCGCGCATCAATCGGGCCTGGTCCAGCGCCAGGCACTCGGCCAAGGTGGCGCTTTGCATTTCGCCGCGCGACAGCGCCAGCAGCACGTCGGCGGGAATATCCGCGGCGCGGGTCGCGCCTTTGCGCGCGGCAGCCTTGCGCACAGCCGTCATGACGCCGTGCTGCCGAGATTGCCGGCGACCTTGTCCAGCAGGGCCGCCAGTCGTTTGCGCTCCGTTGCGGAGAGGTTGCCGAACAGGCTGGCGATCCAGCGGCCATGCCGCTCGAACACGGTCCCGGCCACGCGTTTTCCCTTGCGCGTGAGTCGTATGCGCAGCGCGCGACGGTCGTCGGCGTCCGCATGCCGCTCGATCAAGCCTTCGCGCTCCAGGCCATCGAGCAGTCCCGTGACGGTCGCGCGGGTGACGCCGGCCCGTTCGGCCAGCGTGTTCGGCGCCAGCCCGTCGGGCGCGGCATCGAGCAGGAACAGCAGGACGAAGCGTCCTTCGGACAGGCCATGCGGCGCCAGCAGCGCCGCGCAGTCGCGATCGATTCGGGCGGCCAGCGACAGCGTCTGGAAGCACAGACGGATGCCCTCGACGTCGGGCATCTCGCGTTGCTGCGCTTCGTCAATGAGCGCGCGGTATTTCTGTTCGAGCTTCACTTCGATGCCGCCATATTGTATGGCGGCTAATTATATATGAAGCAGAGCGGCCCATGAACGGCTCATGCGCGCTCTCGAACTTCGAGCGGTGGCCATTGCGTCGGTAACGAGACCTTGTTCGTCTAGCGCTTCGCGCTGTCGACGCGCCCGAGCCAGACGAGGCCGGCGATGTCGGCGATGACCGCCGGCCAAGCGGCTGGCACATGACTTGCATCACATCTTGGATACAAGAAAGGTGCTTACGCATGGTGCATGCTCTATCGGATGTCAGACAGCCCGGGCCGGGGCGGGACGGCCAGCCCGAGGCGGCCTGGATCACGCGGCTGGAAACGCCGCTGCCGTCATTGGCGCCGGACGGTGACGGGCCGCCGACACTGGCGGGTCTGCGCTTCGCCGTGAAGGACAACATCGACGTCGGGGGGCTGCCGACGACGGCCGCCTGTCCCGCGTTCGCGTATCTGGCCGACGAGGACGCCACGGTCGTGCATCGGCTGCGCGCGGCTGGTGCACGAGTGTTGGGCAAGACCAACCTCGACCAGTTCGCCTGCGGCCTGAACGGCACGCGCTCGCCGTACGGCGCGGTGCCCAACAGCTTCGATGCGCGCTACGTGTCGGGCGGTTCCAGCTCCGGTTCGGCCTATGTGGTGGCCACCGGCGAGGCGGATTTCGCGCTGGGCACCGACACCGCGGGCTCGGGCCGCGTGCCGGCCGGGCTCAACAACATCGTCGGCATCAAGCCGACGCGCGGGCTGCTCGGCGCGCGCGGCGTGGTGCCGGCCGCGCAGAGCGTGGACTGCGTGTCGATCTTCGCGTGCACGGTCGATCTCGCCGCGCGCGTGCTGGCCGCGGCGCTCGGGCCCGATGCCGGCGATCCGTACTCGCGCACGCCGGCGCTGGCGCCGGCCCATTGGCCGGCGCGCTTTCGTTTCGGCCTGCCTTCGCTGCGCGCGTTCTTCGGCGACACGCAGGCCGAGGCCGAATGGGACGCCGCCGTCGACAGGTTGAGCGCGCTGGGCGGCACGCCGGTCGAGATCGACTACGCGCCGCTGGCTGAAGCCGCGGCGCTGCTCTATGACAGTGCATTGGTCGCCGAGCGCTATGCGGCGGTGCGTCCGTTCTTCGACGCGCAGGCCGAGGCGGTGATCGAGCCCGTGCGCGGCATCCTGGCGCGGGGCGCGCGCTACGGCGCCGCCGACCTCGTCGATGCGCGGACCCGCCTGCGCGCGCTCGGCCAGCGGGCCGCCGCCATGTGGGCCGGCATCGACGTGCTGATGGTGCCGACCGCACCGACGCATTGCACGATCGCCGACATGCGGGCCGACCCGGTGGCGCGCAACAGTCGTCTGGGCGTGTACACGAATTTCGTGAACCTGCTGGACTACGCGGCCATTTCGGTGCCCAGCAGCCTGCGCGCCGACGGCCTGCCGTTCGGCGTGACTTTCATCGGGCCCGCGGGCAGCGACTTCGCGCTGGCCGCGCTGGGCCAGCGCTACCACCAGGCCAGCGGCATGCGCCTGGGCGCGACCGGTCGTCCGTTGCCGAAGCCCGAGGCCTTGCCGCAGCCGCCGATGCCGGGTCCGACGGTGCGCGTGGCCGTGGTCGGCGCGCACCTGTCGGGCATGCCGCTCAATGTCCAGCTCACCGAGCGCGGCGGCCGGCTGTTGCAGACCACTCGAACGGCGCCCGAGTACCGGTTCTACGCGCTGCCCGGCACGACGCCGCCGAAGCCGGGCCTGATCCGCACGACGGCGGGCGAGGGCGCGGCGATCGAGGTCGAGGTGTGGGAGCTGCCCGCCGCGAACTACGGCTCCTTCGTCGCGCTGATCCCGGCGCCGCTGGGCATCGGCACGCTGACGCTGGCCGACGGCTCGGCGGTGCAGGGCTTCATCTGCGAGGCGCTGGCCGTGACCGGCGCGCAGGACATCACGCATCACGGCGGCTGGCGGTCTTACCTGGCAAGCCTTCGCTCGGCCTGAGCCCCCGCTTTTTCTCCTCGCCTTTTCCCTTCTCCGCTTCCTCTTCTCGAACAGGAGTTTCCGCCATGTCCGTTTCCTCTCCGTCCTCCTCTCGCCGACGATTGCTGCAAACCGGCGGCGCGGCGCTGGCCGCGCTCGCCGCACCGACGATCGTGCGCGCGCAGGCACCCCGGATCCGCATCGGCTACTGGCCGGTGGCGGCGGGTCTGCCGTTCTTCGCCGCGGTGGAGAAGGGCTTCTTCAAGGAAGCCGGGCTCGACGTCGAACCGATGAAGTTCGCCGGCGCCCAGCAGGTGATGGAAGCCATGCTCTCGGGCCGGGGCGACGGTTGCGCGAACGGCACGGGCTCGGCCAACCTCGCGATCGGCGAGATCGCGCAGCCGGGGCTCTTCAAGATCTTCTGCACGAATCCGAGCAACGCCAAGTTCGTGCTCGAAGAGTTCCTCGTGCCCAAGGACAGCCCGATCAAGAGCGTCGCCGAGCTCAAGGGCAAGAAAGTCGCGTCGGGTCCCGGCATCCAGAACATGACGCTGGCCAGGACCATGCTCGAGCGCGCGGGCGCCGGTGTGATGGCCGTGACCGAGCTGCCGATCGGCCAGCACATCGCCGCGCTCGCGGCCGGCCAGGTCGACGCGGTCTACACGCTGGAGCCGACCGGCACGGTCGGACGGCTCAACGGCACCTCGCGCGTGCTCGAAGCGGGCGTGGTCGCGCACTATATCCTCGGTGATCCGATGGCGCCCTGGCATGGAGGCTCCGCCAGCCTGACGACCGATTTCATCAAGAAGCACCCCGAGCAGGCCAGGCAGTACATCGCCGCTTATGCGAAAGGCGTGGCGTTCGTGCGCTCGCAGCCGGCCGAGGCGCGCCAGTACCTGAAAGGCTACACCGCCATCGAGGGCGCGCTGACCAACGAGGTGCCACTGGCCTCGTACATGCTGTACGACGAGTTCAAGGCCAGCGACGTCGGTTACTTCCAGAAGTTCTACGACCTGTTCACCGAGAAGGGCATCTTCGAGAAGAAGGTGGCGGTGGACGGCCTGCTCTACAAAGGCTGAGCGCCATGGCCGACGCGACCACCACCGCCACGCCCTGGGCGCCGCCCGCGGCCACCGCCAGCGCGGCGCCGAAGACACCGCCCGCGCAGCGCCTGCTGCCCCTCATCGGGCCGGCAGCGCTCTTCATCGTCTGGGACCTGGTCGTGCGGCTGGGCTTCATCAAGCCCATCCTGCTGCCGGCACCGGCCGACACGGTGAGCACGCTCATCACTGGATTGGCCGGCGGTCCGCTGCTGTCCGACTTCCTGGTGACGGTGTGGCGCACGGTGCAGGCCTTCCTCATCGCCGCCGTCGCCGGCGTGCCGCTGGGCGTGCTGCTGGGCAGCAACGAGAAGGCGTACCGCAGCGTGGAGTTCCTGATCGACTTCTTCCGCTCCACGCCCAGCTCGGCGCTGATCCCGCTGTTCCTCATGATCTTCGGCACCTCGGACGTCAACAAGGTGGCCATCGCCGCCTTCGGCGCGCTGCTGATCGTGGTGTTCAACAGCGCCTACGGGGTCATCAACGCCCGCAAGCAGCGCGTGATGGCGGCCAAGGTGATGGGCGCGACGCGCTGGCAGACCTTCCGCGACGTGCTGGTGTGGGAGAGCCTGCAGTCCAGCTTCGTCGGGCTGCGCTCGGCGGTGTCGATGGCGCTGGTCATCGTCATCGTGGCCGAGATGTTCATCGGCGCCGATTCGGGCCTGGGCAACCGCATCATCAACTCGCAGCAGGTGCTCAACGTCAAGAGCATGTACGCGTCGATCCTCGCCGCGGGGGCGCTGGGCTATGCGCTGAACATCCTGTTCCTGCTGATGGAGCGCAAGATCGTCCACTGGAGCGGAAGATGAAGATGGCTGCCGACACCGTTCTCAATGGCCCCGTGTACGCCGATGTGCCGAAGCCGAAGTTCCGGCCCGGCCCGGCCGGCACCCACATCACCATCCGCGGGCTGACCAAGTACTTCGCCGGCTGGCCGCTGTACGAGGACTTCGACCTCGACATCCCCAGGCAGGCGATCGTCTCGGTCTTCGGTCCCAACGGCTGCGGCAAGAGCACGCTGATCAACATGATCGCCGGGCTCATCCCCATCGACCGCGGCGAGATCCTGTTCGACGGCAAGAGCCTGAAGGACACCAAGATCGGCTACGTGTTCCAGAACTACCGCGAGGCGATGTTTCCGTGGATGCGCACGATCGACAACATCGCTTACCCGCTCAAGCTCGAAGGGCGCAGCAAGGCCGAGGTCGACCGGCGCATGGCCGAGCTGGTGGCCAGCTTCGACGTCAGGTTCGACCTCAACCGCTACCCGTACGAGCTGTCGGGTGGGCAGCAGCAGACGGCGTCGATCATGCGCGCGCTCGCGCCCAATCCCGAGGTGCTGTTCCTCGACGAACCGTTCTCGGCGCTGGACTTCGAGATGACGCTGTTCATCCGCGAGAAGCTGCAGCAGGTGTTCATGCAGACCGGCACGACGATGCTGCTGGTGTCGCACGACCTCGAAGAGACCGTTTACCTGGCCGACCAGGTGCTGCTGCTGACCAAGCGGCCGACGAAGGTGGCCGAGATCCTGCACTACGGCGATCCGCGCCCGCGCACCGTGGAGACGCTGAGCACGCCGAGCTTCGTCTCGATGAAGAAGCTCAGCCTGGAGATCTTCCAGCGCGAGGTGCGGCGATGACCACGGGCCAGAGCGCAAGCCACGCCCTTCAGGGCGAGGCTGAGCGAGGCGATCGTATTTCGGCGCCGCAGGCGCCCCCGTATGGTGGCGAGGAAGCTCCCGCCTTCAGGCGGGAGAGACTCACGCCCGACGAGATCGCGCGATACGTCGATGCCGCGGCGCTGGCGCTGGAACTGCCGCTGCAGGCCGGGCATCGCGACGGCGTGCTGCGCTACTTCGAGCTGGCCGCGGGCTTTGCCGCCGTGGTCGAGGCGGTGCCGCTGGCCGCGCACGATGACAGCGCGGTGACCACGGGCCAAAGCGCAAGCCTCGCCCTTCAGGGCGAGGTCGAGCGTGGCAATCTTGTTCTGGCGCCACAGGCGCCCCCGTATCGTGGCGAGGAGGCTCCCGCCTTCAGGCGGGAGGGACTCACCTTCATTCCGTCATCACCGGAATCGCCAGTATCGCCGGAGGACCCCGCATGAGGCCCACCGAACTCTTGCGGCAGGACGCCTGGGCGATGGCCGAGGCGGTGCGCGGCGGCGCCGTCAGCGCGGCGGCGCTGGCCGAGGCCGCGCTGGCGCGTATCGCCGCCACCGATGCGCGCGTCAACGCGTTCACCGGCGTGCTGCGCGATCGCGCGTTGCG
>JASGFT010000169.1:0-10052 GCA_047605425.1 Burkholderiaceae bacterium | reverse complement strand
CGCCGGCCTGGGTCTCGATGATCGGCAGCGCGGTCAGCGAGCCGGTCTTGCCCTTGACGGCGCCGTCGGTGATCTTCTCGATGTGCTCGGCGTTGACGCGCGCCGCGCGTTCGAGCAGGCGCGAGTGCAGGTAGAACACGTCGCCGGGGAACGCCTCGCGGCCCGGCGGGCGGCGCAGCAGCAGCGAGACCTGGCGGTACGCGACGGCCTGCTTGGACAGGTCGTCGTAGACGATCAGCGCGTCTTCGCCCTTGTCGCGGAAGTACTCGCCCATCGTGCAACCCGAGTACGCGGCGATGTACTGCATCGCGGCGGAGTCGGACGCGGCCGCGGCGACGACGATCGTGTAGGCCATCGCGCCATGCTCTTCGAGCTTGCGCACGACGTTGTTGATCGTCGACGCCTTCTGCCCGATCGCGACGTACACGCAGTACAGGCCCTTGCCCTTCTGGTTGATGATCGTATCGACGGCGACGGCGGTCTTGCCGGTCTGGCGATCGCCGATGATCAGCTCGCGCTGGCCGCGGCCGACCGGCACCATCGAGTCGATCGACTTCAGCCCGGTCTGCACCGGCTGCGACACCGACTGACGCGCGATGACGCCCGGCGCGACCTTCTCGATGACGTCGGTCTGCTTCGCGTTGATCGGACCCTTGCCGTCGATCGGCTGGCCCAGCGAGTTGACGACGCGGCCGATCAGCTCGGGGCCGACCGGCACCTCGAGAATGCGGCCCGTCGACTTGACGGTGTCGCCCTCGGAGATGCCCTCGTACTCGCCCAGCACGACGGCGCCGACCGAATCGCGCTCGAGGTTCAGCGCCAGGCCGTAGACGCCGCCGGGGAACTCGATCATCTCGCCCTGCATCACGTCCGACAGGCCGTGGATGCGACAGATGCCGTCGGTGACCGACACCACGGTGCCCTGGTTCTTCGTGTCCGCCTGCGTCTGCAGGTTCTCGATCTTGCTCTTGAGTAGTTCGCTGATCTCAGCCGGATTCAACTGCATGAGATTTCTCCTGATGTTTAGTGGGCGGTCAGCGCGGCGGCCAACCGGCCCAGCTTGCCGCGAACCGAGGCGTCGATCACTTCATCGCCGATCCGGATCGATACACCACCGATCAATTCGGAATCGACGCGGGTCGTGATCTCCACCTTCTTGCCGTATTTGGCTTCGAGAACGCCGCGGATGTCGGCCGCCTGCTGCTCGGAGACCGGGTACGCCGACGTCACTTCGGCATCGAGCACGCGCTCGTGCTGATGGCGCAGTTGCCGATACATCTGCGCGATCTCGGGCAGCACGCCGAGGCGTTCGTTCTCGGCGAGCACCTTGACGAAATTGACCTGCCGCGCGCCGAGCTGTCCGGCCGCGTCGGCGACCACCCCGGCGACCTGAGCGGTCGTCAGGTTCGGGTTGCCGATCAGGTCGAGCGACGAGGATGCCTGCACGACGGCCGTCAGGCGCTCGAGCGCGTCGCTCCAGGCGGCCATGTCGTCATGCTCGCTGGCCAGCTTGAACGCGGCCTCGGCGTACGGGCGGGCGATGGTGAGTGACTCGGCCATGGCGCTTACTTCAACTCGCTCTTGAGCTGCGAGAGCAGCTCGGCGTGCTTGCCGGCATCGATCTCACGACGCAGGATGCGCGAAGCGCCCGACACGGCCAGCGCGGCGACCTGCTCGCGCAACTGATCCTTGGCCCGCTGCGCGGCGAGGGCGGCTTCGTCCTCGGCGGCTTTCTTGGCGGCGGCAACGATTCGCGCGGCTTCGGCCCGCGCTTCGTCGATCAGTTGCGAAGCCTGGCGCTCGGCTCCGGTGCGCACTTCGGCGGCGCTGTTGCGCGCCTGCTTGATTTCTTCATCGACCCGCCGGTGGGCGGCCGCCAGTTCCGACTTGGCCGTATCGGCCGCAGCCAGTCCGTCGGCGATGCGCTTGTTGCGGTCGTCCAATGCCTTGGTGATCGGCGGCCAAACAAACTTGGCGATGAACCACCACAAGGCAGCGAACACGATCATCTGCACGATGAGCGTCGCGTTAAGGTTCACGACGAGCTCCCTTCAATCTGAAGTAAGTCGATGGGGCAAGATCCCATCCCGGTGGATGGAAACGGCATACGGGGCGCGATCGATGCTCGATCGGGCCGCATCGCGTCTACCGCCTTCGATCAGCCCACGAACGGGTTCGCGAACGCGAACATCATCGCGATACCGACACCGATCAGGAACGCCGCGTCGATCAGGCCGGCCAGCAGGAACATCTTGGTCTGCAGGCGTTCCATCAGTTCCGGCTGACGGGCCGCGCTTTCCATGTACTTGCCCCCCATCAGCCCGATGCCGACACAGGCACCCAGGGCCCCCAGCCCGATGATCAAGCCGCAAGCAATGGCAACCAGAGCGATGTTGGTCATGTTGACTCCTAGTGAAATTGAATCTGTTCGATTCGTAGTGGTGAGAAACGGTGATTCGGTTTCCGGCGGCCGTCTCGCCGCCGACGCGCACATCCGCTCTCACGCCGCGACGCCCTTCGATGCGGGCGTGCCGGCGGCGCGCGGGCGGACGACCGGCTGCTCAGTGACCTTCGTGAGCCTGACCGATGTAGACCAGCGTCAGCATCATGAAGATGAAGCCCTGCAGAGTCACGATCAGGATGTGGAAGATCGCCCAGGCCAGCCCCAGGCCGAAATGCAGGCCCGATCCCCATACAGTGGCGGTGGCGCCGAGCAGCGCGATCAGCAGGAAGACGAGCTCGCCAGCGTACATGTTGCCGAACAACCGCATGCCCAGCGACACGAAGCGGGCCAGGTATTCGATCAGTTGCAGCAGGAAGTTGAACGGCGCGAGGAAGATGCTCTTGCCGAACGGCGCCGAGAACAGCTCGGCGACGAATCCGCCGGCGTGCTTGACCTTGATGCCGTAGTAGATCGACGCGATGATGACGACCAGCGACATGCCGAGCGGGACGTTCAGGTCGGCCGTGGGCACGATCCGGTGGTAGTGGATCGAATGGTCGAGGCCGACGAGCGCGAAGAACTTGCTGGGCAGGTCGACCGGCAGGAAGTCCAGCGAGTTCATCATCACGACCCAGACGAACACCGTCAGCGCCAGCGGCGCGATGTTGCGCACGTCGCCGTGGACGATCGAGCGCGCCTGCTCGTGGACGAACTCGACCAGCGACTCGATGGCGCTTGTGAATCGCGTCGGCACGCCCGAATGCACGCGCTTGGCAGCCAACCACAGGACCAGCGCCGTGAAGACCCCGGTCAGCACCGACCAGAACACCGTGTCGAGATTGATCAGCGTGAAATCGATGATCTTGCGCTGAGGCTCGCCCGAGTTGTTCAGGTGCGAGAGGTGATGAACGATGTACTCGGATGCGGTCGGTGCGTGGGAGGCGTCGGCCATGTCTGTCTATGCTTGCATCTATTGTCGAACGGGGGCTTCGACGGGAGTGTGATTATCCATGCGCGCCGGCCGGCGGCAAAACGGTATCGTCGAGCGATTCGCAGGCCCCGGTCCCGGCGGCATATCCGTCGCTTTACTCGAGCGGATCCCGCGAGCGGCGGGTTCCGGGCAGGAAAGCCGCGAACAACGGGATTTGCAGCGCGACGATCAATCCTATCATTAGCCATAGCCAGCGCAGATCGCCCGCGTAGCGCATGACCGCCGCCAGCAATGCGATCGTGAGACCGATCTTGACGAATTCACCCAGGATGAAGACCACCGGATAGGACTCCGGTGCGCGCCCCCGCTGAACCGCCAGCCGCATTGCAAACAGACTGTTCGGAATGATCGCCGCCCCACCCCCAAGCACCACGGATCTGGCGCTTGGCCAGTCGATCCAACCGCCCACGACGAGGGCGAGCAGGCAGATCGCGGAGCACTGCAGAGCGATGGCGATGAACATCAGACACGAACCGCAGTGGGCAAAGCCGTTGGATTGTACGGGGACTGCATTGATGCGGTCAAATGGACCTTACATGAAGCGGACGTTTCCGGCCTTGTTCCGCGAGGTGTCCGGTGAAAGAATGCGGTGAGCGAGTCGCCGCGAAGCGAGGAGATCATGACAACCCTTATCTCGGGCGTCATGGCACGGGCGCTCGCGCGGGCCGGGCTGCGGATCGCCGTCGCGGTCTTCGCGATCGGCCCGGTCGCATCGCCCGCCGCCGGCCAGACGCGGGATCGCGCGCCGGGCGCGGTCGCCGCTTATGACGCGGTGTCGGGTTTCGGGCTGGTGCGCACGCTGGTGCCGATCAGCGGGCGTCCGCTGGAGTTGGGCGACGCCGGCGCGACCGCCGCCGTGGCTGGGCTCAAGCACCGAAGAGGTGCGCGGCAACGTGACGTCGTGCGCGCCGCGCGCGGGAGCCCGGCCGAGTCGGCGGGACTGCAGGCCGGCGACGTCATCGTCGGCATCGGCCGCGACAAGATCCGCGGGCAGGAAGCGTTCTATCGCCGGCTGTGGGACAGCGGCCCAGCCGGCACGACGATTACGCCGCAGGTGCTCAAGGACGGCGAGATCCGGCAGGTTCCGGTGACGTCGATCGACCGGCTCGACGGGCTGCGCAAGCCGCACGGGATCTGAGAACCCGCCGACCCGGATCCCTGCATCGGGAAGCGGCGAATGAAACCGGCGCGCCCGATTCGTTCGCCGATGCGGCACCGCGCGACGGCAGCCGGGCCGCGCTAAGTCCGGATGCCGGCCCGCCGGCGAGGTCGCGCCCGCGCCCGCGCCCGCGCCCGTGCCAGCACGCTAACTAAGTCTCGCCGTCGCGCAGGTTCACGCCGAGGCGTCCGAGCACGCCCTCGAACTGCTCGGCATCGACGAAATCGATCGTCAGCCTGCCGCCGCCGCGCCGGTTCGGCTGCAGCTTGACGTCGGCGGCCAGCGCTTCGCACAGCTTCTCGCGCAGGCGCTCGACGTCGCGGTCGACGACCCGCGCGCGATCGGCGCCCGGATGCTGGCCGCCGGTCTCGGCCTGCGCGGCGCGCAGCGCGACGAGCTTTTCGGTCTCGCGCACCGACAGGCGTCGTTGGACGACCTCCTGCGCGACCATCACCTGGTCGCCGCGCTCGAGTGCGAGCAGCGCGCGGGCATGGCCCATGTCGAGGTCGCCGGCCAGCAGCATCGTCTGCACGCTGTCGGCCAGGTTCAGCAGGCGCAGCAGGTTCGACGTCGCGCTGCGCGAGCGGCCGATCGCTTCGGACGCCCGCTCGTGCGTGTAGTCGAACTCGTCGAGCAGCCGGCGGATCGCCTGCGCCTCCTCGAGCGGATTCAGGTCCTCGCGCTGGATGTTCTCGATCAGCGCGAGCGCCAGCGCGGACTCGTCCGGCACCTCGCGGACGATGACCGGCACCTGCGCGAGCGAAGCGAGCCTGGCCGCGCGGAAGCGCCGTTCGCCGGCGATGATCTCGAACCGCTGCTGCGCGTCGCCGGGCCGCAAGGGGCCGTCCAGCGGGCGCACGACGATCGGCTGCATCAGGCCGTGCGTGCGAATCGACGCGGCCAGTTCCTGCAGCGCCGTCTCGTCCATCCGCGTGCGCGGCTGGTAGCGGCCGGGCTGCAGCCGGCCGAGCGCGAGCTCGCGCGGCGGCTCGTCGGCGGCGGGCGCGAGGATCGGATCGGGCTTGTCGTCGCCCAGCAGCGCGTTGAGCCCGCGCCCCAGGCCTTTGGGTTTGCTCATCGTGACGGACCAGACTGGGAATTGCCGAGACGCTCGACCAGTTCGGCGCCGAAGTCCATGTAGGCCTTGGCGCCCTTGGACTGCGGATCGAAGACGACGCCCGGCTGTCCATAGCTGGGCGCCTCGGCCAGCCGCACGTTGCGCGGGATCAGCGTCTTGAACACCTTGTCGCCGAAGTGCTGCTCGAGCTGGGTGGAGACCTGCTGCGTCAACGTGACGCGCGGGTCGAACATCACGCGTAACAGGCCGATCACGCTCAGATCGGCGTTGAAATTGGCGTGAACTTTCTTGATCGTGTTGACGAGGTCCGACAGGCCCTCGAGCGCGAAGTACTCGCACTGCATCGGAATGATGACGCCGTGCGCCGCGCAGAAGCCGTTCAGCGTCAGCATCGACAACGACGGCGGGCAGTCGATCAGGATGAAGTCGTACTGATCGTCGACGCTCGCCAGCGCCTGCTTCAGGCGCGTCTCGCGCTGGTCGAGGCCGACCAGCTCGACCTCGGCGCCGGCCAACTCGCGATTGGCGGGCAGGATGTCGTAGTGCCCGCCAGGCGAGCGCTGCGTGGCCTCGGCGGCGGCGCATTCGCCGATCAGCACCTGGTAGACCGATCGCGCCAGCCCACGCTTGTCGATGCCGCTGCCCATCGTCGCGTTACCCTGCGGATCGAGATCGACCAGCAGCGCGCGCTGGCCCAGCCGCACCAGCGCGGCGGCCAGATTGACCGAGGTCGTCGTCTTGCCCACGCCCCCCTTCTGGTTGGCGATCACGAATATCCGTGCCATCAGGCGCTCCGGCTCAACAGGATCAGATGTCGCCGGGCGTCCAGCCCGGGAACGGTCAATGGCAGCGTCGCCTCGACCGACCAGCCGGGCGGCAGGTCGTCGATCTCGCCGGCGGGCCACGCGCCTTTCATCGCCGCGACGCGCGTGGCGGGCCCGGCGAGCGCATCGACCGAGGTCACGAAATCGGCGAGCGACGCGAACGCGCGGCTGACGATCAGGTCCGGCGGACGCCGCGCCAGCGGATGCGGCTCGCCGCGCACGAGCTCGCGCATCGGCGGCGACTGCGGCAATTGCTCGACGCGGCACTGCGCGACGCTGGCGCGGGCCGCGAGCCGCAGCGCGCCGATCGCCTGCTGGATGAACGCGGTCTTCTTGCCGACCGGCTCGACCATCGTCACATGCAGCGCCGGCCAGGCGATCGCCAGCGGGATGCCCGGCAACCCCGCCCCGCTGCCGACGTCGACGGCCAGCGGCCGCGGACGATCGGCCAAGGTCTCGCGCAGCGGCGCGACGATCGACAGGCTGTCCAGCACGTGCTGGACCAGCATCTGCCGCGGGTCGCGGATCGCGGTCAGGTTGTACACGCGATTCCACTTGCCCATCAGGCCGACGTAGTCGAGCAGTTGCCGGCGCGCGTCGGGCGGCAACGGCAGCGCGAGCGCCTCGAGCGCGCGATCGAGCGGGCCCGCGAGGTCGACGGAGGCGGAGGACGGAGCGTCAGGCGGCACGCTGATCGAGCAGGCGCTTCTTCAGGTAGACGAGCAGGATCGAGATCGCGGCGGGCGTGACGCCCGAGATCCGCGAGGCCTGGCCGACGGTCTCTGGCCGTTGGCGGATCAGCTTCTGGCGGACCTCGGCGGACAAGCCGCGGACGGCGGCGTAGTCGAAATCGGCCGGGATCGCCAGCGCTTCATTGGCCTGCTGCCGGGCGACTTCCTGTTGCTGGCGATCGATGTAGCCCGCGTACTTGGCCTGGATCTCGACCTGCTCGACCACCTGTGGATCCTCGACCACGGGCTCGCCCATCAACGCCGCCAGCGCGGCGTGGCGGACAGAGGGCCGGCTCAGCAGATTGAATAGTGAGTATTCACGCTCGATGGCTTGACCGATCAAGGTCACCGCGCGATCCGCCGGCAGCGTGGCCGGATTGACCCAGGTCGACTTCATTCGCTGCACTTCGGCGTCGATCGCGTCACGTTTGCGACAGAAGCGACCCCAGCGCACGTCGTCGACGCAGCCCAGCTCGCGGCCGATGGCGGTCAGCCGCAGGTCGGCGTTGTCCTCGCGCAGGCTCAACCGGTATTCGGCGCGGCTCGTGAACATCCGGTACGGCTCGGTCACGCCGACGGTCGTCAGGTCATCGACCAGCACGCCGAGGTAGCCCTGGTCGCGACGCGGCGTCCACGGCTCGCGATCGCTGACCTGCAGCGCGGCGTTGATGCCGGCCAGCAGGCCCTGGGCCGCCGCTTCCTCGTAGCCGGTCGTGCCATTGATCTGGCCGGCGAGGAACAAGCCCTGGATCACCTTGCTTTCGAGCGAGCGTTTCAGGCTGCGCGGATCGTAGTAGTCGTACTCGATCGCGTAGCCGGGCCGCAGGATGTGCGCGTTCTCCAGGCCGTGGATCGATCGCACCAGCGCCATCTGCACGTCGAACGGCAGGCTCGTCGAGATGCCGTTCGGATAGATCTCGTGCGTGTGCAGGCCTTCGGGCTCCAGGAACACCTGGTGCGAGGCCTTGTCGGCGAAACGATGGATCTTGTCCTCGACCGACGGGCAGTAGCGGGGGCCGACGCCTTCGATGACGCCGGTGTACATCGGCGAACGATCGAGGCCCGAACGGATGATCTCGTGCGTCGTCGCGTTGGTATGCGTGATCCAACACGGCAATTGCCGCGGGTGCTGATCCGGGTGCCCGAGGAACGAGAACACCGGCACCGGGTCGAGATCGCCCGGTTGCTCTTCGCAGCGCGAGAAATCGATCGTCCGGCCGTCGATCCGCGGCGGCGTGCCGGTCTTCAGACGCCCTTGTGGCAACCGCAGCTCCCGCAGCCGATGCGCGAGCGACACGGCCGGCGGATCGCCGGCGCGCCCCGCCGAGTAGTTGGCCAGGCCGACGTGAACGAGCCCGTTCAGGAACGTCCCGGCCGTCAGCACGACCGCTCGCGCGCGAAACCGGATGCCGAGCTGCGTGACCGCGCCGACGACCCGATCGCCTTCGAGCACCAGATCGTCGACCGCTTGCTGGAACAGCCACAGATTGGGCTGGTTCTCCAGCCGCGTGCGCATCGCCTGGCGGTACAGCACACGATCCGCCTGCGCGCGCGTCGCGCGAACGGCAGGCCCCTTGCTCGAGTTCAGGATCCGGAACTGGATGCCGGCCTCGTCGGTCGCCGCCGCCATCGCGCCACCCAGCGCATCGATCTCCTTGACCAGATGTCCCTTGCCGATGCCGCCGATCGATGGATTGCAGGACATCTGGCCGAGCGTCTCGATGCTGTGCGTCAGCAGCAGCGTCCGCACGCCCATCCGCGCCGACGCCAGCGCGGCCTCGGCGCCGGCATGGCCGCCACCGACCACGATCACGTCAAAGGAATCGGGAAACCACATCGAATGCATTCTCGAGCATGACAGCGCGTCGGCCGGCGACCGCTGCGTCGATGACGGGCCTATGCGCGGGGGGTCGGACGGGGTCTGAGGGGGCGAAGCCGGGACCGAGCCCGGTCGTCGACTGCCCATGCCCACCGCAAGGTGGCACGACGACCCTCGCGGCAGACGACGCGCTTGTGTGAACCGACCGCCTGAAAGTTTCGATTATATGCGACGGACCTCGATGCCGGATAGAACGGATGGGCGAGAGCCTCCATGTTTCACGTGAAACACGTTGGACTTTCGTCGCAGATGAGTCATCGGGTCGATGCGCGGTGCGCTTCATCCATGCCTACTTTGATCAGCGCGGTTCGTGCAGCGGCCGCTCCGCGATTGCGTCGAACGCTGACTTATCCCTCTGCCCTACACTGACGATGACGTCGACCCTTCTGATTCGATCATGCTGCTGTTCTGGTTGGCTGTTCCGGTTTGCGCGTTGCTCTTCTGGCTCAGCGAGCGCTGGCCACGCACGCAACCGTGGTTCGCGATCGCCGCGATCGCATGGTCGCTCTATGGATTGTTCATCGCCGCGCTTCGGCAAATCGGCAATGTGACGAACCGGGATCTGCCGCTACTGCTGGAGATCGTTCTTCCGGCCCTGTTGGTCGGCGGTATCGGCGCTTTCATCGCCCTCCGGCTCGGCTGGCGCCGCTTCCAGACGAATCGCCGGCGGTAGCGCCGACAGAGGTTTCGCTCGCCGGCTGGTGGCTCGAGCTGGGCTGCGTGCGGATGGACGCACCGGAACAGCTCCTCAAGGCTATCGGCAGCATAGGAGCTTTCGTTTTCGGTGTTGTCGCCGCGGGTACCACGAATCCGGTCACGTCGCCGCCTTCGTTGCCGCTACTACCACCGATGCCGATGCCGATGCCGATGCCGATGCCGATGCCGATGTCGGTGCCGGTGCCGGTGCCGGTGCCGGTGCCGGTGCCGGTGCCGGTGCCGGTGCCGGT
>JASGFT010000168.1:0-10186 GCA_047605425.1 Burkholderiaceae bacterium | reverse complement strand
CTGCGAGAACGCCTCGCTGGCGGCGCCGAAGATCACGACCTCGGTCGCGCCGGCGTCCAGCGCGGCGTCGAAGCCCTTCATGTTCGGCGTCAGCACCGCGATGCGCTTGCCCTGCCTGCGCACGCCCAGCGGGCCGCCCAGCGGCGGCATCACGCGCGCCATGACCTCGCGCGCGTCGGCCATCTGCGGAATCTTGCGCGGCGACACGAAGGACGTCACCTCGAGGCTGTTGACGCCGGCGTCGATCAGGCGCTCGCACAGACCGACCTTGACGCCGACCGGCACCAGCGACTGTTCGTTCTGCAACCCGTCGCGCGGGCCGACTTCGGTCATGTAGACAAACTTGGGCAAGGCCATTTCGGTCTCCTTCCGGAACGCGGAACGACCGCGCATCCGCGCGCGATCGCTGACCATCGCGTCGGGCAAGCAAGCGGCCGGCGCGACGGCCGAAGTGTATCAGCCGCCCCGATCCACTCCGTCGACGCCAGTGTCGGAGGGCCGCGCCCGCCGCGTCAACCTATCCCAAAGGCGAAGTCACCGCCATCGCCCGCACCGAAAGTCCGGATCGCGAGCGTCAGACATCCTGACCGGCGTAGCCGGCGTACGAGTGCTTGAGCGTCGCGTGGTTCAGCAGCATCTCGGCCTTCAGCGTGCGGCCGGCGGCGTCGTACACGCGCGACAGCACCCAGTACGACTCGGTGCGCTTGCTCTCGGACAACGCGACGATCTCGCGGCGGATCAGGTAGTCCTCGCCGACGAACAGCGGCCCGTCGACCATCCGGATCTGCAGGTCGGCGAACAGCCCGACCGCCGGCCCCTTGACCGGGAACTTCGCTTGCCTGTTCGTGTACTCGACCAGCACGCTGACCATCTCGAGCGGAATGATCGCCCGCCCCCACGGCGAGGCGGCCGGATCCGAATACCACGGCGAGTTCTCGGTGATGCACGCCAGCTTCTGGTTCAGCGAGAACGGATACAGCGCCCCCATGTGCTGGTCCGGATCCATCCGGACCTTCTCGTCGGCGGCGCCTTTCATGCCGACGTGCAGGTCGGCCAGGATCAGCAGCTTCTCGGGCGGCCGCAACTTGGCCATCCGTTGGTCGAGCAGCGTCGGGCCGTCGTCCGGGCCGATGCTGGCGCTGGCCTCGAGCACCGGCAGTCCGTCGGCGCGCTCGGCCCAGACCCGCGTCGATTTCGCGCCGGGCGGCGGCACCTGCGCGAACGCCCGCACCTCGTCGCCCTCGACCATCATGTTCAGGTAGTGGGCCGACAGGCAGCCGCGCTCGTACCACGCCTTGCCCCATAGATGATCGAGCAGCGGCACGAACTGGCTGAAGTGCGTCGGCCCTTCGATCGGACCGGCCTTGAAGCCGAGCTTCTCGGCCATCTCGTCGTCGTGGATCGAGACGTGGCCGCCGTATTCCTGCTCGGCCAGCATCTGGCGGGGCTTGCGCAGCGGGCCGCTCAGCACCAGCGGCGTATCGAAACTCATCGTGTCCGTCTCCTGTCCTGGGTTGTCGTCAATGGAGGCCGGGCCCGCTCGCCGGTCCGCGCCGACGGCCGGGCCCGCCGGGCCTCAGCCGTAGCGCAGCGACCCGTCCTCCAGGTCGGCCACCGGCAGCTCGTCCCGCTCGGTGTAGTAGTCCTGGTTGAAGATCCACGGCGCTCGGTCGCTCTGGCGCGGCATGATCGCGATGTTGCGCGTGATGTAGCCCGGGTTGAAGTTGTCCGGCGTGATGAACGGCAACGCCGGCATGCCCTGGTCCTCGGGACGAGGCTGCGGCACGACCGTCGTCGCGCCGCGGGCGTCCATGTGCTTGAACAGCCGGCAGACGAACTCGGCGATCATGTCGGCCCGCAGGGTCCAGCTCGACCGGAAATAGCCGAACACCCAGACCATGTTCGGCACGCCCGAGAACATCAGGCCGCGCCAGGCCCAGCAGTCGGCGAAGCTCAGCGGCCTGCCGTCGATCGTGAACCGGATGTCGCCGAGCGGCGCCAGATCGAAACCGGTGGCCGTCACGATCAGGTCGGCCTCCAGCTCCTGGCCGGACTCGAGCAGGATCCCCTTTTCGGTGAACGTGTCGATGCGGTCGGTGACCACCGAGGCCTTGCCCGAACGGATCGCCTTGAACAGGTCGCCGTCCGGGATCAGCGCCAGGCGCTGCTGCCACGGCCGGTAGCGCGGGTTGAAGTGCGTATCGACGTCGTAGTCGTCGCCGAGCTCGGCGCGCGCCGCGTCCATCAGGTCCTTGCGCAGCCCCTCCGGATCGTTGAATGCGCGCTCGGTCAGCCGGCGCCCGTCGAGCAGGATGCGCCGCCGCACGATCTCGTGCACCCATTCCTCGGGCAGATCCAGCTCGCGCAGCGAATCGGCCAGCTCGTTGCGATTGGGCCGCGCGAAGAAGAACGTCGGCGAGCGCTGCAGCATCGTCACGTGCGCGGCGTCGCGCGCGATGGCCGGCACGATCGTCGCGGCGGTCGCGCCCGAGCCGATGACGATCACGCGCTTGCCGCGGTAGTCGAGGTCCTCGGGCCAGGCCTGCGGATGCACGATCGTGCCCGCGAAGCGCTTCATGCCGGTCCACTCGGGCGTATACGGCTTCTCGTGCCGGTAGTAGCCCTGGCACATCCACAGGAAGTCGCAGGTGAACGTCAGCGTCCGGCCGGTGTCGCGCCGCCGCACGGTCAGCGTCCACCGTTTGTCACGGCTGGACCAGACCGCGTCGCGCACCTCGTGCTGGTAGCGGACGTGCCGGCGCAGGTCCTGCTCGTCGAGCACCTCGTCCAGGTACTCGAGGATCTGCTCGGCCGAGGCGATCGGCGCGCCGGACCAGGGCTTCCATTTGTAGCCGAACGTGTACAGGTCACTGTCCGAACGGATGCCCGGATACTTGTGCGTGCGCCAGGTGCCGCCGAAATCGGCCTGTGTCTCGAGCAGCGTGAACGTACGCCCGGGGCATTCCCGCCGCAGGTAGTAAGCCGCATCGATGCCCGAGATGCCGGCGCCGACGATCAGCACGTCGAAATGCCCGGCCATCTGGGCCGCGGGCGGGGCGGTGGGCGCCACGGTCGTGATCATCCGCGAGTCTCCTTCAGATCGGTACGTCTTCATCCATGCCGCACTGCGGCATCCCGTACCGATCGTAGCACGCCCCCCGCGGCGGCGGCCCTCGATCGAAATCGGGCGCCGTCGCCGGCGCCCGTTCCGGTCTCAGCCGGCCGACTTGCGCGACGGCTTCGCCTGCGCTCGGGCGCGCGGGCGGGCCGCGCCCTCTGCGACCGCCCGCACGCGGGCGCGGCGGCGGCCGCAACCGACTCGGCCACGACCTCGGCGGCCGGCTCGGCGGCGACCTGCGCCAGCTCGACCGGCTTGGACTTGCCGCCGGCGGCGCCGGCCTCATCGGACGCCGGCTCGGCGGCCTTCGACGGCCTGGCGGCCGGCGCCGGCTCCGCCTGCTCCTTGTCCTTGCCCGCGCGCGCTTTCTCGCGCTCGACAGCCAGCGCCTCGATCTCCTTCAGCGCCTTGCGCAGATAGCCGATCAACTCGCGCGATTCGTCCTGCGACACCACGCGCCGGCACGCGGTCAGCCCGAACTCGAGCTTGCCGTCGTAGCTCTGCACGGTCATGTTCAGCGCGGTGCTGTGATACGGGATCGACACCGGGTAATAGTGCAGCATCCTGGCGCCGGCCATGTACAGCGTCGTCGGGATGCCCGGCACGTTCGAGATCGTCACGTTGGCGCCGGCCGGCAATCGCGAGGCCACGTCGGGATGCCCGAGCAGCGACGCCATCCCGGTCATCAGCCACGGCGAGCCGGTCATCGGCACGTCGACGCCCATGATCGGCTTGAACTCGGCGACGACCGCCTTGGCCGCCTCGGACGACGCGTGGATCGCATCGAAGCGCTCGCCCGGGTCGGCGATCTCGGTGGCCAGGTCGACGCGGATCGCCGACGACTGGTTGTTCATCGAATCATCGCCCTGCGAACGAAAGCTGACCGGGACCATCGCGATCAGCGGCTCCTTGGGCAGCAGGTCGCGCTCGAGCAGGAAGCGACGCAGCGCGCTGCTGCACATCGCCATCACGACGCTGTTGACCGTGCCGCCGACGCGCTTGCCCAGCGCCTTGATCTCGGCCAGCGACAGCGTCAGCGTCGTGTACGAGCGCTGGTTCGTGATCGACGTGTTGAAGATCGTCTTCGGCGCCAGGCCCAGGTCCAGGCGGCGCTGGCCGGGCTCGTACTTGCGATTGCGCATGATGCGCGCGGCCGTGTCGATCGCCTTGATCGCCTGCGGCAACACGCTGCTCAGGCGCTGGTATTGCTGCAGGCCGTTGCTGACGGCCGCCTGCAGCAGCTCGGCCGTGCCCAGGTGATAGCCCTCGCGCCGTTTCGTGCGGCGCCGCGGCGGCGGCACCTCGCGCACTTCGGGCGTCAGGTCGTAGAACACCTTGGCCATCTCGACGCCGGCCTTGCCGTCGATGCCGCTGTGGTGCGCCTTCGTGTAATAGCCGACCAGCCCGTTCTCGAGCCCGTCGATCACGTAGACCTCCCAAAGCGGCCGGCTGCGGTCGAGCAGGCTCGAATGCAGCCGCGCGACCAGTTGCTCGAGCTGGGCCATCGAGCCCGGCTTGCGCAGCGTCAGGTAGCGCACGTGGTAGTCGAGGTCGATGTCGTCGTCCTCGATCCACACCGGCTCGGCCAGCTCGAACGGCATCGACGCCAGCTTGCGCACGAACATGCTGCACAGGTGCAGGCGCTTGCCGATCAGCTCCTTGACGTCCTCGTAGTAATCGCCCTTGTAGCCTTCGGGCAGCTCGAACAGCATCAGACTGCCGACGTGCATCGGCGTCTCGGGCGTCTCGAAGTGCAGGAAGGCCGCGTCCAGGCTGGTCAGGTGTTGCATCGTCTCATCTCCGTTTCTGTTGATCGGTATGGCCGGGGGGCGCCGCTCAGCGCGGCGTCAGCAGCTTCTGCATTTCGGCGAAATTCTCCTGCATGCGCTCCTGCACGGTCTTCCAGACCTCGGTCCGCGTGCGGGCCTCGATCTGGCCCAGCTCGCGCAGGTCGGCGATCGCCTTGGCCATGCCCTGCTGGATCTGCTCGGCCTGCTCGGTCAGCCCCTTGCCGCCGTTGGCGCGCATCGCTTCCTGCCACTGCGAGATCGAGTCGGTCAGGATCTCGTCGCGGCGCGCCACCAGCGAACGGATGCCGTCGTACGCCTGGCGCGTCGCCTGCGCCAGCGCCTCCAGATCCTTGCGCTGCGTATCGAGCAGCGCCTGCAGATCCACCGCCGGCATGCGGAACTGCTCGAACATCCTGGTCAGATCACTCAATGTCGCGTCGCTGGGATTGGCGTCGCGGCGCTGCTTCGTACTCATCGTTCACCCTCCATATGGATTACCTTTCGGCCGCGGTCGGACCGCATGCGCCGCGATCGCATCGATCGTCTCGTCCCACATCCGAATCGGCAAGGCGTGCCGCCCCCCGCGATCACGCGCGACCGCGCGCAGCGAGCCGCTCGGCGAAGCGATCGACCGAGGCAGTCGTCTCGTGTACCGATCGCATGCGGGATTCCTGTCTCTCGTTCTACCGGCCGCAAGGATCCCGGCGACGCCTGGGCGCGCCGTCCGGGCCGGACCGGCAGCGTAACCGCGCGACCGGGGGTCGAGGAATGTTCGGTCCGCCCGGCCGATGGTTCATTCCGGACAACCCGGTGACAGCATAATTAACGTTCGCGAAATTCGGAAGGGTTCCGCCCCGTCCATCGCAGGAACGCGTGCCGAAAGTTGGCCGCGTCGCTGTACCCCAGCTTGACCGCGATCTGCTCGTGCTTCATCGTCGTCGTGCGCAGATAGGTCAGCGCGAGTTGCTTGCGCACCTCGGCGACGATCGTCCGGAACGACGTGTTCTCGGCCTCGAGCCGGCGTCGCAGCGTGCGAACGTTCATCGACAGCCGGCGGGCCACCTCGTCGATGCAGGGAAATCCCTCATCGCGCTCGAGCAGCAGCCGCTGCACGTCGGCCGCCATGCCGACGCTGCCGGACAGCTCGGCGAGCCGGCGCTCGCAGGTCTCGCGCACGGCCGCGTGGGTGGCCGCGTCCGAGTACGCCATCGGCCGCTCCATCATCGCGTTGCCGTGGCGGAACTCGTTGCGCGGCTGCCCGACGAGGGCCGGACAGCCGAAGAAATCCTCGTAGCGCCGGGCCAGGTCCGGCCCTTCATAAGCGACGCGCACCTCGTCGACACGCGCGTCGACGCCGTACAGGTTCGACAGGACGGTCAGGTGGCTGGCCAGGTGGAATTCGACGGCCGCCCGGTACCGCGGATCGCCGGGATCCTCCCAGAAGATCGGCTCGTAGATCCAGACCGCCATGTCGCCGTCGTGCTCGAGGCGCAGGTTGCTCAGCGGCCCGACGAGCCGGCCGAAGCGGATCGCCCGATCGGCCGCGGCATGGTGCGAGGGGCTGCTGATCACCGCGTAGCCGACGACGCCATAAGCGGCGAAGTGCATGCGCCGGCCGGCCTGCAGGATCAGGTCGGAATCGCCGGCGACGCTCACCGCGTTCTGCCAGACGGCGAGGATCTGCCGGTACGACAGCCGCGCCTGCGGATCGCCGAGCCGGGCCGGATCGAGCCCGCTGCCGTCCAGCATCCGCGCGGGCTCGAAGCCCGCTTCGCGAAGCACCTCGACCAGCGCGGCGACGATCCGCGTCGGATAGACCGACTGATCCAGATTCGGCTTATTACCGCGCGTCATCGCCAATGTCCCACGCAGCGGAGGCCGCGCGGGGCGCGCGCCAGTCCGGCGTCTCCTTACTTACTTAGCGCCCGGAGTCGACGCCCCGGGGGTACGTCGACTTTAGCACCATGGCCGGCGAGCGCCAACTCTCAGTCCAGGCGCGCGGGCTCAGGGTATACGAGCGGGCCGAACGTGCTGCGGTCGAACGGCTTCCACTGCCCCTCGGGTTGCGCCAGGCGATCGGCGACCGCGTACAGCACGGCCGGATGCGCGCCCAGGCCCGTGTGGCTGGCGATCACCTCGATGTTCTCGGTGTTCGGACCGGCCTTCTCGATGCTGCACTGCCATGCGACGACGCCGTCGCTGCGGCTGTAGATCGACGTGGTCGGCACCAGCGGGGCCTGGTGCGCGGTCTCGAGGCGTTGCGGATCGTTGGCCTTGCGGCCGCTGACCATCTCGTAGATGCGCCAGGCGTTGGTCGAGCGCGGCGAGCCGGCGACCGGGCTGCCCAGCGAGATCACGTCGCGCACCCACTCCGGATGCTGCAGGCCCAGTATCCGCGCATAGATGCCGCCCAGGCTCCAGCCGACCAGGCTGACCTTGCGGCCGCTCTCCAGGTACAGATGGCGCAGCTTGGCGACCATGCCCTCCTCGATGCCCGGGCGCGGGCCGAGGTTGCGGCCCAGGCCCCAGCCGTGCGCGCGATAGCCGCGCGTGCGCAGGAACAGCCTCAGCAGGCGCGTCGAACGGTCGTCGGCGAGCAGGCCCGGCAGCACGAGCACGCGCTGTCCGTCGCCGCGCGGCGCCATTTGCAGCGCGGGCCAGGCGGCGACGCCCGCCAGGTGCTCGCAGACGGCGCGGAATTCGCCGAGCACCAGCAGGCGCGAAGGCGGTTTGATGGTTTTGGTTTCTGTGGCGTGCATCGATGTTCCTTTTGTATAGGGAGGAGGTCTTGCATGACGCGCCGCCGATGCCGCCGGCGGCGCCTGTCAGCGCAGGTACTTGCTGCGCAGATAGTCGAGGTAGGTATGCGCGTCGCTGGAGACGTACGGAGAGAACAGCGTCAGCGTATAGAACGCCGCCAGGCCCGGATCGGCCGACTTCTGCGGCGGGCGACCGGGGACGAGCCGCTCGAACGCCAGCCAGCAGGTGGTCGTGAACACGAGCTGCAGCGCCAGGATCCGCGCCTGCTCGTCGCTGGCCTTCATCACGCCGGCAGCCACCAGACCCTCGCACAACGCCTGCGCGGCCACCAGGTTGCTGGCCGTCAGTTCCTGCGAG
Source organism: Burkholderiaceae bacterium (assembly GCA_047605425.1). Taxonomy (GTDB): domain Bacteria; phylum Pseudomonadota; class Gammaproteobacteria; order Burkholderiales; family Burkholderiaceae_E; genus JAKPAM01. The sequence continues at coordinate 2,161 of JASGFT010000168.1, read as the reverse complement.
CGGCGGCCCAGCGCCGGATACTCGACGCTCAGGTACGGCATGTCGCGATAGATGAACTGGTATTCGCTGATCGCCTCGAACCGCAGGTGCAGCGACAGCCACAGGTCATCGATCGCGCCGATGTCCGCGTACGCCGCGTCCAGCTCTTCGAGCCGCTGCGCGAAGCGCGAGAACAGCCGCTCGACGAGCGCCTGCTTGGTCTTGAAGTGGTAGTGCAGATTGCCCGAGCTGATGCCCATCTCGGTGGCGATCTTCTGCGTCGACACCGCGGCCAACCCATGCGCGTTGAACATGGCCAGGCTGGTCTGCAGGATGCGGTCTCGTGTCGTCGGGATCGTCACGATGGAGCGGGTCGGCTCATTCGGGTGATGCCGACCGCTTGCGTGCGGGAATCCTCGTGCGGGCGGGCGAAGCGGGCCTTGCACCCTTCGCCTTGCCGGAAGCCGCGCCGGCCGTGCCCGTCGCGGGCGCCGGCCTGTCGGGCTCGCGCTTCCTGGCGGCGCGCGGCGGCGATTCGACGCGGCCGTCGTCGGCCGCCCGTTCCAGCGTCCGTGCCCGCGCCTGCCAGTGCTCGACCAGCCCGCGCAGATGCTCGATCTCGTCGCGCATCGCCCGCAGCTCGTCGGCGCCCGGATAGCCGAGGCGCTGCAGCGCGGCGGCGACCCGCTGGTCCAGCACGTCCTCGAACTTGCGCAGGCCGAAGCCGTCGAACCCGCCCAGGCCCAGCGCCGGCATCAGCCGCGGCGCGGCGGCCGGACGCTGGATGCCCAGCAGGCGCTCGATCATGTCGGTGTGGTGCCGGACGACGTCGTTGCGCACGTTGTCCAGCGCCGTCAGCCCGGCGCGCAGCAGGTCGTCGGGACGATCGGCGCGACCGGGCGCGCCGGCGCCGGCCGGCGAACCGGCCTCATCGTCCCCGGGCGATGCCGGGGCCGGACGGGACGTCAGTGAACGCCTGCGGGACGACATGGCGGCTGCGCCGGGTTGCCGGAGCGATTTACTCGGCGCTGCGCGCGGCGCGGCGAGCCGGCTTGGCTTCGGCTTCGGCGTCAGCCTTGACGTCGGCCGAGGCGTCTTTCTGCGAACGGGCTTCGATCGACTTGGCGCCTTCGGCCACCTTGACCGCGATCTGCTCGGAGAACTTGGCTTGCGGCAGTTGCAGCTTGGCGAACATGTCCAGGATCGCGACCGCGCCGGTCTGCTCGACCTTGGTCACGCTCGACGCCAGGCCCTCGATGCCGCGCGTCTGCACGCTGGCCAGCGAGTCGATCAGCGACGCGACGCGATCGGTATCGGTTTTCAGGCGCGACGACAGAAACTCGCTGACCTTGTGCGACTTGCCTTCGAGCGGCGCGACGCCACGGTCGATCACGCGCTGCGCGCCGTTGCGATACGCGTTGACCAGCGAGCGGCCGGCTTCTTGATACTGACCCACGACACGCAGGGCGATGGAGGAGAGTTCTTGCGTCGACATTGGCGAATCCTTTCAAAAAGAGGGAGATGAGCAACTGATGGACGAATCATCGCCCGTCCCCCCTAGACCGAAAAAGCCAGAATCGCCGGAAACCTAGAGTGCTCACTCTAAATTAGTCTATCCCGCCTCGAACTCCAGCAGCAGATCGCCTTCGCCGACCTGGTCGCCGACCGCGTAGCGCAGCGAGACGACCTTGCCGTTGCCGGGCGCGCTGATCGAATGCTCCATCTTCATCGCCTCCATCACGACCAGCGGCTGCCCGGTGACGACGCGAGCGCCCGGCTCGACCAGCAGCGCGATGACCTTGCCCGGCATCGGCGCCGTCAGGCGGCCGCCTTCGCTCGCCGCGTCGCCCGCGTGCGCGAGCACGCTCTCGTAGTGCAGCGCGTGATGCGCGCCTTCCGAGAACAGGTGCAGGGTCTCGCCGGCCAGCAGCGCCGTCACCGCGAACGCGCGGCCGCCGATCAGGCCCGTCAGCCGCGCGCCGTCGCGCGCCAGCGCCGTGAGCTCGAGCGCATCGGCGGTTCCGTCCGCCCCGCCGCCGCCGTCCCGGACGTCGACACCGCTGCCCGCGTCGTCGCCGGCTCCGGCGCCGGCGACCCGCGTCACCCGATAGCCGCCGCCGGGCAGGTAAGTAACGTCGACCTCGCCGATCGCCTTGCCGGCGCCGAACGCCAGCCGCCGCAG
>JASGFT010000167.1:0-10632 GCA_047605425.1 Burkholderiaceae bacterium | reverse complement strand
TGCCGACGCCCGAGATCAGGTTGCCGTCGGCGACGAACCTGCCGCCCTCGCCCTTGTTGCAGAAGCCGAGGTCCTCGAGCTGGATCAGCACCATGATCGTGAAGTTGTCGTACACCGACGCGTAGTCGATGTCGGCCGGCGTCACGCCGGCTTCGGCGAACGCCGCCGGGCCGGAGCGTTCGGCGCCCGAGCGCGTCAGCTCGGCGTAGCCGCCGGCGTTGGTGTTGATCGTCTGGCCGGCGCCGATCAACTTGACCAGCGGGCGCTGGAGCGTCCTGGCGATCTCGGGAGTCGTCAGCACGATCGCGCCGCCGCCGTCGGTGATCACGCAGCAGTCGAGCCGGCGCAGCGGGTCGGAGACGATCGGCGACTGGACGACCTCGTCGACGGTGACGACCCTGCGCAGCAGCGCGTGCGGATTGTGCTGCGCGTGCTGCGAGGCGGCGACCTTGACCCAGGCGATCTGCTCGGGCGTGGTGCCGAACTCGTGGACGTGCCGCTGCATCATCATTCCGTAGATGCCGGCGATCGTCCAACGGAACGGCGATTCCCACGGCACCTCGGGGCGCTCGGGTCCGAGCACGCGCGGCGCGGTGCCGGTGGCCATGCCGCTGCTGCGCGGCTTGCCGGCCAGCGTGATCAGCGCGACCTTGCACTTGCCGGCGGCGATCGCCGCGGCCGCGTGCTCGATGTGAACGAGGTACGAGCAGCCGCCGGACTCGGTGCCGTCGAGCCACTTGAGCTTCAGGTTCAGGTAATCGGCCATCCACATCGGGCCGGCGCCGGGCGAATCGCCGGCGCAGAAGTAGCCGTCGACGTCGGCGAACGTCAGTCCCGCGTCGGCCAGCGCGCCGCGCGCGGCCTCGGCGTGCAACTGCGCGACCGACTTGTCCGGCGCATAGCGCGTCGGCAGCTCATAAGCGCCCGCGACGTAGGCGCGTCCCTTGATCGTCACTGCGAATCCTCCATTCCGATGTCGAGAAAATGCCTCATTCGGCCTTGACGCCGGTGAGTTTCACCACATTGACCCATTTGGCCTGCTCGGCGCGCAGCAGCGCGGCGGTCGCCGCGGCATCGCCGCGCAAAGGCATCGCGTAGAGCCCTTCGATGAACTTGCGGACGTCCGGCAACTGCGTGATCTCGTCGATCCGCGCCGACAGCATGCGTACCACGCCGTCCGGCGTGCCGGCGGGGGCGACCACCATGTAGATCGCCTCGGTGTCGAAGTCCTTGAGCCCCGACTCGGCCATCGTCGGCACCTCGGGCAGGCTCTTGGCTCGTTGGCGGCTGGTCACCGCCAGCGCGCGCAGCTTGCCCGATTGCACGAGCGGCACGGCGGTCGAGATGCTGTCGAACATCAGGTCGATCGTGCCGGCGACCAGGTCCAGCTCTGCCGGCGCGACGCCCCGGTAAGGGATGTGCTCCATCCGGCCGCCGGTCAGCGCCTTGAACAGTTCGCCGGACATGTGCACCGACGAGCCGACGCCCGGCGAACCGAAGGTCGTGCGCCGGTCCGGCGTCTTGACGGCCCGCACCAGGTCGTCGACCGAACGCAGCGGCGAGCCGGCGGGCACGACCAGCAGGTTCGGCGTCGACGCGATCAGCGCGACCGGGGCGAGGTCCCGTTGCCAGTCATAAGGATTGCGATCGAGCGCGGCGTTGACCGCGACGTAGTTGGCGGCCATCACCAGCGTGTAGCCGTCGGCTGGCGACTGCGCGACCGCATGGACGGCGATGTTGCCGCCGGCGCCGGGCCGGTTCTCGACGACGACCGGCTGGCCGATCCGCTCGCCGAGCTTCTGCGCGTACAGCCGCGCCAACTGGTCGGTCGCGCCGCCCGGCGCGAAGCCGACCAGCAGCTTGATCGGCCGGACCGGATACGGATCGGCGGCCTGGGCCGCCAGCGGCAGCACCGCGATCAACAGGCCCGCGAGCCAGCGCAATGCATGCATCGATGTCTCCCCAATTACGGAATACCGAAGAAGGTATCGATATACCGTATTCATTGCAATCGAATTGCGGAGTGCCGTATGATTTTTCGGAATATCGGAATTTCAATGCGGGAGATGACATGGATCTGCAATTGCAAGGCCGGGTGGCGATGGTCACCGGCGAGCTGCTGCACGTGACCGGCGGCCGCTACTCGTCATGAGCATCGATTTCGGGCTGGCTCCGGAGCAGATCGCCGCGCGCGACGGCCTGCGCCGCTACCTGGACAAGGAGGTCGCGCCGCTGATCGACGACCACGAGGCGCGCGGGCTGGACGTGCCGCGTCCGATCGTCGCTGCGCAGCGTGCTGAGCATCGCCAACCTGTCGGCGCCGGTGCTGGCCGAGGCCGGCAGCCCGGCGCTGCCCGAACGCCATCTGCCGGGTCTGCTCGGCGCCGGCAAGCACCAGATCCAGTCGATGCTGATCGCGCAGCACGCGCTGGGCCTGTCGGCCTTGCGATGAACGCGGGTCGCCGCTGAGCCGATGCCGCAGATCATCCCCACCGCGCAGCGGGCGATGCAGGTCTTCGAGGTGTTCGCGCGCGAGCGGCGGCCGCTGACCAACTCGGAACTGGCCCGGTTCCTGGACTTGGCCGACAGCAGTTGCTCGGATCTGCTGCACACGCTGCGCGAGGCCGGTTACCTGCTGCGCACGCCGCGCTCGCGCACGTTCTACCCGACGACGCGGCTGCTCGACGTCGGCCAGCGGATCGGCGCGACCGATCCGGTGCTGGCCTTCGCGACCGAGGCGCTCGAGCTGCTGACCAAGCGCAGCAGCGAGACCTCGATGTGCGGCATCCTCGAAGGCCGGCGCGTCAAGATCGTCGCGTGCCAGGAGAGCCCGCGCGCGCTGCGCTACGTGCTGCAGCCGGGCGCCGTCGTCGACGTGCACGCGACGGCGCTCGGCAAGGCGCTGCTGGGGACGATGGCCGAGCGCGAGGCCGACGCGCTGATCGACGCGCTGCCGATGGCGCCGGTCACCGGCCGGACCATCGTCGATCGCGCGGTGTTGCGCGCCCAGGTCGCCGACGGGCGCGCGCGCGGCTGGCACGAGGTGATCGACGAAGGCAGCGAAGGCGTGATGGCGCTGGCGATCGCCGGTCCGGTCGACGGGCGGCTGGCCGCGCTGTCGATCGTCGGGCCGATCCACCGGCTGCGCCAGCAGCGCGACGCCTACGGCGCGCTGCTGGTCGCGGCCCGCGCCGAGCTGTTCGGCTGATCGATGGGCGGAGGGCGGCCCGATGCGTGGGCGGCGGCCCGCCGGGGCCATGTCCCGGCCGCCGATCCCCGCACGTTCATCCGTCGAAACTCGCGAGGTTCGCGTTGACAGCGCGGGCGCGCGGCCCGTACGCTCCGGTAAACCGATCTGTTTACCTTACCGATGAATACCACCGATTCCGGCATACGTCCCGTCCTTCCGATCCTGATCGGCGCCTCCGTCCTGCTGACCCTGGCGATGGGGCTGCGTCAGAGCCTGGGGCTGTTCATGACCCCGATGACGCAGGACATCGGCATCACGGTGTCGCAGTTCACGCTGGCCGTCGCGGTACAGAACCTGGCCTGGGGGCTGTTCCAGGCGCCGGCCGGCGCCTGGGCGGTGCGGGTCGGGTTCCGTCCGCTGATGGTCGGCGGCGCGCTGCTGTACGTGCTCGGGCTGGGGCTGCTGGCGACCGCGAACGGCATGCTGAACGTGGTGCTCGGCGCCGGTGTGGCGATCGGCGCGTCGATGGCGCTGGCCGGCAACGCGATCACGATGGCGGTGTCGGCGCGGGCGGTGTCGCCTGCGCTGCGCAGCACCGTGCTGGGCATCGTGTCGGCTGCCGGCTCGCTGGGTGCGCTGGTCAGCGCGCCGATCGGGCAGGGGCTGGCCCAGGAATACGGCTGGCGGATCGGCGTCTACGGTTTCGTCGTGCTGGCGCTGATGATGATCCCGGCGGCGCTGTTCGCCGGCCGCGTCGACCGCATCCCGCTGCCGCCGAGCGAGAGCCGGAACGACGTGAAGGCCAGCGTCGTCGCCAAGGCGGCGATGCGGCACGCGCCGTTCGTCGTGATGTCGCTCGCCTATTTCGTCTGCGGCATGCAGCTCGTGTTCCTGACCACGCATCTGCCGGCGTACCTGTCGATCTGCGGCATGGACCCGATGCTCAGCGCGCAGGCGCTCGGCGTGATCGGCGGTTTCAACATCCTCGGCAGCCTGTTCTTCGGCTGGGCCGGCGGCCGCTGGAACAAGCTGGCGCTGCTCGGCCTGATCTACACGCTGCGCTCCTGCGTGCTCGCCTGGTACTTCATGTCGCCGCCGTCGCCGACCAGCACGCTGGTGTTCGCCGCGCTGATGGGCTTCCTGTGGCTGGGGGTCGGGCCGCTGGTGGCCGGCTGGATCGGCGACACCTTCGGCCTGCGCTGGCAGGCGATGGTCGGCGGCCTGGCCTTCGTCGTCCACCAGATCGGCAGCACGTTGGGGGCGTTCGGCGGCGGGATCGTTTACGATCTGCTCGGTTCCTACGACATGGCGTGGAAGTTCGGCGTGTCGCTGGGCCTGGTGGCGGGGCTGACGCAGATCCTGTTCTCGATGCGCGATTCGCCGCCGCCGAGGTTGGCACCTGCCGGGGCCTGAACGAGAAGGGAACATGGGGTGGCCGAGTCAGTGACCGAATCGGCGGCCGCGGCGCCGGCCGCCGGCGCGCCGGACCGCAACGTACGCGAACGCATCATTGATGCGGCCGACAGGCTGTTCTATTTGCACGGTATCAACGTCACCGGCGTCGACGCGATCGCGCTGGAGGCCGGCGTCAGCAAACGTACGCTGTACAAGTATTTCGCGTCCAAGGAGCGGCTGACGGCCGCGTATCTGGCGCGCCGCGCGACACACGGCGCCGATCCGCCGGGCGATCCGCTGGCGCAATTGATGGCGGTGTTCGACGGACTGGAGCGGCGCTTCGCGAGCAAGAGTTTCCGGGGTTGTCCGTTCGTCAACGCGGTGTGTGAGCTGGGCGCCGATCCCGAGCATGCGGCGGTCGTCGAGGCGGCACGGTTCAAGGCGCGGCGCCGCGATTGGTTCCACTCGAGGCTGGAGGCGCTGGGCGCGCGCGACGTCGACATGCTGGCCGACCAGTTGCTGATCATCGTCGACGGGGCGATCGCGGTATCGGCCGTGCGCGGGGGCGATCCGGAGGTGGCGCGAACGGCGCGGCAGGCGGCCTGCCTGCTGCTGGCGCATGCGGGCGTCGCGCTGGCCGATCCGGCCTGATCGTCAACCGTCGGCGCGGCGTGCGATCGTTCACGCCGGTCGCCGCGCCGACCGCGCTATGCTCGGACGAACGGTGGCCGGCCGCATGTGGACGGCGGCGCCGGACCGACGAATGGAGCGAGCCGACATGGAGCAGGACTTCGATTTCGACGAATGGGCCGAGTTGTACCGCGCGGATCCGCTCGCGTTCGAAGCGCGCCGCCAGGCGGTGCTCGCGCTGGAGATCGCCAAGCACCGCTCGCATGCCGGCGCCGCCCGCCAGTCGCTCGGCGAGCTGAACGACAGGCTCGCCGGCTGTGCCGAGCATGAGCGCCTGGATCTGGCGTTCGGCGCGATGGCCGACTCCTTGGCGCGGCTGACGCGCGAGATGGCCGATCTGCGCCGGACGGTCGAGCAGGTCGACGCGAACGCGTTGCGGCATCTGCGGCGGTGACGACGCGGCTGCGGGTCGAGGGCCTGCGCGTCGTGTACGACGGCGCGCCGCCGGTCTTCGACGACTGGTCGACGACGCTGGGCGCGGACTGCCGCGTCGCGCTGCTGTTCGGCGATTCGGGCAGCGGCAAGACGACGCTGCTGCGCGTGCTGGCCGGCGAGCTGGCGGCGAGCGCCGGCCGCATCATCGTCGCCGGTCGGGCCCGGGACGGCGATCGCGACGGCTGGCGGCGACAGGTCTGCTGGATCGATCCGTCGACGACGGCGTTCGATGCGATGACGCCGGCGGCCTTCGTCGACCAGTGGCGCGATCGATACCCCGGTTTCGACGACGACGGCTGGCAGCGTCACGTCGACGGTTTCGGCCTGGCCGCGCAGCTGGGCAAGCGCTTCGACCAGTTGTCGACCGGCACGCGGCGCAAGGCCTGGATCGCGGCGTCGCTGGCCAGCGGCGCGCCGCTGACGCTGCTCGACGAGCCGACGGCGGCGCTCGACCGGCCGTCGATCGATCACCTGTGGCGCTCGCTGGCGGCCGTTCGCGAGCGTGCGGACCGGCTGGTGCTGGTGGCCAGCTTCGACCGGCCGTCCGGCGTGCGGTTCGACGCCGTCGTCGAACTCCCGTAGTTCCTCGACACCCTGGGGTCGAGCCCGCGCCGAGCGGCGGCGCGAGGCCGGTGGCCGGTGATCGGCGCCGGAAGCCGGCCGTCGGCGGGCGAACGACGTCGATGCCGGGCGCGCGTGGCGCCGATCCGACGGTCGCGGACGCTTCGCTGGCACGGTGTTAGCTTTTCGGACGGTGGTCTTCCGCCATCGCCGAATCGTGTCGCCACCATGAAGAAGAAAATCCCGCCCGGAGTCGGTCCGAAGTTCCCGCAGGTCGTCGTGCTGGTCGGCGCCACCGGCGACCTGTCGCGGCGCAAGCTGCTGCCCGGCCTGTTCCACCTGTGCAGCGCCGGCTTCATTCCCGCGTGCCGGATCATCGGCGTCTCGCTCGATGACATCGACCTCGATGCGTTCCGCCGGATCGTGCGCGGCGCGCTCGACGAGTTCGGCCAGCGCGAGGTGACCGATGCCGACTGGCAGGCGTTCTCGGACACGATCGACTACGTGCCGCTGGGCGCCGGCCCGCAGGTGCTGCGCGACGTGGTCCAGCGGGCCGAGGCCTCGCTGCAGACCGAGAGCCGCCGGCTGCACTACCTGAGCGTGCCGCCGGCGGCGGCGCTGCCGGCCGTGCGGCTGCTCGGCGAGGCCGGGCTGGTCGAGCAGTCGCGGATCGTGATGGAAAAGCCGTTCGGCACCGACCTGGTCAGCGCGGTGACGCTGAACGCGCGCCTGCACGAGGTGTTCCGCGAGGAGCAGATCTTCCGGATCGATCATTTCCTGGGCAAGGAGCCGGCGCAGAACATCCTGGCGTTCCGCTTCGCCAACGGCCTGTTCGAGCCGATCTGGAATCGCAACTTCATCGACCACGTGCAGATCGACGTGCCCGAGACGCTGGGCGTCGGCAAGCGCGCCGGATTCTACGAAGGCACCGGCGCGTACCGCGACATGGTCGTCACGCACCTGTTCCAGATCCTGGCGTTCACCGCGATGGAGCCGCCGACCTCGCTCGATCCGAAGTCGATCGGCGACGAGAAGTCCAAGGTCTTCCGCAGCATGCTGCCGATCCGGCCCGAGGACGTCGTGCGCGGCCAGTACAACGGCTATCGCGGCGAGGACGGTGTCGAGCCGGAGTCCGAGACCGAGACCTTCATCGCGCTCAAGTGCTTCATCGACAACTGGCGCTGGGCCGGCGTGCCGTTCTTCCTGCGCACCGGCAAGCGGCTGGCCGAGGGCCAGCGGATCATCTCGATCGCGTTCCGCGAGCCGCCGAAGAGCATGTTTCCGCCTGGATCGGGGGTCGGCGCGCAGGGGCCCGACCACCTGACCTTCGACTTGGCCGACGCGTCGAAGATGTCGCTGTCGTTCTACGGCAAGCGGCCCGGGCCGGGCATGCGGCTGGACAAGCTGAGCCTGCAGTTCGCGATGCGCGACACCGGCATGGTCGGCGACGTGCTCGAGGCCTACGAGCGCCTGATCCTCGACGCGATGCGCGGCGACCACACGCTGTTCACGACCGCCGACGGCATCGAGCGGCTGTGGGAGGTGTCGATGCCGCTGATCGAGTCGCCGCCACCGGTGCGGCTGTATCCGGAAGGGTCATGGGGGCCCAAGTCGATCCACCAGTTGATCGCGCCGCACGCGTGGCGGCTGCCGTTCGAGCGCGCGTGGCGCGCGCCCGATCCGTCGGGCGGTTGACGCGTTCGGCCGCGGCGCGGCCATCGACCTGGGGTCTTCGCCCGTCTCGCGCGCGCCACGCCGCCGGCGCCTTCGGTCAGCGTCGGTCAGCCGCCCGTTGCTTCGCGCCGTTCGCCGGATCCCGCGCGAATCGATGATCAGGCCACTCTCTATCAGGCCACTCTCTCCCAGGATCTCGGACATGGATACTCAAGCTCGGGTCACACAACGCCGTTCGTTCGGCATCGCTGCCAGGGTGTCGGTGCTGGTTCTGTTGCCGATCCTGGCAGCCGTGGTATCCGCCGTCGTCGGCGTGCGGCTGCTGTCGTTCGCCGCCGATACGTCGGAACGGGTGATGCTGCACCAGCGCGACGGCGAGCGCGCGGTCGCCGAGTGGCGGGCGCTGACGCGATTGGGGCTGGAGCGGGCGATCGTCATCGCCAACACCCAGGACGCCGATCTGGTCAAGCGGTTGATCGAGCGCAACGACGAGGGCAGCGCGCAGATCGACGCGCTGGTGCGCCAGGTCGGGAGCTACGCGAAGGCCGATCCGGCGCGCGAGCGCGCGCTCGAAGCGGTCGCGGCCAAGCGCAGGCACTACCTCGCCGTGCGGACCGAGCTGTACAAGTCGCGAGCGAGCTGGTCGGCCGAGGAACTGCGCCGCTACAGCGAGACGCAGTTCATGCCCGCCGTGCAGGCGTACGCCGACGCGCAGCGCGAGTTCGCCGAGGCGCTGGCCGTCGAAGGCAAGGAAGGCGCCGCGCAGATCGCGACCGGCTACGCGTCCGGGCGCAACCTGATCGTCGCGCTGGCGCTGATGACCGCCGCGCTGTCGGGGCTGCTCGGATGGTGGCTGGCCCGCTCGTTGACGCGGCCGGCGCGGCGCGCGGTCGAGGCCGCCGAAGCGATCGCCGACGGCGACATCGACGTGACGATCGAGCCGGGCGCCGATGACGAGGTCGGCCGCCTGATGCGCTCGATGCAGCGGATCAGCGACGCGATCGGCTCGTTCCGCGTCGAGCAGCAGCGGATGGTCGACAAGCACGCGCAGGGCGCGATCAGCTACGGGATGCCGGCGGACAAGTTCTCCGGCAGTTATCGCGAGATGGCCGAATCGATCAATGCGCTGGTCAAATCGCACGTCGACGTGAAGATGACCGTCGTCGACCTGATCGGCAAGTATTCGCGCGGCGATTTCTCCGAGCAGATCACGCCGCTGCCGGGCGAGAAGGGCAAGGTCAGCGATGCGATCGAATCGGTCCGGCAGGACCTGAGCAAGGCGGCCGACGCGGCGGCCATGGCCTTGAGCACGAACCGGGCGCTCGACGTGGCGGCGACCAGCCTGATGCTGGCCGACGCCGAGCATCGCGTCGTCTACGTGAACGAATCGGCGCGCGCGCTGATGCAGCAGGTCGAGCCGGATCTGCGCGCGGTGGTGCCGGGCTTCGCCGCGCAGCGCCTGACCGGCGTGCCGATCGGTCAACTGTGCGGCCAGGACGTGGCCGGCATCCATGAGGCCCGCCGGATCGAGCGGCTGGCCGGCGAGCGCACGTTCACGCTGATGATCAACCCGGTGGTCGACGCCGAAGGCCGGCGCACCGGCACCGTCGTCGAATGGCACGACCGCACCGAAGAGCTGCGCGACGCCGAGCGCGAACGGCAGCGGATCGAGGCCGAGCGCATCGTCGCCGCCGAGAACCTGCGGATCCGCAAGGCGCTGGACACCTGCTCGACGCGCGTGATGATCGCCGACGCCGCGGGCGGCATCGTCTACCTGAACGATTCGCTGCAGGCGATGCTCGTCGATGCCGAGCGCGACCTGCGGACCGAGCTGTCGCAGTTCGACGCCCGCCGGCTGGTCGGCCAGACGCTCGATGCGTTCAACGAGAGCCCGTCGCTGCAGCGCGGCCTGCTCGCCGAATCGCATGGCGCGCACGGTACCGAGGTCCAGGTCGGGCCGCGCACGTTCCGGATCGCGGTCAGCGTCGTGCGCGGCGACGACGGCAAGCCGAACGGCCGGGTCGTCGAATGGCAGGACCGCTCGGCCGAGGTGCGGGCCGAGCAGCAGGTCGCGCAGCTGGTCAACGCGGCCTCCGAAGGAAACTTCGAAGGCCGGCTGGACGTGCATGGCATGGACGGTTTCATGCGCCAGATCGGTGACGGCCTGAACCAGGTGATGTCGACCAGCGAGGCGGGGCTCAACGACGTCGCGCGGGTGCTGCGCGCGATCGCGCAGGGTGACCTGACCGAGCGGATCGACGGCGAGTACCACGGCACCTTCGGCGAGCTCAAGAGCTATACGAACCGCACGGTCGAGCAGTTGTCGCGGATCGTCCGCGAGATCCAGGAGGCGACCGGCGCGATCGGCACGGCGGCCAAGGAGATCGCGCAGGGCAACACCGACCTGTCGACGCGCACCGAGCAGCAGGCGGCGAGCCTCGAAGAGACGGCCGCCTCGATGGAGGAGCTGACCAGCACGGTGCGGCAGAACGCCGACAACGCGCGCCAGGCCAATCAACTGGCGGTCGGGGCGTCGGACGTCGCGGTGCGCGGCGGCGGGGTGGTCAGCGAGGTCGTGCAGACGATGACCGGGATCTCGGAGTCGTCGCGCAAGATCGTCGACATCATCGCGGTGATCGACGGCATCGCGTTCCAGACCAACATCCTGGCGCTGAACGCGGCGGTCG
>JASGFT010000166.1:0-10708 GCA_047605425.1 Burkholderiaceae bacterium | reverse complement strand
GGGTCGTTTGGACGTGCAAGGCGGGCATGGACGAAAGACTCTCAGCCTCTCAGTCGCTCGGCCAGGACGCGCTGCATCCGACGGACGCGTACGGCTTCCTGGCCGAAGGGGTTGCAGAACAACACCCCGCATCGGCCATCGGCTCCATGAAAGACTGCCGCCAACTCTCTGCCGTTGGCCTGGAACCGGAACGCGCGCATCGAACCATTACTCGAACGAGTGTCATCGACAGGCAATGTGCGAGCCGGCCCTCGATCCCGTCCACCCGAAGCCGCCGGACGGCGGCCGACGGCCACGGCGCGGAAATCCGCCCGCCGGACAGATCCGGTTCAGCCCACGACCCGATCGAGGCAGAAACCGCTGTAGTGATCGAGGCTGTGCGCCGGATCGCCGGGCAGCGTCAGCCGCTTGTCAGCGTTGATCCAGCGGTCGCGCAGCACGTAGCCGCGCTGCGCGAGTTCTTCGAGGAACGGCGTCTCGGCGAAGACGTGATAAGGACAATAAGCGGTGCCGATGCCGTTGAGCGTATGGAAATCGAACTGCGGGTGGATCGGCGTCGTGTTGATGACGATCCGACGCGGCGGACGCGCGATCGTGTCGAGCCATTGCGGCAAGGTCATCGGCAGATACTGCAACGCACCCGATGCGAACAGCAGGTCGTGACCGTCCAGGGCGTCGTAGCACGACGTGAACGACAGGCGCGCATCGACGCCGCGGCGCGCCGCGACGATCGCGCCGCGCTCGACCACGGCCGGCACGTCGCACACCAGCCAGCGCGCGTCGTCGGGCAGCGCCAGCGGCTCGGCGAACGCATAGAACTTGATGCCGATATGTCCGCCGACGTCGAAGATCGAACGCATGCCGGCCTGCAGCGCCTGCTGCATCCAGAACATCGCCGGATAGTCGTACTGCTCGTGCCGCATCCGGCCGAAGTACAGCGCCGCCGACGCCGGATTGTCGTAGCCGATCGGCCGCGTGGCGGGCGCCGACCGCAGTGCCGCTTCGGCCGAATCGAACACGCCGCGAAACAGGTTCTCGCTGGTGTTCTCGGCGAAACGCCTGTCATAGTCGCCGCTTCCGGCCATGGCCGACCGCAGCCTGCGCCACCAGCCTCTCGGCGGCGACGCGGACTCGATCACCGGTGACGGCGGCTCGGCCGCGGCTCGCGGCGATTCGGCATTCAACATCGGGCGATCCATTCCTCGATCCACTCCATCATCGTGTCCTGGCTCTCGAGCAGCGTCAGCGTGTGGTCGAACTGCGGCGCGAACACGCATCGCACCGACCGGCAGAACGGATGCCGCCCGAACACCGCCGCGAACTGGCCGGGATAACTGTAGAAAGGGCTCCAACTGCTGGTGAACACGAGCATCGACCGGGTGCCGCGGTCGGCCAGCGCCTGCATGCCGCGCGCGTACTCGTCGCGCGTCGTCACCGCGACCGGCACGTCGTCGCCGCCCAGCCGCCCGATCGGTTCGACGAAGGACGAATCGCCGAACAAGCGGCCGCGCAGCTTGCGGCCGATCCGCTCGAGCTGCTCGCCGAACGATCGCTCGCGCCTGCGCCGCCAGCGATGCACGAGCGGCGTCCAGCGCGTCGGATACGCGTGTCCGTCGATCATCACCAGACCGACGATCCGCGGATCGCGCAGCGCCGCGTGCCAGCCGGCCTGCGCGGCCGAACAGATGCCGACGATGACGAAGCGCCTCACGCCGGCGGCCTGCGCCAGTCGATCGGTCGCGTCGCGAATGTCCTGTCCGGTCTGTTCGTGGTAGCCGAGCGTACCGGGCGCCGCGCCGCTGTCGCCCTGTCCGGACAGGTCGAAACGCAGGCTCGAATGACCGAGCCTCGCCAACCGGCGCGCCAGCTTCACGTTGAAGCGATGCGGCCCCATGCGGGCGATGGTGCCGGCGTTGAACAACAGCACGCCGACGTCCGGCTTGCGCTCGCCCGGCCCCGCGCCGTGCGTGATCGTACCGATCAGTTGCCCGCCGTTGCCGAACTGGCAGAACGATTCGTGAACCGTCTCGACCGAAGGCGCGGCGCGGTCCGGAGCCGCCTCGCCGCGACACGGGCCCGCGACCGGAGGCATCCGGGCGGCGGTCTGGAACGATGCCGGCTGCGTCATCGCATCGCCTCGATCTCGGCGCGCAGCAGGCGTACGGCCGGCGCCGGCACCAGCGCGGTGTTCAGCGCCTCTTCGGCGGTCCAATCGAACTCGTGGCGCAGCGCGACGCGCCGCGGCCCCGGCGAGCCCGCCTGCGCGGCGGCGCGTTCGCACCAGTCCTGCAGCGACGATTCGAAGCGGGTCTCGTCGGCCGCGGCCGGCGAACCGATGACGGTCACCGGCACGCCGGACGGCGGCAGCGGCGCCCTCAGCGCCTGCAACTGCTCATGCATCGCCGGCCCGACGCCGAAGCCGATCCATTGCCGGCGATCGCCTCGCTGTACGCGGCGCAGGAACGGGCCGAAGCTCGAGCGCAGCGCGCGCTCGTGGTCCTGCGATAGACACCGCACGTACGCAGCGCCGTCGATGACGGGCTCCCAGAGCACGAGGCCGTCCGGACGAGCATCGGCCGACGCCGACGCCGACGCCGACGCCGACGCCAGCAGCGCCAGCGTCGCGCCGAGCCGCGCGCCGAACCACAGCACCCGCGTCGCCCCGGTCCGCGCGCGCAGCGCCCGGTCGGCGGCCAGGACGTCGCCGACCCAGCCGCACGGATCGGCCTGTTCGTCGTCGCCCATCGACTCGCCGGCGCCGTAGTAGTCGAAGCGAAGCGAGGGCAGGCCCCCGCGCAGCAACTGTTCGCACAGCACCCTCTGCATCCGATGCACGCGGACCGCTTCCTGGCCGAACGGATTGCAGACCAGCAGCGCGGTCGGCTGCCGCGCCGCGCCGGCGGCGGCGGGAGTCGGCGCGGGGAGCGTCGCGGACGCCGGCGCAGAAGCCGGCGCTCCGGGCGGCGGCACGGGTTCGTGCAGGATCGCCGCCAGGCGGCGCCCGTCGTGATCGATGTGAAGCGGTCTCATCGCCGGTCCGCTCCCGGATCGGCCACGGCCAGCGAAGCCACGACCGCCCCATCGCAGTCGAGCGGGCCGAGCCAGCGCAGATGCCAGCCCACCGGCCCGAGCGCCACCGGGCCGGCCAGCGGCTCGAGCCCGACGTCGAGCTGCTCGGGCCGCGCATCCGCGAGCCCGACGCCCAGCGCCTTGAGCGCGGCCTCCTTGCGCGTCCAGCCGCGCAGGAACGCCACCGCGCGATGCTCGTCGGGCAGCGTCCGCCACTGCCCGCGCTCGCGTTCGCTGAGCTGCGACCACGCCCAGTCGTCCGGGTCGCCGAGCGGGCGCAGCACCTCGATGTCCACGCCCACAGGCGCGTCGTCGCAGATCGCCACCAGCGCGTGGCCGTCGCTGTGGCTGAGATTGAACTGCGGCAGCGCGGCCGGCCGCGACGCACCCGGCGCGTCGCGCAGCAAAGGCTTGCCGTGCGCGTTCGCGCCGAAGCGCAGCCGCCCGCCGTCGACGCCGCAATACCGGCCCAGCAGCCAGCGCAACGCGCCATGCGCGCGCCGGTAGCGATCGGCCAGCAGCGTCCGCGCGAAACGGCCGGCGCGGGCCCGCTCGTCGTCGGCCAGCAGCGCCCGCGTTGCGTCGAGCGCCGGCTCGTCCAGGTCGATCTGCCAGCAATCGGGCCGCGAGAACGGCGCCCGGACACCGCCGCCGCCACGACGATCGCCGTGCGCGGGCAACGTGCCGCAGGCCACCGGCCAGCGCACCGCCAGCCGCCGCATTCCTCGCCATTCAGTCATTCGAGCACCGGGAATTCGATCCATGAATGATAGGCGGTACCGTGCCGGACATCGTTGACGGCTGTCACGCTCAGCGATTCATCGACGTTGCGGCCGCCGGTGTTCAGGTTGCGCTCGAAACGCGGAAAGTTGCTGCTCGACACCTGCAGGCGCAGCCGGTGGCCGGCCGGCACCTGCCAGGCGATGTCGCCCAGTTCGATGTCGATCGGATAGACGGCGCCGGGTTCGGCCGGCGCCGGCCGGTCGATGCCGTCTCGATAGCGCAGCCGCAGCCCGCTGTCGCGGATGTTCAGCGCCAGGCCATCGGGCGCGACGTCGACCAGCCGCGCGGTGAAATCGGTGTCGCGCGCCGACGTGGCCACATGCAGCCACGCGCGCACGGTGCCGGTGATGCGCAGCGGCGCGGCCAGCGGCGCCGACGTGTAGACGAGCACGTCGCGGCGAGCCTCGACATCGCGCTGATCGACCGCGCCCTCGCGCGCCAGCTCGTCGCCGGTGCAGCAGAACGCGCCGCCTCGCGTGGGCACCGGATCGGCCGGATCATAAGTGAAGCGGTCGATCGACTGTCCCGGACGCGGCGCGTCGACGAGCCGCCCGTCGCCGGCCGCGGTGTTCGCGTCGCCGCCGCTGTCCAGGTACCAGCGGCGCGTCCGCGCGGCGGGCGGCGGCCACGCGTCGGCGTCCATCCAGCGGTCTTCGCGCAGCACGTAGAAGCGGTAAGCGGGCAGCGCGTCGACGGCCGACGCTACGGCACCCGCGCCGTCGGCCGCGCCGGCCGCGGCATCGTCGCGCAGCCATCGATCGAACCACGCGAGATAAGTGTCGAGCAGAGGCTCGTTCGGGCCGTCGATCCGCAGGTCGCCGACGCGGGCCGCGGCGCGCTTGCGACCCGCCGTGCAGTGCATGCCGGGCCCGATGACGACCAGCTGGCGGCGGGCTTCGGGCGTGTCCGCGTGGGCGGCCATGAAGCGGGCGGCGAACAGCGTCGACGACACCCCCTGGTCGAACCAGCTATTGACGTGCAGGGCCGGCGCGGCGAAGCGGTCGCCGTCCTTCAGGTAACCGAGCCGCTCCCATTCCGGGCTGGTCAGCGGCAGGCTCATCAACAGCTCGAAATCGGTGGGGTAAGGGCTCTGGCTGCGAACGAGGTCCGCGACCGGCAGTTCCCGCAGCGACAACTGGCCGCCGGGACCGCGGCCGCGCGGCGGCTTCGCGAGTTGCTCGCGCGACTCGGCCGAGGTCTTCGCGCCGTTCGAGAAGAACCAGCCGGCCGCCGACGACAGCAGCGGGATGCCGCCTTCGAACACGCCGAAGTACCCGTAGCGACCGCCCGCGCTGCCGACGCCGCCGCCGGCGCTTTGCGGCACCATCGCGCGCAGCGCCGGATGCCGCGTCGCGCCGAGGATCAACTGCGTCTCGCCGAGCGCCGAGCAGCCGTAGGTGCCGACGCGGCCGTTCGACCAGGGCTGCGCGACGATCCAGTCGAGCGTCGCGCGACCGTCGTCGGCCGACATCGCGTACGGCGCGAACTCGCCGCCGGACCCGAAGCGCCCTCGCATGCTCTGCACGACGACCGCGAAGCCGTGCCGCGCGAAATCCAGCACCTCGCCGCCCTGCGTCTGCCAGGTGTCGCGCGGGTACGGCGTACGCAGCAACAGCGTCGGCACGCGTCGTTCGGGGCCGGCCGGCAGGTAAAGGTCAGCCGACAGCTCGACGCCATCGGACATCGGCATCCGGAGGTCGCGGCGCACGTCGATCGATGCGAGCTTCACCTCGATGCGACCGGCCGCCGTCTTGACGGCCGAACGCCAGCCATCCGACGACCACGCCGCGGCCACGGCCGCGCCAACCAGCGCACCGAGCGCCAGCAGCACACCGATCCAGGCCGCGCGCGTCACGTCGACACGCTCACCGCCGGAACACCGACCCGAGCTTGCGCAGCAGCCCTCCCTTGCGCTCGGCCGTGACGCCGCCGCCCGGCGCGGCCGCCGAGGTCCGCGATCCGTCGACCGCGCCCATGCCCGCGCCCGCGCCCGCGCCCGCCGGCGCATCGTCGATCGAGCGCGCGATCTGCGCCAGCGTCTCGAACGCGAACGCGCCGGCAGCGACCCGCCGCCCGCAGCGCGCGGCGATCAGCTCGACGGCCTGGATCGCCAGCAGCGAATTGCCGCCCAGATCGAAGAAGTTGTCCTGCCGCTCGATCGGATCGACGTCCAGCAGTTTGCGCCACACTTCGGCCAGCATCTGCTCGGTCGGCGTCCGGGAGTCAGCGGCCGGCGCGACGAGGACGCCCCGCGCCGATCGGTCGTCCGAGGCCGCCGTCGCGCGCTCGGCCGCCCGCGCTCCGATGATCGAACCGTCGGCGGCGGCCGCGTCGGCCTCCGGATCGATCTTCTCCGGACCGGCCTTGTACGCGAGCTCGCTCGCGCTGAACCCGCCGACCAGTTCGCCGATCGTCAGCGCCGGCCGCTCGGCCAGCCGCCGCAGCATCCGCAGGTACTGCTCGCGGATCCGCACGGCCGCCTCGCGCTCGAACAGGCTGGCGTTGTAGATGACCGCGCCCTCGATGCCGCCGGGCACTTCCATCAGCCACAACCCCATGTCGTCGGACGCGCCCTGGTGATGGACGAGCACGTTCTGGTGGCGCAGCGGCCCCCACTGGCGCTTGCGTGCACGCGCGTCCTGGAACGAGAACATCACCTGGTACAGCCCGGCGCGCTGCATCCGCGGCATCAGCTCGGGTTCCTTGACCAGGGTCTCGAACGGCACGTCCTGGTGGCCGAACACCTCGAGCATCTCGGCGCGCACGCGCGACGCGAGCGCCTCGACCGGTTCGTCGTCGCGCGACGGCAACTGCACGGTCACCAGGTTGTTGAAGAATCCCATCACCGATTCGATCTCGGGCATCTGCCGGCCGCGCACCGGCAGCCCGATGGCGACCGCGCTGTCGTCGGCCATCCGCTGCGTCAGCGCCGCGTAGACGCTCAGGCACAGCATGCTCGGCGTCACGTCGAACTCGCGCGCCACCTCGCGCAGCCGCTCGGTCAGCGCCTCGTCGACGCGCACCCATTCCGAGCCGCCGACGTCGTGCGCCGACTGGCGATGCGATCGCCGGGCCGGCCAGGGCCGCGGGACCGGCGCGGCGAGCAGCCGGCCCTTCCAGTACGCGAGCTGCCGGCGGTACTCGTCGCTCTGCAGGAACTGCTGGTGCCAGACCGCGTAGTCGGCGTACGACACCGGCAGCGCGGGCAACGCGTCGACCGTACCGTCGGCGACCGCCCGGCAGGCCATCGCCATCTCTTCGTACAGCAGGTCGAACGACCAGCCGTCCCAGATCAGGTGATGCGGCACGAACAGGAACACGTGCTCGTCGTCGGCCAGCCGGTACAGGCGCATGTGGCACAGCGGCGCCACCGCCAGATCCATCGGCGACTCGATCACCGCCTGCATACGCCGGCGCAGCTCGGCCTCGCGCGCGCCGGCCGGCACGTCGCGCAGGTCCTCGAACGGCGGCTCGACCGGCACTTCCGGCGCGATCCGCTGCACGGCGGCGCCCCGCGCGTCGACGCCGAACGCCGTGCGCAGCGCCGACTGGCGCGCGAACATGATCCTCAGCGCGCGCTCGAACGACGCGCGATCGAACGGACCGGTCAGGCGATGCGCAGACGGTTCGTGATAGACCGAACGGCCCGGCAGCAATTCCTCGACGAAACGGATGCGCTGTTGCATCACGGTGACGGGCGCCTCGCGCCGCGCCGGATCGGCGACGATCGCCGGCCGCCGCGATGTCTCGCCGCCACGCGCCTTGCCGACCTCGGCGGCCAGCCGCGCGACGGTCGGCGACTCGAACAGCACGCGCAGCGACAACTGCGTGCCGAACTCGCGATTGAGCTGCGCGATCAGGCGTGCCGCCAGCAGCGAGTGGCCGCCCAGCGCAAAGAAGTCGTCGTGGATGCCGATGCCCGGCAGGCTCAGCACGCGCTCGGTGGCCGCCAGCACGGCGGCTTCCAGTTCATCGCGCGGACCGGTCCGCTCGACCGATCCGGCGCGCTCGCGCGTGTCGGGCGCCGGCAGCGCGTTGCGATCGACCTTGCCGTTGGACGTCGTCGGAATCTCGTCGAGCACGACGAAGCAGGCCGGCAGCATGTACTCGGGCAGCTTGCCGCTCAGGTGCTCGCGCAGCGCCGGCTCGCTGTAGCCGCCGCCGGGCTTGAGCGTCAGGTAAGCGACCAGCCGCGCGTCGCCGGGCCGATCCTCTCGCGCCAGCACGACGCTGCGCGCCACGCCCACCGCCTCGTTGCAGATCGCCTCGATCTCGCCGAGCTCGATCCGGAAGCCGCGGAGCTTGATCTGGAAGTCCATCCGCCCGAGATGATCGAGCTGGCCGTCGTTGGTCCAGCGGCCGCGGTCGCCGGTCCGGTAGACCAGCGGCGGCCAGACCGCGTCGCACCGCCCGGCGAGCCAGCGGTCGCGCGCATCGGCGTCGGCCGGCAGCGGGCCGCCATCGGCGAGCGCCCGGCGAATCGGATCGGCGACGAAGCGCTCGGCGTTCAGCTCGGGCCGATCGACGTAGCCGGTCGCCAGGTTGTCGCCGCCGATGTACAGCTCGCCGGGCACGCCGATCGGGCAGGGCTGGCCGTTCTCGTCCAGCACCCAGACGCAGACGTTGCCGATCGGCCGTCCGATCGACACGCCGCGGCGGCGGATCTGCTCGCGATCGACCTTCCACACCGTCACCCACACCGTGGTCTCGGTCGGTCCGTACAGGTTCCACACGTCGTCGACGGCGGCCAGCAGTTCGCCGGCCAGGCTCGGGCTCAGCGATTCGCCGCCGATGTAGGCGGTGAACGGCCGCTTGGCGCGCCAGCCCGCGTCCAGCAGCAGGCGCCACAGCGTCGGCGTCGCCTGCATCACGGTCGCGCCGCTGCGATCGAGCAGATCGCCAAGCGCAGGACCGTCCATCACCGTGTCCTTGTCGACGATGATCAGCCGCGCGCCGACCGCCAGCGGCATGAACATCTCGAGCACCGACACGTCGAACGACAGCGTGGTCACGGCCGCCAGCCGGTCGTCGGGTTTCATTCCCGGCGACTCGAGCATGCCGGCCAGGAAACTGACCACCGCGCGGTGCGGCACGCACACGCCCTTGGGCCTGCCCGTCGAACCCGACGTGTAGATCACGTACGCCGGATCCTCGCCGCCGGCATCCTGGGGGCCGGACGGCAGCGGCGACGCGTCCCCGTCGCGCCATGAGGGGTCGCGATCGAGGTCGATCGTGCGCGCCGCGCCGTCGGGTCGCCAGCCGCGGGGCGCAACGGCCACCGTCGAGCCGGTCAGCAGCAGGCCGATGTCGGCGTCCTGCGCGTAGTAGGCGAGCCGGGCCGGCGGAAACGCCGGGTCCAGCGGCAGATAGGCGCCGCCGGCCTTGAGCACGGCCAGCACCGAAACCAGCATGTCGAAGCCGCGCTCGATGCACAGTCCGACACGCACGCCGCGGCCGACGCCCCGCTCGCGCAGCGTACGCGCCAGCCGGTTGCTCGCCGCGTCCAGCTCGGCATACGTCATCGACCGGTCGCGCCATTCGGCGGCGATCCGCGTCGGCGTGGCGGACGCCTGACGAACGAAATCGGCGACCATCGTGCGGTCGCGCGGGTATGGCAACGGCGCCGGCTGCAACGCATGCAGCGCCGTGCGATCGTCGGCGGCCAGCAGATCGAGCCGCGACAGCGGCGTCGTCGCGATCGATCCGTCGGCCCCGCGCGTCACCAGGCCGCGCAGCAGCGCCTCGTAGCAGCGGCTCCAGCGCGCGATCGTCTCGTCGTCGAACAGCCCGGTGTTGAACTGCCATTCGACGCGATGAGCGCCGCCGGGAACCGGCGTCGCGTTGACGAACAGCTCGAAGTTCTCGTACAGCCGCGGGTTCGACGCGAACCGCGTCGCCAGGCCGGCGAAGCCCGGCGCCTCGCCATCGACGGCCGAGTCGACGTTGAACATCACCGACACGAGCGGCAGGCGGCTCGGATCGCGCCGCACCGGCAACTTCTTCAGCAACGAGCCATAAGTGAGCGCCCGATGCTCGAAGGCATCGAGCAGCCGCCCGCCCGCGTCGCGCGCGAACTGCTCGAACGACGCCGTCGAATCGAGCCCCACGCGCACCGGCAGCAGGTTCACGCAGTGGCCGACCAGCCCGGTCAGGCCGCTGGCCGACTGGCCGGCGGCCGGCACGCCGATGACGACGTCACTTTGGCCGCTCAATCGATGCAGCAGCACCGCGAACGCGCCGAACATCAGCCCGTAGAAGCTGACGCCGAGCCGGCCGGCCTGCTTGCGCAGGGCGCCGACCAGCGCGGCATCCAGTAGATGGTCGCAGCGCCGCGAACCGAAGGTACGCACGGCGGGGCGAGGACGGTCGGCCGGCAGATCGAGCGCCGGCAGCGCGCCGCCGCCGAACCGGCCCAGCCAGTAACGCTCGCTCGCCGCGTACGCGGCCTCGCGCTGCTGCGCGATCTCCCAGGCCACGTAGTCGCCGAAGCACGGCGCCGGGGGCAGCGCGGACACGGCGGCATCCGCCGCGCCCGCGCCCGCGTGCGCCAGCGCGTCGTAGAGCTGGCCCAGTTCGCGCACGATCACGCCCCATGACCAGCCGTCGCAGACGATGTGGTGCGCGGTCATCAGCAGCGCATGCGCGTCGTCGGCCAGCACGACCAGCCGCGAGCGGAACAACGGCCCGTGCTCGAGGTCGAACGGCGTCGACACCTCGGCGGCCTTCGCGCGGGACAGCCCGTCCTCGCGCGCCGCCGCGTCGCCGCCGCGCAGGTCCAGCACCGGCAGCGGCTCTTCGTCGGGGGCGTAGACGATCAGTTCGGCGCCGTCCGGACCGATCCGCGTGCGCAGCGCGT
>JASGFT010000165.1:0-10877 GCA_047605425.1 Burkholderiaceae bacterium | reverse complement strand
CTCAGTGGGTCAACTCTGGCGAGCAGAAAAGGGTCCGTTCCGGTGAGCGGCGAGGTCGACACGCCGGCGATGCGCGAATGGAGCGCCGCCGCCCGCGCCGAGCAGCGCTTCATCGCTCTCGACGAACCTTATCGTACCGAGCGCTGAACATCGAGTACGCACGGAGATGCAGCCTATGCGGGGCTGATGCAGAACATGCCGAAGTAGGCAGGTGTTGCAGTCGATCAGGTGAATATATAGACTGGTCTACATTAACACGCCACCCGACCGCTCCACCGAGCTGCCTGCGGACATTCCGGAAGGCTTCGCGCGCCACTACCGTTCCAGCGGCCTGACCGATCCTTGGGAGCCGCTCTATTCGCGGCGCCGGTCCGATGCCGTCTACATCGGCCTGCGCGCCGGTGCCGCACACGCCAATAGCCGCGGTTTCGTGCACGGCGGATTGATCACTGCACTGGCCGACAATGCGATGGGCCTGTCATGCGGTGTGGTGCGCGGCAGCGGTGCGGGTTCGTTGGTGACCGTCAGTCTGTCGGTCGACTTCGTCTCGGCGGCGCGGCAGGGCCAGTGGCTCGAGGTGCGGCCCAGCGTCATCAAGGTCGGCGGTTCGACGGGCTTCGCCAGCGCGCTGATCTATGCGGACGATGTGGTCTGCGCACGCGCCAATGCGGTCTTTCGGGCGCTGGGTCGATGAGGAGGGACTGGCGCCTCGGGGCGAACACCTGTACTCTTACTGAGTCGGTATCGATACGGAAAAGGTACGAAATGGCCGCTACCGCCACTTTGTCCAGCAAGTTTCAGATCTCCATTCCCAAGGCCGTCCGGGAGGAACAGCGCTGGAAGGCCGGGCAGGAATTCGTGTTCATCCCCAAGGGCAAGGGCGTATTGGTGATGCCGGTACCTGAGCTGGAAGATCTGGCCGGCATGGCCAACGGCGCTCGTGCCGACGGCTACCGCGACCGCAGCGACCGCTACTGATGGCGGTGCCGTCGCGTGTGGTCGATACCTCGGCCTGGATCGAATGGCTGATCGGCAGTGCGTTGGGCCGGAAGCTGGGCAATCAGTTCCCGGACAAACCACGGTGCATCGTCCCCACCATCGTGCAGTTGGAATTGTCCAAGTGGCTGGTTCGAGAACTCGGCGAAGATCAGGCGGACCAGATGATCGCCTATACGCAGAAGTGCGTCGTCGTGCCTCTGGACACCACCATTGCCTTACTCGCGGCGGATCTGCACCGCGAGCACAAGTTGGCTACCGCTGATGCGGTCGTCTACGCAACGGCTCGGCACCAGAGCGTCGAGCTGCTTACCTGCGATGCACACTTCGAGGGCCTACCGGGCGTAGTGCTGTTCGCCAAGATGGCTTGATGGGCACGAAGAATGTCCGCGTGCCTGCACCGTCGCGGGTTGCCTGCCCCTCGCGGCTGCCGGCACGAGGCCGGCACGCCGTCGATCATGCCCGCGGAAGGGTCTCGCGCACCGCCGCCTCGGCCTCTTCCTCCGTTTTGGTAGTACGCCAGCCACAGCGCTTCGCCCGCATCGGCGGCGGGGAGCTCGTGGAGGTGCGAACCCGGTAGCTCGGTCAGCGCGCGGGTGTCGGCATCCCAGCGCAGGCCGATCTCGGGCGTGACGATCATCCAGTGCATGTTGGTGAAGCGGCGCACGAAGAAGTCGGCATTGGCGCGCGCGTCGCGATGCAGGCTCGCCCCGCGGCACATCGCCAACGCGCGCGCCGGCACGCGAACCGCACGTGCGGCGGGCGCCTCGATCGGCAGGCGCTCGACGACGTCGGCGGGCGCGAGCCCGGGCCCGGTTTCGGGGGCGAGCAGCGTCTGGTCCGCGCGTGGACCAGAAGGGCCGTGCAGCCGGACCCGCCAGCTCCAGGCAATCGACAGCGGCCGCGCGTCGTTTCTCGCCTATAACTGTTATGTTATAACATCGATACTTTCTCGATATCGGCCTGGTTGAGGGACATTGATGAATTCGTGGCGAGGGCCGGGGCTGCGCGCGGCCTGTCTGGCGTTTGTGGGCATGGCGACCGTCGCCGCCGGTGGGGTGCGAGCCCAGGAGCCGGTTTCGTCGGAGACGGGGCCGCCGGAGCGGGGCGGCGGGCGATCGGAGCTGGGCACCGTCGAGGTGACGAGCCGGCGACCCCGGCAGGAGGCGCAACTGGGCGCGTTGGGCACGCAGCCGATCCAGGACACGCCGTTCTCGATCGTCACGGTCGACGAGGAAAGCCTGCGCGAATCGGATGCGCGCTTTCTGACCGAGGCGTTGCGCAACGATCCGTCGGTGACCTCCGGTTCGGGGGCGGCCGCCGGCTACGGCTCGATCGAGCAGATCCAGATACGCGGCTTCGGCGTCGCCTACAACACCAACTACAAGCGCAATGGCTTGTCGCTGATCCACTTCGGCGAAACGGCGATCGAGAGCCTCGGGCGCATCGACGTGCTCAAGGGCCTGAGCGGCTTCGCCTATGGCTTTTCCACGCCGGGCGGCATCGTCAATGTCGTGCCGAAGCATCCGACCGACCAGCCGTATCGGGCCGCGACGCTGGGCTACACGTCGCGGTCGCTGCTGCGCGCGCAGATGGATCTGGGCGGGCGCTTCGGCGAGCAGGACCGCTTCGGTTACCGCATCAACGTCGCCAAGGAGCACGGCAACGCGCCGATCGACTCGGTCAAGCTCGACCGCACGCTGGCCAGCGCTTATTTCGACTGGCGCGTGACCCGCGATCTGACCGTGGCGCTGGACGTCGAGCATCACGATATCGACCGGTCGGGCCAGCCTTTCTCGTACTCGCTGGCCAACGGCGTGCCGCTGCCTGATGCGCCGAGCGGCTCGCGCTTCAACGGCGTGAACTACGCGGGCTACGACTCGAAGGAGACACTGGCCAGCCTGACCGCGCAGTGGCGGATCAGCGACGACTGGTCGCTGAGCGCCGGCATCCTCAGGCAGTCGTTCTCGCGCGATGCGTACTGGAGCATGGCGACGATCAACAACGCGCGCGGCGACTTCACCGCTTATGCGATGCGCGATGCGCTGCAGTCGTTTCCATCGCGCGCGGCCCAGGTTTCGTTGAAGGGGCGCGTGCGAACGGGCTCG
The DNA here is from genome assembly GCA_047605425.1 of Burkholderiaceae bacterium. Classification (GTDB taxonomy): domain Bacteria; phylum Pseudomonadota; class Gammaproteobacteria; order Burkholderiales; family Burkholderiaceae_E; genus JAKPAM01. Next base: position 7,773 of record JASGFT010000165.1, on the reverse strand, counting down.
CTGCTGCACGAGTTGAGCATGGGCTGGGACTGGCACGCCACCGAGAGCTGGCGCGGCGAGTACGAATACTCGAGCCGCTGGACGTCGAACCTCTACGACCCGGTGACGGCGCCGGCATCCGAGCTGTACGCGGTGCGCGGCAAGTACCAGAACGCCTTCTATCGCGCGCGGGGCCTGTACCTGACCGACACCGTGCACCTGAGCGAGCGCTGGCGCGTCATCGGCGGGTTGCGACACGGCAGGATCGCGACGGGCAACCTGAGCGCCGACGGGACGGCGGCGAGCGCGCCGTACGAGACCAGCGCGACCACGCCGATGGCCGCGCTGGTGTTCAAGCCCGACGCGGGCACGACGATCTACGGGTCCTATGCGGAAGGTTTGGAGCAGGGCGGTACCGCCCCGGCCAATACCGGCAACGCGGGCACGGTGTTCGGCGCGCTCGAGAGCAAGCAGATCGAGATCGGCATGAAGTGGAAGCCCGCCGCCGCCTGGTCGCTGACCGCGGCGGCATACAGGATCGACAAGGGTCTCGGCTATACCGACACCGCCACCAATCTGTATACGCAGAGCGGCAGCCGCGTCCACCGCGGCCTCGAATTCTCCGCCGACGGCATGCTGACGCGCCGCCTGCGCCTGGTCTCGGGCCTGTCCCTGATCGACGCGACGATGGAGCGCACCGGCGACGCGGCCGTCGATGGCCGCCGTCCGACCGGCGTTCCCAAGCAGATCTTCACGGCCCTGCTCGACTACGAGCCCGCGGCGCTGCCGGGCGTCGGCCTGAACGCCAGCTACCGATGGATGAGCAAGCGCGCGCAGGACGCGACCAACACCCGCTTCCTGCCGGGCTACGGCCTCGTCAATGCCGGCATGCGCTACCGCACCCGGCTCGGCGGATCGCCGGCGGTGCTCAGGGCCTACGTCGACAACCTGCTGAACGAGCGCTACTGGGACGCGGGCCTGTATCCGGGCATGCCGCGCACCTTCAAGCTATCCCTCGAAGTGACGTTGTGATGAGGGCTGGTCGATCGAGGGCGGGCCGCGCGGCGGCCTGCGTCGGGCTGCTGCGTGGGCTCTGGCTGGTCTTGTTGCTCGGCACGGGCTCGCTCGCGCATGCGGAACCGTCGCTGCGCGCCGTGCTGGTCGCCGGCGACGTCATCCAGTTGCAGCCGGCCGCGCTGGCCGCCGCCGCCAAGGGCGCGCGCGCCGATGCCGGACTGGGCGAGGTCGGCCTGACCGTGGTCGCCGCCAAGGCGCCCGCGCCCGAGCAGCTCGCCGCCGTGGCCGACGCCGCGCTGGTGCTCGTTCACCTGCCGGACGACGCGCTGGCGGCCACGCTCAGGCCGATGCTGGCCGCGCGCATCGCCAGCGGGGCGCGGGTGCTCGACATCAGTCCGCAGCCGAGCCGCGCGCTGGACGGCGTGCCGCACGATCCGGCGCTGGCCGCCTATGCGGCGCGCGGCGATGCGCGCAACCTGCAGGCGATGCTGCGCCTGGCGCTGCGCCGCCAGCTCGGCCTAGCCACCGACGGCGTGGCGCCGCCGCGGCCGCTGCCGGCGATGGCCTTGTGGGACACGGAGGCGGATCAGCTCTACGACAGCTTCGAGCGCTACGAATCGGCTTATCGCGCCGCGCGTCCCGGACGCGAAGGACAGCCGTGGGTCGGGCTGGTCGTCGGTTCGTCGTCGCTGAGAATGGGCGAACGCGGGGCCGCGCGCGCGCTGAGCGGCGCGCTGCAGGCGCGCGGCTTCAACGTGGTGCCGATCGTCGCCGCGCGCCTGCACGAGGCGATCGATCGCTTCTGGCTCGATGCGAGCGGGCGCAGCCGCGTCGATGCCGCCGTCCTGCTGGCCAAGAGCGGCATCAGCGCCGACGAGACCGGCGCGGCGCTGCGCAAGCTGGACGTGCCCGTCGTCAACGCGATCTCGCTGGCCAGCGCCACCAGCGTGTCCAACAAGAGCCGCGCCGACTGGCAGGCCTCGCCCGCGGGCCTGTCGCTGGGCGAGCGCTTCTCGCAGACCTTCCAGCCCGAGCTGGCCGGGGCGGTGGCGCCGACCATCATCGCCACCGGCGAGCGCGTGCGCGACGCCGCCAGCGGTGTCGAGCACATCGCCGAGATACCGCTGCCCGAGCGGGTCGATCGCCTGGCCGACCGCGTGCGCAAGTTCGTTGCCTTGCGCGCCACGCCCAATGCGCAAAAGCGCGTCGCGCTGATGCACTACAACGACCACGGCGATGCGAGCGGCATCGAGGCCGAGTTCCTGAACGCGCCGCGCTCGATCTTCCAGGTGCTGGGCGCGCTCGAGCGCGAAGGCTACGACGTGACGGGCCGCCCGGCGGACGCCGAAACGCTGTTGGCGTCGCTGCGCCGCCATGGCGTCAACGCCACGTCACCGGGCGCGCTGGCCGAACTGGTCGGCGGCGGCAAGGCCGTGCTGCTGCCGCTGCCCACTTATCGGCGCTGGCTGGCCGAGCAGCCCGCCTCGCTGCGCGAGGCGATCGAGCGCGTCTGGGGCAAGCCCGAGGACGCCAAGGCGATGCTGTGGAAGGACCGTACCGGCGCCGCGTACTTCGTGCTGCCGGTGCAGCGGATGGGCAACGTGCTGCTGGCGCCGCAGCCGATGCGCGGCTGGGGCATCGACATCCAGCGGGCTTATGACGTCCACGAGCTGCCGCCGACGCACCAGTACCTGGCGTTCTACCTGTGGCTGCAAAAGGAGTTCAGGCCCGACGCCGTCGTGAACCTCGGCGCGCACGGCACGACCGAGTGGCTGCCCGGGCGCGACTTCGGCTTCGATGCCGACGATCCGGGCGAGATCATGGTGGCCGACCTGCCGCAGCTTTACCCGTTCGTCACCAGCAACATCGGCGACGCGACCACCGCCAGGCATCGGGGCATGGCGACGATCATCTCGCATCTGACGCCGCCGCTGGACCGCGTCACGCTGAACAGCGAGCTGCTGCTGATGCTGTCGACGATCGACGATTACCAGGTGGCGCGGCAAAAGAGCGACATCGCCGGCGAGGGCGCGCTCGCCTACCTGAACCGCCGCGCCGGCGAGCTGGGCCTGCTCAAGGACATCGGCGAGGAGAAGCTGACCGACGCGGCCGGCGTCGAGGCCTTGCGCGCCTACATCAAGGAGATCGGCGAGCGCACGACCTCGCATGGGCTGCATACCTTCGGCGTCGCGCCCGAGGAGCCGCTGCGGCTGTCGACCGCCGAGGCGATCATGACGCTGGACGACGACGAGCCCGCCGACGCACGGGCCCGCAAGAAGGCGGACATCGCCCGGCGCATCGAAGCCAGCGGACCGGCCGAGACCGACGCGCTGCTGCGCGGGCTGGCGGGCCGCTACATCGCGGCGGGCCCCGGCGGCAATCCGGTGCGCAGGCCCGAGGCGCTGCCGACCGGGCGCAACATGTACAGCCACGATCCGTACCGGCTGCCGACCCCCGGCGCGTGGGCGCAGGGCCTGGCGCTGGCCGACTCGTTCGTCAACGACTACCGTGCCCGGCACGGCCGCTATCCGCAGCGGGCATCGTTCGCCGGCCTGTGGGATTCGCTGCGCTCGGACGGCGTCGCGCATGCGCAGATCCTCGCGCTGATGGGCGCGCGGCCGGTCTGGAACGAACGCGGCCGGGTCACCGGTGTCGAGGTCATCCCCCGCGCCGAGCTCGGTCGTCCGAGGGTGGACGCCACGGTCGTCGGCGGCGGCGGGCATGGCACCGAGAATCCGATGCAGATCCTGATCGACCAGGCCGCCACGCTGGCCAAGGCGATGGACGAGCCCGACAACCCGATCCGCGCGCACGTCGCCCATGCCCGGCAGGTGCTGCAGGCGCGCGGGATCGCGCCGGAAGAGGCCGAACGGATGGCGACGGTCCGCGTCTTCGGCTCGCCGGCCGGCGTCTACGGCACCGGCATCGACAACGTGATTCCGGCCAGCAATAGCTGGGACGACGAGAACCCGATCGTCGGCGTGTACTACGACCGCATGGGCCATCTGTACGGCCAGGGTTACACGGGCAACCAGCCCGGCGGCAACAAGACCGGCACCGAGGTCTTCAAGCTCGCGCTGACCGGGACCGAGGCGGCGTTCAATGCCTATTCGGGCGATACCGTCGCCAGCCTCGATCACAGCGCGACTTACCGTCACGCGGGCGGCCTGGCGATGGCGGTGCGCAACGTCGACGGCAAGACGCCCGAGATGACGGTGCTCAACATCGAGGGCCGTGTCGGGCGCCACGAGACGCTAGCTCGCTTCATGGGCCGCGAGATGCGCGCCCGCTATACGAATCCGAAGTGGGTCGAGGCCATGCTCGCCGAGGGCCAGGCCGGCGCCAGCGCGATCAAGGAGGTCAACGAGCGGTTGTGGGCCTGGCAGGTGGTGACGCCCGGCGTCGTCGACGGCGCCAAGTGGAACGAGATGTACGAGACCTACGTCGCCGACCGCAACAAGCTGGACATCCGCAACCGCTTCCGCGAGGCCGGCGGCCTGCTGGCCTACCAGGCCATCGTCGACCGCATGCTGGTGGCGATCAACAAGGGCTACTGGAAGGCCGACCCACGGGTGAAGGCCGATCTGGAGCGCGTCAATCGCGAGGTCATCGCCGAAGCCGGCGTGGCCTGCGATGCCGACTCGTGCAGCAGCCCCGAGATCACGCGGATGGCCGAGGAGCTGGACCAGCGCAAGCTGGCGCAGGCCACGGCGGCGATGACGGCGGCGAACGCCCCGGCGATGACCGGATTCGGCCTGGTGGACAAGCCGGCTCCCGCGGCGGCAGCGGCCGAGCCCGCCGCGCCGCCGCCTTCCGCGCCCGAACCGCCGGCCACACCGGAGACCGCCGACGCCAAGCCGACCGTCGTCAGCGGGCAGGAGCTGCGCGAAGTCCCGGCGGCCGCCGACGAGGAGCCGGCGAACTGGCTGTTCGGGCTGATCGTGCTGGGCGCGCTGCTCGCCGGCGGCCTGTGGGAAGCGCTCGTGCGGGGCGCTCCCGACGGCCGGTCCGCCGACTCCTCCCGATACAGAAACCGTCTTTCGGAGTCCACGCCGTGAATGCCATCGAGAGCCTCTTCTACGAAATATCGAAACTGTTCCTGATGCCGGTGCTGATCGTGCTGGCGGCGTTCTTCCTCTACGCGTTCTTCGCGGCGGGCGCGTTCCTCGTCGAGTGGAGCCGACGGGGCACGGCGCAGGCCGGCGCCGGACGCCTGCACCGCTATGCCGCCAAGCATCCCGGAGCCAACCAGGAAGCGCTGGAGCTGTATCTGCTCAAGCTGATCGAGCCGCTGCGGATCGTCAGCCGGGTCGCGCCGATGCTCGGGCTGGTGGCGACGATGATTCCGATGGGCCCGGCGCTGATCGCCGTGTCGTCCGGCAACGCGCAGGGGATGGCGCAGAACCTGGTCGTGGCCTTCGCCGCGGTGGTGATCGCGCTGATCTCGGCGGCGATCACCTACGTGATCCTGTCGATCCGCCGCAGGTGGCTGCTGGCGGAGTTGAACGAGCTGCTCGACCGGCGCGGGCCGCACGCCCAGGCGTCGGCATCGAATGCCGACGAGATGCCGGCGCACGCGCCGGGGGTCGTCCATGGCTGAGAGGAAGCCGCTGAACATCCTCGACGACGACGATGGCGACGATCCGATCCTCAGCGTCGTCAACATCGTCGACGTGTTCCTGGTCATCATCGCCGTCCTGCTGATCGCCGTGATCGAGAATCCGCTGAACCCGTTCACGACTCGCGACGCGATCGTCATCCGCAATCCCGGCGAGGCCGACATGGAGATGGTCGTCAAGAAGGGCAACGAGCTGAAGAAGTACCAGTCATCGGGGCAGATCGGCGAAGGCGAGGGCACCAAGGCGGGGAGCGCTTACCGGCTCAAGGACGGGTCGATGATCTACGTGCCGGAGTAACGCGGTCCTCGCGGCGGATCGGCACGCGGGTCATGCGCGAGGTCATAAGCGAAGTCATAAGCGAAGTCATAAGCCAGGCCACAAGCCAGGCCACAAGCCAGGTCATGCGCCGGTCATTTCTCCCGGTACGTCTCGACGATCGCGGCCTTCAGGCTGTAGCCGCTCGCGCCCAGCTCCGAGTCGCCGCGTTGCAGGCCGAGCGTGCCGCTGACCCAGACCGCGCTCATCGACTTGAAGCCCCGCGCCGGCGGGTCCGCGCGCACGTGGATGATCTGGTTGGCCGGCGGCGGCGGCGTATGGATGCACGCGCCGAAATAAGGCACGAGCAGGAATTCGCGCAGGCCGTCCTCGTCGCCTTCGATCGGGACGACGAAGCCCGGGATCTTCACGTCGCGGCCCTGCAGCGACGGCACGGTGGGCGCCGCGTCCCAGACCTTGCGCATGCGGTCGTACAACGCCTGCACGCGCTTGTCCGAATCGGGCAGCGATCCCAGCTTCTGCAGGTCGCGGAACGATTTCATCGGATCCCAGTCGGGAGGCACCAGCGCTTCCCAGGCGATCTCCTCGTAGGATTCGGCGTGGACGCCGGACGGCGCGGCCGGCCAGACGACGACGGCGGCGCCCGCCCGCAGCAGGCGGCGACGCAGGCGTGACGGCGCGGCGCAGGATGTCGGATTCATCGTTCAGATCCTCGGAGACAGGCCGTCGGCGAGCGACAGCCGATACGCGCGCCAGCCCGGCAGCAGGCTGGCGAGCCAGCCGGCCAGCACGAGGCCGGCGAGCAGCAGCGCCTGCATCGGCGTCGGCTCGCCCAGGCGCAGCGTCAGCCCGAACGCCGATTGCAGCCAGGGGCCCAGCGCCAGCACGCAGGCGGCGAGCGCCGCCACGCCGGCGATGATGCCGACCAGCGTCAGCAGCGCCCCTTCGAGCGCGAGCAGCAGCAGCACGTGGCGCAGGCTCGCGCCCACCGCGCGCAGCACCGCGAGCTCGCGCCGCCTCTCGTTCAAGCCGGCCAGCACCACCGACATCAATCCGGCCATGCTGACCAGCGCGACCAGGCCGGACATCAGCAGCAGCGCCCGCTCGCCGGCGCCGACGACGTCCCAGAGCTCGTCGAGCGCCACGCCGGGAAGGATGGCCATCAGCGGCTCGTCGGCGAAGCGGTCGACCTGCCGCTGCACCGAGAAGACGGCGGCGCGGTTGTGCAGGCCCACCAGCGCGGCGGTCAGGTTGCCGGGCTGCAGGTCCATCGCGCGCGCTTGCTCGGCGCCGACGCGTTGTCCGGGCAGCGGCGCGCCGGCCGCCCAGTCGACGTGGATCGCCTCGATCGCCTGCAGGCTGACGTGGACCGTGCGATCGACCGGGGTGCCGGTGCGCGCGAGGATGCCGACGACGGTGAACGGCTTGTCCGCGTGATCGGCGCCCAGGCTCACTTGGCCGGTGCCGTGCGCCAGCGTGATCCGCTGGCCGATCCGGTAACCGAGCCGAGCGGCGACATCGGCGCCGATGACGGCGTCGTAGAGATCGCGAAACGGCTGGCCTTCGCGCAGTCGCAGCGGCTGCTGCCGGCCGTAGCGCAAGTGCTCGAAATACGCGGTCGTCGTCCCCAGCACCGGAAAGCCCCGATGCGAATCGCCGAGCGACAGCGGCACGACCCAGGCCACGCCGCGCAGCCGCTGCAGCGACTCGACGCTGTGCCAGCGGATGTCGTTGGTCGCCGCGCCGACGTGAAAGACCGCGTACAGCAGCAGTTGCACGGAGCCGGTGCGCGCGCCGACGATCAGGTCGGTGCCCGACACCGCCGACGAGAAGCTGCTGCGCAGGTCGGTGCGCACGCGTTCGACGCCCAGCAGCATGAAGG
>JASGFT010000164.1:0-10890 GCA_047605425.1 Burkholderiaceae bacterium | reverse complement strand
CCGGCCGACTTCGTGCTGCACAACTCGCTGTTCCTGATCGCGCACTTCCACAACGTCATCATCGGCGGCGTGCTGTTCGGACTGATGGCCGGCATCACCTACTGGTTCCCGAAGGCCTTCGGCTACCGGCTCGATCCGTTCTGGGGCAAGTGTTCGTTCTGGTTCTGGCTGGTCGGCTTCTACTTCGCGTTCATGCCGCTGTACGCGCTCGGCCTGATGGGGGTCACGCGCCGCGTCAGCCACTTCGAGGACACGTCGCTGCAGATCTGGTTCCAGACCGCCGCGTTCGGCGCGTTCCTGATCGCGCTGGGCATCGCGTCGTTCCTGATCCAGCTCGTCGTCAGCTTCCGCAAGCGCGCGCAGCTTCGCGACGTCACCGGTGATCCATGGGACGGCCGTACGCTCGAATGGTCGACGTCGTCGCCGCCGCCGCCGTACAACTTCGCGTTCACGCCGCGCGTGCACGCCGGCGATGCCTGGCACGACATGAAAGCCGCGCAGTACCGCCGCCCGCTCGAGGGATTCATCCCGATCCACATGCCCAAGAACACCTGGGCGGGCATCGTGCTGGCCGGGCTGTCGACCGTCATGGGCTTCGCGCTGATCTGGCGCATCTGGTGGCTGGCCGGCCTGTCGTTCGCCGCGCTGGTCGTCATCGCGATCATCCACACGTTCAACTACGACCGCGACTACCACATCCCCGCCGAGGATGTCGTTCGCGAAGAAAACGCCCGCACGCAATTGCTCGCCAGCCATGTCTGAGTCCCTCGCCTCTTCCGCCGGTACCGCGGCCATCGAGCCGCCGCGCTTCCACGACACGGGTGAACACCACCCACAGAACGGCACGCTGCTCGGGTTCTGGCTGTACCTGATGAGCGACTGCCTGGTCTTCGCGTGCCTGTTCGCCGCGTATGGCGTGCTCGGCCGCAGCTATGCGGCCGGCCCGTCGGGCGCCGACCTGTTCGACCTGCCGCTGGTCGCCGTCAACACCTCGCTGCTGCTGCTGTCGTCGATCACCTACGGCTTCGCGGTCATCGAGATGCAGCGCCGGCGGCAGTCGCCGATGCTGCTGTGGCTGGCGATCACCGGCGGGCTGGGCGCGGGCTTCATCGGCCTGGAGCTGTACGAGTTCGCGCACCTGATCCACGAAGGCGCCGGCCCGCAACGCAGCGCGTTCCTGTCGTCGTTCTTCGCGCTGGTCGGCACGCACGGCCTGCACGTGACCTTCGGCATCGTCTGGCTCGTCGTGCTGATGCTGCAGGTCGGCAAGTTCGGACTGACCTCCGGGAACCGTCGGCGCATCATGTGCCTGTCGATGTTCTGGCACTTTCTGGACGTCGTCTGGATCGGCGTCTTCACCTTCGTCTACCTGATGGGAGTGCTGCCATGAGCGCGCCGAGATCTCACGATTCCCACGCCGCGCACGGCCACACGGCGCACGGCCACGACGGGCATCACGACGATCACCACGACGACGACGGCAGCGCGCACAGCACGCTCGGCGGCTACCTGACCGGCTTCGTGCTATCGGTGATCCTGACCGCGATCCCGTTCTGGATCGTGATGGGCAAGCTGATCGCCACGCCCGGCACGGCCGCGGTCGTGCTGCTCGGCTTCGCCGCCGTGCAGATCGTCGTCCACATGGTGTACTTCCTGCACATGAACGCCCGCTCCGAAGGCGGCTGGAACATGCTCGCGCTGATCTTCACCTCGGTACTGGTCATCATCACGCTGAGCGGCTCGCTCTGGGTCATGTACCACATGAACCAGAACATGATGCCGACCCTCCACGACATGCAGAACCTGCAGTGATATCGCCGCGCCCGGCGGCGGCGCGCCCGGCGGGCCGGCGGCCTTGAGCCGATCGGCCCGGCGGCGTGCCGCGCGCTGGATCTTCATCTCGGGGGGGCTGGTTCTGTTCGTGACCTTCGTCGCGCTCGGCGTCTGGCAGCTCGAGCGGCTGGCGTGGAAGCGCGATCTGATCGAGCGGGTGTCGACCCGGGGCGACGCGCCGCCGGTGCCCGCCCCCGGTCCCGCCGCCTGGCCGAGCGTCGGCCGCGATACCGACGAATACCGCCGCATCGCGGTACGCGGGACGTTGCGAGCAGAGCTGGACACGTTGGTGCTGGCGTCGACCGCGCTGGGGCCCGGTTTCTGGGTGCTGACGCCGCTGACGACGACCGAGGGCTGGACGGTGCTCGTCAATCGCGGCTTCATCGACGCCGCCCATCGCGATCCGGCCACGCGCCGCGGACCGGCCGACGGCGCGACCGTCACCGTGACCGGCCTGCTGCGGATCACCGAACCGGGCGGCGGTTTCCTGCGCGACAACGACCCACCGCGCGACCGCTGGTACTCGCGCGACGTCGCGGCGATCGCGCGCGCGCGCGGGCTGGACGCGCCCGCGCCTTATTTCGTCGATGCGTTCTCGATCGCCGCTGACGACGCGCCGGCATCGCGGCCGTGGCCCGTGCCCGGGCTCACGGTGATAAGGTTTCGCGACGATCATCTGGTCTACGCGCTGACCTGGTTCGCGCTGGCGTTGATGGTGGCCGCCGCCGGCGGCTACGCGCGCTGGCAGTCCGGACGCCCGTCGCGCGACTGACGATTCCCTCCCGCTTCGACAAGGACGCCCGGCCTGATTCCCCGCAGTCAAGCGCAACGCTCGTCGGACGTCGACGAGTTCGCCGGCCTGAACAACATGCGGCAGCTCATCGAGCTGCGCTGGATCGCGGTGCTGGGCCAGATCGGCACGATCCTGATCGTCCGCTACGGCTTCGAGATCGCGCTGCCGCTGGACCGCATGCTGGCGGCGCTGGCGTGCCTGACCGCGTTCAACGTGTTCAGCCTGCTGCGCGTCGGCAGCCGGCACCAGCCGTTCACCGATCGCGAGCTGTTCATCGCGCTGCTGGTCGACGTCGCCACGCTGACCGTGCAGTTGTACTTGAGCGGCGGAGCGACCAACCCGTTCATCTTCCTGTACCTGCTGCAGATCGGCCTCGGCGCGATCCTGCTCGAACCGGCCTTCACGTGGGCGCTGATCGGCGTCACCTTGCTATGCTTCATCGGCGTGGCCACGTTCCATCTACCGCTGCCCGTGCCGCGCGACCACGAGCTGGGGCTCGGCGACCCGTACACGCTCGGCCTGCTGCTGTGCTTCACGCTGAACGCCGTGCTGCTGGTGCTGTTCCTGAACCGCATCAGCGGCAACCTGCGCGCGCGCGACGCGCGGCTCGCCGACCTGCGCCGGCGCGCGGTCGAAGCAGAGCACATCGTGCGGATGGGCCTGCTGGCGTCCGGCGCCGCGCACGAGCTGGGCACGCCGCTTGCGACGCTGTCGGTGATCCTCGGCGACTGGCGCCGCCTGCCGGCATTTCGCCACGACGGCCGGCTTCGACAGGAGATCGACGAGATGCAGACCGAGCTGGCGCGTTGCAAGGACATCCTGACCGGGATCCTGCGCTCGGCCGGCGAGGCGCGCGCCGACGGCGCCGCCGTCACGACGGTCGGCCGCTTCGTCGGCGACCTGCTCGCCGAATGGCGATCGACCCGCTCGCCGACCGCGCTGATGTACACGAACACGTTCGGCGACGATCTGCCGATCGCATCGGACGCGACGCTCAAGCAGATGATCCACAACGTGCTGGACAACGCGCTCGAGGCCTCGCCAGGCTGGGTCGAGCTGCAGGTGACGCGCGACGACGACCAGTTGGTGCTGGCGGTCACCGACGACGGCCCCGGCTTCTCGCCCGAGTTGATCGCACGGCTCGGGCAGCCTTACCAGTCGACGAAGGGCCGCCCTGGCAGCGGACTCGGCCTGTTCCTATCGACGAACGTCGCGCGCACGCTCGGCGGCAGCCTGCAGGCCCGCAACCGTCCCGATGGCGGCGCGCTCGTGCGCATCACCCTGCCGCTGGCGGCGATCCGCATCGATGCCTCCCTTCCTGTCGAGCGAGCGCATCATGTCGAGGGATGATCCTCCCGAAGCCACACCCGCGGCTCGCGACGGCCCGCCGCCGCCCGATGCTCCGGCGCTCGGCGAGCGCGTGCTGCTACTGGTCGAGGACGATGCCGCGTTCGCGCGGACGCTGTCGCGCTCGTTCGAACGCCGCGGCTACCGGGTCCTGCGCGCACGCGGCGCCGACGAGCTCGACGAACGCCTGGCCGCCGCCGCGCCGGGCTACGCGGTCGTCGACCTGAAGCTGGCCGGGGGCACGTCCGGACTGGCGTGCGTCAAGCGCCTGCACGCGTTCGATCCACGGATGCTGATCGTCGTGCTGACCGGCTTCGCGAGCATCGCGACGGCCGTCGAAGCGATCAAGCTCGGCGCCTGTCATTACCTGGCCAAGCCCTCGAACACCGACGACATCGAAGCGGCGTTCGGCCGCGTCGAAGGCGACTCCGACATCGAGCTGACCGAGCGCTCGACCACGATCAAGACGCTCGAATGGGAGCGGATCCACGAGGTGTTGGCGCAGACCGGCTTCAACATCTCGGAAACCGCGCGCCGGCTCGGCATGCACCGGCGAACGCTTGCGCGCAAGCTGGAAAAGCAACGGATCAAGTAGGCGCCCGGCGTCTGGCGGACGCCATTCGGTGACCCGTTGCGAGCCACCTGCCCGTCAATCGGCCTTCACGCCGAATTCCCGCACGATCCTTCCCCAATCGTCATAGTCGCGGGCGACGATCATGTCTGCCTCTTTCATCGATTCGGGCGCGGATTCACTCGCGATACGACGGGTCGCGGCGATCGAGCAGCCGCAGCATCGCCGGCCATTCCATCTCGCCGAACGGGCGGCGCACTTCGGGCCGGTACAACTGGTAGGTCTTGCGCGCGACCTCGTCGGACGGCAGGTGCAGCGTCGTGTTGCAGGCCATCGCGTCGACCTGCGCCTTGCAGGCGTTCTCCAGCCAGTACATCGAGTTGAACGCCTGGGCGATCGAACGTCCGACCACCAGCAGGCCGTGGTTGCGCAGGATCATCGCGTCGCGCTGGCCGAGGTCGCGAACCAGCCGCTCGCGCTCGTTCAACTCGATCGCGACGCTCTCGTAGTCGTGATAAGCGATGTCGAGGAATCGCAGCGCCGTCTGCGTCATCGGCAGCAGGCCGCACGACAGCGCCGACACCGCCATGCCCGCGCGCGTATGCGTATGGATCGCGCACTGCACGTCCTCGCGCGCGCCGTGCACCGCGCTGTGGATCACGTAGCCGGCGGCATTGATGCCCAGACCGGTGGTGCCGGGATCGAGGATGCGGCCGTCCAGGTCGATCCGCACCAGCGAGCTGGCCGTGATCTCCTCGTACATCAATCCGTACGGATTGATCAGGATGTCCTCGGAGCCGGGGACCCGCGCCGTGACGTGGTTGTAGATCAGGTCGCTCATGCCGAAGTGGGCGATGAGCCGGTAGCAGGCGGCCAGGTCGACGCGGGTCCGCCATTCGTCGTCGCTGTAGCGTGCGGGGGCGGCCGGGACGGCCGTCGAGGATTGATTCATCGGGATGTCTCCAGTCGAGCCATGCGTTCCGATATCGGAGCCGTGGCCGGACGACGCCGGCGACCGACGAGGACCGGCAGGCACCGGCGCCTCGCCTCCTGCGTATCAGTACAAGTTGTTCCGATACGACTCGGCCAGGCCCTTTTCCATCGTCCCCGGCACCGCCAACGCCTCGCGCAGCTCCTGGAACTCGGCGCTGCGATGCTCGTGGCTGGTGATGTGCTGCACCAGCAGCCGGGCCGGGTCGGGCGCGTCGGCCGGCGGCTTCACCGGCCACAGGTCGGCGCGGGCCAGCGCGTCGCTGCGCCGCACGGCCGCTTCGCGCAGCGCGATCGACGTCGTCAGCAAAGGCGTCTTGCCCGCCACCACCCATTCGGCTCGCCGGGCCTCGTCGTTGCTGATCGACGCCTCGCCGGCGACGACGGCGATCTGGTCGCTGCCTGGAATCAAGGCGATCGCGGCGACGCTCGGCTGCACGAGGATGTTCCGAAAGCTGTCGGCACGACGATTGCCGGGTCGCTCGGCATACGTGAGGCCCCGCCCGCCCACGCGGATCATCGATCCGGCCGGATCGCCTTTCGGACTGACATCGGCACCGTTGCCCGGATCGAACGAGGCCAGCGCCATGAACGGGGTCAGCGGCGCGAACGCCGCCAGCGTCGGCGCGTCGACACGACTGGGCGCCGCCTTCCAGAACGCCGAGCGGATCAGCGCCTTCGCGCAATGCACGTAGCATTCGTCGACGTCGACGAGCAGCGCCTGCGCGTCGACGGCGCGCACGCGGCCGTTGATCCGCAAGGTCTCGCCGACGTCGGGCGCCAGGAACAAGGACCCGACGGCAACCCCGACGCGCGCCAGCGCGGGATCATCGATCGCGTCCAGCGGTACGCGCAAGGACTTGCGATCCTGGCGCGACGCGAAGCCCGGCGCGCCGCCGGCCAGCGTCATCGACACCGCGGTCGGCGCGGCGACCGGCGCGCGCCGCGCCGAACCGTCGTCGCAGAACGCCAGGAACGCCAGCGGCGATACCGCTATCCAGTGGGCGGCGCCGTCATCGATGTGGTCGATGACCTTCAGGCCGACACGAAAGCTCGGCTTGCCCAGGTTCGCTTCGAGGGTGTCGACGTCGGCGACCGTCGAGCCAGGCGAGGCGGCGCCTGGCGAGGAGTCGAGGCTCTGCATCATCGTCATCCGTCTGGCCGGTGGAACTCGCAGTGTAGCGAGCCGCCGCCCGTTCGTCCGCGAACACCGGTCATCCTTCGGCTCTTCGATCGATATCGGCCTCCCCGCCATTCTCGCCGGCAACCGCCGGGGCCAGCGAGACCAGCGAGGCCGCCGACGGCGCCGACGCGACGTGAACGATCCGCACCGGCTGAGCGAAGCGCGCGCCCAGCGCCGCCAACTCGCGCATCAGCCTCAGGTTGATCCGCTGCTGCTCGTCCATGTACACGTTGTATTCGGCGGCCAGCACGAAGTAGACGACCTCGAAGCGCAACGCCGATTCGCCGAAGGCCAGCAGGTGCGCGCGGTCGAAGCGCAGGCGCTCGCTGGCCTCGATCGCCTCTCTGACGATGACCGGAATCCGCTCGGCCTGTTCCGGCGTGCAGCCGTAGGCGACGTTGAACGTGAACAGGATGCGCCGCTGCTGCATCCGCTTGTAGTTGCGAATCGTCTGCTTGAGCAGGTCGGTGTTGCCGATCACGATCTGCTCGCCGCCGAGGCTGCGCAGGCGGGTCGTCTTGACGCCCACGTGCTCGACGCTGCCGAGCACCTCGCCGAACGCGATGAAATCGCCGACCTCGAAGGGCTTGTCGACGGCGATCGACATCGACGCGAACAGGTCGCCGAGGATGTTCTGCGCGGCCAGCGCGATCGCGATGCCGCCGACGCCCATGCTGGCGACGAACGCGGTGATGTTGACGCCCAGATTCGACAGGATCGCCAGCGCGACGATCGACCACAGCAGCGTGCGCAGTCCCCAGGACATCAGCGTGGCCGCGGCGCTGACCGTCGCGCCGCCGCTGGCATTGCGCGCCGCGTAGCGCTTCAGGCCGACCGTCACCCCGCGGTTGGCCCATAGCGCGATCTGCAACGCCAGGACCACGAACCACAGTTGACTGATGCGCGACGGCCAGGGCGGCGGCCACTCGATCATGCCGGCGCCGATCAGCAACGACACCAGCGCCAGCAGGCCGCGGTGCGTGCCGCCCAGCACCTCGGCGAGCACGTCATCGGCGCGGAACCGCGTCTGGCCGGCCCACTGCGCCAACCGGTGCTGCAACGCGCGCAGCAACAACGACAGGACGATGAACGAAACGACCGTCACGACGGCGGCGATCGCCAGCTCCAGCGGCGTGATCCGCCAGAACAGCGGCGCGGACAACCATGACCATAGATCCCACATCGATGCGAACACTCCTTTCGACGACGGCAAAAGGCCAGTGTACCGGATCGACTTTCATCGAACACGAATCGACCAACTTACAAGTAATTGAATACCGTTGATCGAATTTCAATGCCGTTCAACGATCATTGACGTATTTGCTGGCCAGATTCTCGCGTTCGACGCGCCCGGCGAAGCCCACGGCCAGCAGCCCGAGCATCCCGATCGCCTGCACCGCCAACAGTATCCAACTCAGATCGTCCATCATCCACCCTCCAGCCGATTCGTCGATGGCGGCGATGATGCGCGGACGGGCCTGAACGCCGGCTGAGCAGCACGTTCAGCCTGCGTTCAGGCGGCGATCGCTATAACGGTGATCATTCGAACCACCGATGCCGCCGGCCGTCTATGTCCGACCCGGATCGACACCGCGGCCAGCCGGAGATCACGATGCCCGTTCCGACCCGTCTTTCGCGCCGCCATGCGAGCCGCCTTGCGAACCGCCTTTCGGACCGCCTTTCGGACCAATTCCAGGCCCGCTTTCCGATCCGTCTCGCGGCCCGTCTTCCCGCCCGCCCTGCCGGCCGCGGCGCCCCCCCGGCGCGAAGCCCGTCCTTCTCGCATCGGGGCGCGACGCTGCTGGCCGCCGCGCTGCTCGCGACCGGCCCGTTCGCGCCCGCGCACGCCGGCGACGACGACGAACGGGCTCGCGCCGCCGTGCAGGCCGGCCAGATCCAGCCGCTGCAACAGGTGCTGGACACCGTCGCCCGCCAGTGGAACGGCGAGGTCATCGCCGTCGAGCTCGACCGGGAGGACGGCGGATGGGTCTACGAGATCAAGCTGCTGTCGCCGCAGGGCGCGGTGATCAAGCTCGAATACGACGCGCAGCATCTGACGCTGGTCAAGGCCAAGGGCCGCGGCGCGGCCGAGGCGCGAAAGGGATCCTGAGCGATGCGGGCACTGCTGGTCGAGGATGAACCTACGCTGGCCGCGCAGGTGCGAACCGCGCTCGAGGACGCGGGACTGGCCGTCGACCACGCGGCCGACGGCGCGCGCGCGCACATGCTCGGCGGCACCGAGACCTATGACGTCGTGGTGCTCGACCTGGGCCTGCCCACGCTGGACGGGCTGTCGGTGCTCAAGCGCTGGCGCGCCGAAGGCATCGGCACGCCGGTGCTGATCCTGACCGCCCGCGATTCGTGGACGGACAAGGTCGAGGGCATCGACGCCGGCGCCGACGACTACCTGGCCAAGCCGTTCCAGATGCCCGAGCTGATGGCGCGCGTGCGGGCGCTGATCCGCCGCGCGCACGGCTTCGCGTCGCCGATCCTGCGGCTCGCCGACCTGTCGCTGGACACGCGCCGCGCGCAGCTTGTGCGCGACGGCCGCCCGGTCGCGCTGACCTCGCACGAATATCGCGTGCTCGCCTACCTGATGCACCATCCGGGCGAGATCGTCAGCCAGGCCGACCTGATCGAGCACATCTACGCGCAGGACTTCGATCGCGACAGCAACACGATCGAAGTCTTCATCGGGCGGCTGCGGCGCAAGCTCGGCGCCCACCGCATCGAAACCGTCCGCGGCCTCGGCTACCGGCTGCGCGAGGATTGAACGATGCGCCGCTCGCTATCTTTCCGCCTGGTCGTCGCCGGCCTGGTCTGGATGGGGCTGACGCTGGGCCTGGCCTGGGCCGGCCTGGGCCAGTTGTTCGATCATCACGTGACCGCGACCCACCAGCGCCAGTTGGCCGATCGCCTGAACCTGCTGGCGGCCAGCTTCGAATGGAACGAGCGGGACGAACTCGTCCTGCTGCAGCCACCGGCCGATCCGCGCTACCAGCAGCCGTACTCGGGCAAGTACTGGCAGATCGACGACGCCGGCGGCGAACCGCTCGACCATTCGCGCTCGCTATGGGACCAGCGGCTCGCGCTGCCCGAGCCGGCCACGACTCGGGAAGGCCCGCGCTACCTGACCGCGGTCGGGCCGCAACGCCAGAAGCTGCTGGTCGTCGACCGCAGCGTCAGCCTGCCCGGGCATGACCGGCCGGTGCGCATCGCCGTAGCGATGGATCGGGCCGAGCTGATCGGCGCCCGTCGCGACTTCGACCATCTGCTGGCGCTGGCGCTGGCCGCACTGGCCGTCGGCCTGACGCTGCTGATCGCGGTGCAGGTGGCGATCGGGCTGCGCCCGCTGCGCCGGCTACGCGAGTCGCTGACGCGGCTTCGGCGCGGCTCGGCGCGGACGCTGGCCGGCGACTGGCCGGTCGAGATCGCGCCGCTGGTCGAGGAACTGAACGCGCTGCTCGCCCGCGACGCCGCCACGATCGAGCGCAGCCGCCGCCAGGCGGCCGACCTCGCGCACGGACTGAAGACGCCGCTGGCTATCCTGACCAACGTCGCGTCGCAACCGGCTTCCGAGGCGACGGCCAAGCAGGTCATCGTCCAGACCGAAGCGATGCGGCGCCAGATCGAACGCCACCTGGCCCGCGCCCGCGCCGTCGGCCGCTCCCGCCTCGGCGGCCCGCAGACCGACGCCGGCGCGGTCGTTCGCGAGGTGATCGCGGCGATGCGGACGCTGCATCGCGACCGGCACCTGACGATCGACGCCGACGGCCAGGGCCGCTTCGACGGCGACCGTCAGGACCTGATCGAAATGTGCGGCAACCTGCTCGAGAACGCCTGCACCTGGGCCGCCCATCGCGTCCGGGTCACGATCGCGAGCGATGCCCGCGCGTTGTCGGTGACGATCGAGGACGATGGCCCCGGCATCGACGAAACGCGCATCGCCGCGATCCGGGAGGGCAACTCGCCGCTGGACCAGCGCTCGCCGGGCAGCGGGCTGGGCCTGTCGCTGTGCATCGAGATCGCGCAGCTATACGGCGGGCACCTGGACCTGGATCGCAGCCCGCTGGGCGGACTGCGCGCCGCGCTGGTGCTGCCGGTCGCCGCGGCCGCGGACTGAGAGGCTGAGAGTCTTTCGTCCATGCCCGCCTTGCACGCCCAAACGTCCCG
>JASGFT010000163.1:0-10917 GCA_047605425.1 Burkholderiaceae bacterium | reverse complement strand
TCGTGCGAAGGCCCGTCGTCGTGCGCGGGCCGTTGGTCGAGCGGGATGTCGGGGGTCATCGCGGTGTCCTCTCAGGCGCCGGGCGGCACGCGGCGGTGCCAGTCGGTGGCTTGCTGGAACTGGTGGGCGACGTTCAGCAGCCGGCTCTCGGCGAAGTAGTCGCCGATCAACTGCAGGCCGATCGGACGGCCGCCGCGACCGAAGCCGGCCGGCACCGACATGCCGGGCAGGCCGGCCAGCGATGCCGGCAGCGTGAAGATGTCGGCCAGGTAGTTGCGCACCGGATCGTCGCCGCGCTCGCCCAGGTTCCAGGCCACGGTCGGCGACACCGGTCCGGCGATGACGTCGACGTCGGCCAGCGCGCGCTGGAAGTCGTCGGCGATCAGCCGGCGCAGTTTCTGCGCCTGCAGGTAATAGGCGTCGTAGTAGCCGTGCGACAGCACGTAGGTGCCGACCAGGATCCGTCGCCGCACCTCGCGGCCGAAGCCCTCGGCGCGGCTCTTGCGGTACATGTCGTTCAAGTCGCCGTATTCGGCGGCGCGATGGCCGTAGCGCACGCCGTCGAAGCGCGACAGGTTGCTCGACGCCTCGGCCGGCGCGATCACGTAGTACGCCGGGATCGCCAGCCGCGTGCGCGGCAGGTGGATCTCGCGCCGCGTCGCGCCCAGCGCCTCGAGCTGCGCGATCGCCGCGTCGATCGCCGCGCGCACGTCGTCATCCAGGCCGTCGGCGAGGAACTCGGCGGGCACGCCGATGCGCAGGCCGGCCAGCGGCTTGTCCAGGTCGCGTCCGAAGTCCTCGCGGTCGGGCTCTGGCAGGCTGGTCGAGTCGCGCGGATCGAAGCCGGCCATCGCCTCGAGCAGCAGCGCGCAGTCGGCGGCCGAACGGCCGATCGCGCCGCCCTGGTCCAGGCTGGACGCGAACGCGATCATGCCGTAGCGCGACACGCGGCCATAAGTCGGCTTGATGCCGGTGACGCCGCACATCGCCGCCGGCTGGCGCACCGAGCCGCCGGTGTCGGTGCCGGTGGCCAGCGGCGCCAGGCCGGCGGCCACCGACGCGGCCGCGCCGCCGGACGAACCGCCGGCGATCGCCGCGGCGTCCCACGGATTGCGCACCGGGCCGAAGTACGAGTTCTCGTTGGCCGAGCCCATCGCGAACTCGTCGCAGTTGGTCTTGCCCAGGCAGACGGCGCCGGCTTGCCGCAGCCGCTCGACGACCGTCGCGTCGAACGGGCTCACGTAGTCGGCCAGCATCCGCGAGCCGGCCGTCGAACGCCAGCCGCGCGTCACGAAGATGTCCTTGTGCGACAGCGGCACGCCCAGCAGCGGCGCGCGTTCGCCGGCGGCCAGGCGCGCATCGGCCTCGCGCGCCTGCGCCAGCGTCAGCTCGGGCCGCACGTCGATGAACGCGTTCAGCCCGCTGGCCTCGATGCGCGACAGGAAGTGCCGCGCCAGCTCCTCGGCCGAGAAGCGGCGCGCATCCAGGCCGGCGCGCAGCTCGGCCACCGACAACGTGTGCGGCGCGCTCATTCGAGCACCTTGGGCACGAGGTACAGCCCCTGCTCGACGGCCGGGGCCGGGCGCTGGTAGTCGTCGCGATGGTCGTGCTCGGTGACGACGTCGTCGCGCAGCCGCAACGACAGCGTCTGCGCGTGGGTCATCGGCTCGACGCCGGCCGTGTCCTCGGCCTCGAGCGCTTCGATCAGCGTGAATACCTGGTTCAGTTGCTCGAGCATCGCCGCGCCTTCGGCCTCGTCCAGCTCGAGCCGGGCCAGCGTGGCGATGCGGCGAACGTCTTCGTGGGTCAGTGACATGACGGAAAAGAGGGAGTTGCGCGGACCGCTCGCCGGCACGAACCGACACCGATACAACAACCGGGCCGGCGCCATTGGGCAAGCGGGGCGATGGGCTCTACGATAGGGGTTTTTGCCGAGGCGCGCGACCGCTCCGGCGCCGCTCCGCCGACCTTCGAAGTGGTCGTTGGATATGTGGAAAAGAGTCAGGAAAAGTTTGAAAAATCATCGATATACCAAATAATTATACGGTATGATTCAGGCCATTTCTCAAATAAGTTGACTATTGGGCACAGCCATCCATGCTGGGGTTATTCCGCAAATACTTCTCCAATGATCTGGCGATCGACCTGGGGACGGCCAACACGCTGATCTACGTGCGCGGCAAGGGGATCGTGCTCGATGAGCCGTCGGTCGTCGCGATCCGTCAGGAAGGCGGGCCCAACGGCAAGAAGACCATCGCCGCGGTGGGCGGCGAAGCCAAGCAGATGCTGGGCAAGGTGCCCGGCAACATCGAGGCGATCCGTCCGATGAAGGACGGCGTGATCGCCGACTTCACCGTCACCGAGCAGATGCTCAAGCAGTTCATCCGCATGGTGCACGAATCGCGGCTGTTCTCGCCGAGCCCGCGCATCATCATCTGCGTGCCCTGCGGCTCGACGCAGGTCGAGCGCCGCGCGATCCGCGAATCGGCGCTGGGCGCCGGCGCGTCGCAGGTCTACCTGATCGAGGAGCCGATGGCGGCGGCGATCGGCGCCGGCCTGCCGGTGTCCGAGGCGTCCGGCTCGATGGTCGTCGACATCGGCGGCGGCACGACCGAGGTCGGCGTGATCTCGCTGGGCGGCATGGTGTACAAGGGCTCGGTGCGCGTCGGCGGCGACAAGTTCGACGAGGCGATCGTCAACTACATCCGCCGCAACTACGGGATGCTGATCGGCGAGCAGACGGCCGAGCACATCAAGAAGTCGATCGGTTCGGCCTTTCCCGGCTCCGAGGTCAAGGAGATGGAGGTCAAGGGCCGCAACCTGTCCGAAGGCATCCCGCGCAGCTTCACCGTGTCGTCGAACGAGATCCTCGAGGCGCTGACCGATCCGCTGAACCAGATCGTCTCGGCGGTCAAGATCGCGCTCGAGCAGACGCCGCCCGAGCTGGGCGCCGACATCACCGAGCGCGGCGTGATGCTGACCGGCGGCGGCGCGCTGCTGCGCGACCTGGACCGGCTGCTGATGGAAGAAACCGGCCTGCCGGTGCTGGTGGCCGAGGATCCGCTGACCTGCGTCGTGCGCGGCTGTGGCATGGCGCTCGAGCGGATGGACAAACTCGGTACGATCTTCACCAACGAGTGATCCGGCGCGAGGCCGGCCGACGCGAGCGCGTCGCGACCGCCAGCCAGCCTGCCGAGGCGCCCGCCTCGTCCGCCGATCGCGACGTCCGATGGCAGCCCGATGGACCGCAGCCCGCCTCCGTTCTTCAATCAAGGCCCTTCCGCCCACGCGCGACTGATCTTCTTCGCGGCGCTGGCGATCGTGCTGCTGGTCATCGATTCGCGCTTCGGCACGCTGGCCACGTTCCGCCAGGGCCTGGGCAGCGCGCTGTACCCGCTGCAGCGCACGCTGTTGCTGCCGCGCGACGTGCTGACGTTCTCGCTCGAATACACGGGCGAGATCAACCGGCTGCGCGAGGAGAATCTCGAGTTGCGCCGGATCGAGGCCGTCAACGCCAAGACGCTGCTGCAGGCCGAGCAGCTCGCCGCCGAGAACGCCCGCCTGCGCGAGCTGTTCGGCGTGCGCGAGCGCACGGCGGTCAAGTCGGTGATGGCCGAGGTGCTGTACGACGCTCGCGATCCGTTCTCGCGCAAGATCGTGCTCGACAAGGGCATGCACCACGGCCTGCTGCCGGGCCAGCCGGTGCTCGACGCCAAGGGCGTCGTCGGCCAGGTCACGCGCGTGTTCTCGCATTCGAGCGAGGTGACGCTGCTGACCGACCGCGGCAGCACGATCCCGGTCGAGGTGCAGCGCACCAGCCTGCGCTCGGTCGCTTATGGCGCCGGCGCCGGCGCGATGGAGCTGCGTTACCTGTCGGCCAGCACCGAGGTGCGGCCGGCAGACCTGCTGGTCACGTCGGGGCTGGACGGCATCTATCCGCCGGGCTTGCCGGTCGCGCGCGTCAGGCAGATCGACCGTACCGGCACCTCGTCGTCGTTCTCGCGGATCCTGCTCGAGCCGGTGGCCGGCGTCGACCAGGCCAAGATGGTCCTCGTGCTGCTGGTCGACAAGAGCACGTTGCCGCCGCCGCCGCCGCCGCCGCCCGAGCCGGCGGGCGCGGCGGCCGCCCGCAAGCGCGCGATCGAGGCGGCCGAGGAGGGTAGGTAGATGATGCATCGCACCGAGTACCTGCTGCTGCCGGCCAACCGGGCGTTCATCGCGTTCACGATGCTGGTCGCGTTCGTGCTGAGCGTGCTGCCCTGGGGCCGGCTGCCGTGGGTGCCCGATTTCCTCGCGCTGGTGCTGGTGTTCTGGAACATCCACCAGCCGCGCAAGGTCGGCATCGGCATCGCGTTCCTGTTCGGCCTCGTGATGGACGTGCACGACGCGTCGCTGCTCGGCGAGCACGCGCTCGCGTACACGATCCTGTCGTACGGCGCGATCAGCATGCACCGGCGCGTGCCGTGGTTCGGCCCGATCGGCCAGATGCTGCACCTGCTGCCGCTGTTCCTCGTCGCGCGGCTGATCTCGCTGCTGGTGCGCGTGGCCGTCGGCGGCGCCGTGCCCGACTGGTCGTACTTCCAGGCGCCGCTGGCGTCGGCCGTGCTGTGGCCGCTGGCCGACTGGCTGTTGCTGGCGCCGCAGCGTCGCGCGGTCGAGCGCGACGAAGACCGGCCGATCTAGGAGCGCCGCGCCGCGCGATGGTCGAAGTCCGCAATCCCGAACAGGACCTGTACCGCCTCAGGCTGCGGCTGGGCGTGGCGCTCGCGTTCGTCGTGCTGTGCTTCTCGCTGCTGGCCGCGCGGCTGGCGTTCCTGCAGATCTACCGCTACGAGCAGTTCCACGCGCAGGCCGAGGACAACCGGATCTCGCTGGTGCCGGTGCCGCCGTCGCGCGGCCTGATCTACGACCGCAACGGCCTGCTGCTGGCCGACAACGTGTCGGCCTACACGCTCGAGCTCGTGCCCAGCGAGCTCGAGCAGAGCATCGACCGCACGATCGACCTGCTCAACGAGATCGTCGAGATTCCCCAGCGCGACCGGCGCCGCTTCAAGCGCCTGCTCGAGGATTCGCGCAACTACGACTCGGTGCCGCTGAAGACGCGGCTGACCGACGAGGAGGTCGCCAAGCTCGCCGCGATGCGGTTCCGCTACCGCGGCGTCGAGGTGCGCGCGCGCCAGTTCCGCGTGTATCCGCTGGGCGAGACCGGCGCGCACGTGCTCGGCTACATCGGCCGCATCTCGCCGGCCGACAAGCAGCGGCTCGACGATGCCGGCCTGTCGACCAACTACGCCGGCTCGACGCACATCGGCAAGACCGGCGTCGAGCTGTCGTACGAGAGCCACCTGCACGGCCAGGCCGGCACCGAGGAGGTCGAGGTCTCGGCCGGCGGCCGCACCGTTCGCTCGCTGTCGCGCACGCCGGCCGTGCCCGGCGCCAACCTGATCCTGTCGGTCGACATCCGGCTGCAGAAGCTGATCGAGGACTGGTACGGCAATCGCCGCGGCGCGCTGGTCGCGATCGAGCCGAAGACCGGCGACGTGCTGGCGATGGTATCCAAGCCGACCTTCGATCCGAACCTGTTCATCGACGGCATCGACACGCAGACCTGGAAGGAACTGAACGAGGATCCGAACAAGCCGCTGCTGAACCGGCCGCTGCGCGGCACTTACCCGCCCGGCTCGACGTACAAGCCGTTCATGGCGATGCTGGTGCTCAGCAGCGGGCTGCGCGCGCCCGGCTACGCGATCCGCGACCCCGGCTTCTTCATGCTGGGCAACCACCGTTATCGCGACTCGGTGCCCGGCGGGCACGGCAGCGTCGATCTGCGCAAGTCGATCGAGAAATCCTCGGACACTTATTACTACGGCGCCGCCTACGAACTGGGCGTCGACAAGATCCACGACTTCATGCAGCCGTGGGGCTTCGGCCAGTTGACCGGCATCGACCTCGAGCATGAGTCGCCGGGCATCCTGCCGTCTTCCGGGTGGAAGATGCGACGGTACAAGCAGCGCTGGCTGCCCGGCGAGACGCCGTCGATCGGCATCGGCCAGGGCTACAACAGCTTCACGATGCTGCAGCTCGCGCATGCGCTGACGATCCTCGTCAACGACGGCACGGTGATGAAGCCGCACGTCGTGCGCGAGATCGAGGACCCGGTGACGCGCGATCGCGAGAAGACCGTACGGACGCCGAGCGCGCAGCTCGATTACCGGCGCGAGCACTTCGAGCTGGTCAAGAACGCGATGCACGACGTGATGGTCTCGGGCACCGGCCGCTCGGCGTTCGTCGGCGCCGAGTACAAGGCGGCCGGCAAGACCGGCACCGCGCAGGTCATCGGCATCAAGCAGAACGAGCGCTACGACGCGCGGCGCATCGCCGAACGGTTTCGCGACCATTCGCTGTTCATCGCGTTCGCGCCGATGGAAGACCCGAAGATCGCGCTGGCGCTGATCGTCGAGAACGGCGGCTTCGGCGCCGCGTCGGCCGCGCCGATCGCGCGCAAGGTATTCGACTACTACCTGCTCGGCAAGCTGCCTAAGGAAACGGACATGCCGTTCCCGCAGCCCGAGGACGACCAGGCCGACGATCCCGAGATGCGCGACATCCCGGACGACCTGGAGCCCGAGACCGTGAGCGGCGACGCGTCGACAGCGGCGCCGGGGGCTCCCGCGGCACCGGCGACGCCGCCGGTCACGACGACGCCATCGAAGCCGGCGACGCCACCCGTTCCGCCGCCACCCAAGCCGACGACGCCGCCCAAACCGGCAGCGGCACCGGCTGCATCACCCGTCCCGGCGACGCCGGCGAAACCGGCCGCGGCGCCAGCGCCCGCCAAGCCTGCCGCGCCCGCCGCGCCCGCGAAATCGGCACCCAACCCGCCGCCGGCGGCGCCGCCGTCTTCCGCGCCGCGCCGCATCGTCTCGCCACCCGGAGCGAATTTCGAATGATCGTTCGCGACATCTGGTCCCGGATCAAGCCGCGCATGCTGGTGTTCGACCCGAGCCTGCTGACGATCCTGTTGATGATCTGGGCGTTGAGCCTGATCGCGATGGCCTCGGCCGCCGCCGATTTTCCGGGGCGCTTCGAAGGCCATTTGCGCAACATGCTGCTGTGCTTCGGCGTGATGTGGTTGATGGCCAACGTCAGGCCGTCGCTGCTGCAGCGCTCGGCCGTGCCGATCTACCTGATCGGCCTGGCGCTGCTGATCGCCGTCGCGCTGTTCGGCGAGGTGTCCAAGGGCGCGCGCCGCTGGCTGCACGTCGGCGTGACGCGGGTGCAGCCGTCCGAGGTGATGAAGCTGGCGATGCCGCTGATGCTCGCCTGGTACTTCCAGAAGCGCGAAGGGGTGCTGTACTGGTACGACTTCACGATCGCCGCGATCCTGCTCGTGGTCCCGACGCTGCTGATCGCTCGCCAGCCCGACCTGGGCACGTCGATCCTGGTCGCCGGCGCGGGCGCGTACGTGATCTACCTGGCCGGCCTGCAATGGAAGGTGATCCTGGCGCTGATCGGCGCCGGGCTCGCGGCGCTGCCCGTGCTGTGGTCGGTGCTGCACGACTACCAGCGGCAGCGGGTGCTGACGCTGCTCGACCCGAGCTCGGACCCGCTGGGCAAGGGCTTCCACATCATCCAGTCGACGATCGCCGTCGGCTCCGGCGGCGTCTGGGGCAAGGGCTGGATGCAGGGCACGCAGACGCACCTGCAGTTCATCCCCGAGCGCACGACCGACTTCATCTTCTCGGTGTTCGCCGAGGAGTTCGGCCTGCTGGGCGCCTGCGTGCTGCTGTTGCTGTACCTGGCGCTGATCGCGCGCGGTTTCGTCATCGCCGCCGGCGGCGGCACGGTGTTCCAGCGGCTGCTGGCCGGCGCGATTTCGCTGAGCTTCTTCACCTACGTGTTCGTCAACATCGGCATGGTCACCGGCATCCTGCCGGTGGTCGGCGTGCCGCTGCCGATGATGTCGTACGGCGGCACCGCGATGGTGACGCTGGGGCTGGGGCTGGGGGTGCTGATGGCGATCCAGCACAATCGCAAGCTGGTGCAGAGTTGATCGGCGCGTCCTTATGTCGTCGGTACGAGGTCTTCCTGGTCGGCGCCATCAACCCCCGATGGAATGCGTTTGCAGCCATTCACGCAGCGCCTGGTTCATTCGAGTCTGCCAGCCAGGCCCCGTCGATTTGAACACGGCGATGATGTCGGCATCGTAGCGAATGGTCGTCGCCACTTTGGTCGGAGCCTTCTGCGGCCCGCGTTCTCCCTGGCGCCGCTTTGCCACCAGTCCTTCGTAGACGGCGGGTGGCAGCACTTCGCGGGCAGGCCGGGCGCGGCCGAACCACTCGTCATCCAGTTCCGGGTTGTCCGGGTCGGCGGCGATGCCCGCGTTGATGCGGGCGTCTTCCTCGGCCGTCGGCAGATCGATGACCTTGCCGGCGGGAGTCGTGATGGTTCTAGTTTTGGGCGTTGCTGGCATAGCGGCGCACCTCGCGAAAATTGGCCTTGCGTAGGCTGATGATGCGGACAGTCGTGTCGCGCAGCGTGAAGGTGAGTACGAAAAGGCGAGAGCCGATCAAGCCCGTTGCCGTGAACCGCGACTCTCCGTAATGCTTCCGGCCATCGATTTCGATCTGCGCGGTCTCCCACTCGAAGTCCTCGGCGGTGGCGAACCAAACCCCATGCTTCAGTACGTTGGCAGCCAGCTTGGCGGGATCAAACTCATATCGCATGTTTTATTGTTGTTGCGATTAAATCACGTGGCAGGGGGCTTTGTCACGTGGGTGCTTTGCAGGTGCTAGTCGTACCGGCGAACAGTAGGTCGTACCGGCGAACAGTAGGTTCCTCCGATGGGCGTCGACGCGGCGCTCGGTCCGGTGCCCTGCCCGGTCATTGCGGAGGCGTGGAGGCAAGTCGTCGTCAGTCTGCGCGATTCGGGATCGACGATTCAATCGCTACGTTGGCTGAGCCGTTTGGCGCTGGTGAGGATCAGCTTCGCGGTAGCTGCCTTCGTAGGGATGGCGGCGCGAGCGACTCGGGCTGAATCGATCGGCGCGCCCTGGAGTCAATCCCGGGATCGAGAAGATGCTGGCTGAAGCGGGGCTGGACTCACAGCTAACGCTCCGGGTGACGGTACGGCATCAGGCCGGTTGAGCCGCAACTTTCGTCAGAGGCATGTAGCCGGTGTCACAACATGCGATTCGGGTTCGTGGACTCAAGCGATATCAGGCGGTGTGTGCCCACCACAAGCGCGCCCTTCTCTCCTGGGTGACCCCCGGGGCGAGGGGCTCAAGCAAGCGAATAGCGGACCGGGAATGTCCGGGCCGCGTAGTGCGGCAACTGGCTCAGTTAACTAAGTCGCCCTCTCGCACACCGTCGAGCTGGTACCTGGATTCCGGGCCTGGCCATTAGTGGATCTAGCTGTCCGCTGCATTTGAATCGTTGTCTCGTTGCTGCTTATTACTCGGTAAGTCGAAGACGAGTGCATTCGGGATTCTGCTAGGTCTGGAAAGCGAGCGGCATCCGAAGGGTTGACGAGATATGAATGATTGGTTTCAATTCGCAATTCTTCGCTGCTTTCAGAAAAAGTTCCGGTCATGCGGTGTGGGACGCCTTCTGCAATGTTTCCGTCAATTACCAATGTTCCATCCGAATTGAAGCTAAATTTCGATCCATTGCAATTGAATACATTGCCGGCGAACAGTCTCTCCTGTGCGGTCGCAGATGCTCGATTCGTTGTTACCTTAGGTCCGGAGTGAGCGCTTGCCGCTATATAAGCGACAAGCCATCCCAAGGCAACG
Source organism: Burkholderiaceae bacterium (assembly GCA_047605425.1). Taxonomy (GTDB): domain Bacteria; phylum Pseudomonadota; class Gammaproteobacteria; order Burkholderiales; family Burkholderiaceae_E; genus JAKPAM01. Next base: position 1,123 of record JASGFT010000163.1, on the reverse strand, counting down.
CAACGGGCCAAAGTGGAATGGCCTTTGCGTAGCGTAAACCACGAAAAAATCATTGGAAGTAGGAAAATTCCTGCTCCTAGAGCCACCCCTACCTTGCGAAGGGGGTTTTGATTTTCGGCAGTGATGAGTGTTTCTGAGTGAGAAGTCATTGTGTGATTTCCAAATTGTGTTCTGCACACTAGTTTTTGTTTCGATGCGTTCGCACACGCAAGGGAATCTGCCGACCGCCTAGCGCCTTCCCTCCGGTTTTCGCTTCCGCCTGTGCCGACGCATCTTTGAAGTTACGGGCACTCACAAAGATTCTCTGTTCGCCACCGAACGGAAGTTTTACGCGGACTTCGAACATCAGCACTGCGTCGCTTCTAGCATATCCGAGCATGGCAGAGTTCGGATCGAATGCGCGAGCCGGCGCAATACTGCCGATGAGCAGGAGTGGCAGAAGCATGAGGGATTTCATGTGGGTGTCATTGCGAATCAGGGTTTTCTTGGGGCGGTGAGCGGATATTCTGATTGACGCAACCAGCATTCTGGGATTTGAGTCAACGAGGCGTAATCGAAGCAGGTGAATTGCTCGTGATGTACGATTAATGAAGCAGTGGAATTGATGGTGCCGCTGTTGTGTCGAATCCGCTATCTGTGTGCTTGTTATTCGCCGAGGCTACAGTGAACATAGGTTTCGTTATTCTTGCTAAAGAACTCGGGGCGCTTGGTTGATTTCGGCGATTTGGAAACGGCGGCTTTCAGTGCCGCTTTGTCTGCTGGCTTGAGGCCATCGAAGCGTAGCGAATAGATGACTACACCGCAGGCTCCTTCCGAGCAAGTGATGGCTTGGAATTTGCTCACCGGCACCCCTGCAAACGAGATTTTCGAGAGCGGTGTCACAGATGCGGTTGTATACTCTGCATCTTGAACGTAGCTCGGTTTCTCGGCGAATTCATCCTTGTGGGATGCGGCAAAGTACGATTTAACAGAAGGCGAAGCTCCAATGCTCATGATAAGGCCATTGGCTAGTTTGTCTTGATGTACTGAATTGCAACTGTTGAATTTAGAGACGGTTTTGGCTAATTCGTGCCTGGCCGAGAACCGAAATAGTTCATACAAATCAATGATTTGAGGTAGAATC
>JASGFT010000162.1:0-11142 GCA_047605425.1 Burkholderiaceae bacterium | reverse complement strand
CACGGTATCGACCGCCGTCGCCGTGGTCCGCTCCGCTGCCGATGAGCTGCCGGCGGCGGCCGGAGGCGAGGCGATTCGCGAGGCGGACGGCGATGCGGCGCCTTGGGGCGCGGCAGCGTCCGGGTCCGCCAGGCCTTCGCCGCGGGACGCCTGCCGGACCGTCAGCGGAATGCGCGTCCCGTCCGACAGACGCATGGTCGGTCGGGCATCGGTCGCCTGCGGCGGCCATACCGGCGTGGTCGCATGGATGTACCAGATCGCCGCGGCGCCCGCCGCGCAGATCGCGATCACGGCGGCGACGACCGCCAGCATGCCGGCGAGGGTCAGGCGCCGGTCGCGCGAACGACGGGCCGCCCGCGAGGCGCCGGCGGCCGGCCACCTCGGCGAGCCTGCTCCCAGGGCGCCGTCGAGCGGCGGTTCGTTCAGGATGATGATCGACATCAGCGCGTTTGCCTGCAATGGATTGTCGCCAGCATAGCAAGGCGTCCGCGCTTCGGGGGGGCGGTCGTCGTCGTTGTCGCCGCGGCGCCGCGAATCGCGGCGGACGATCGACCAGCGCGTCGACGTGCTTGCCAGAGATGATCGAAAAGCTGTATAAATATACACTATCTATCATGCGCACCAGCCGGGTCGCGGCTGGCACCGGCTCCGCTGTGCCCGGGCCTAACGCGCCGGGCAGCGTCGCCGATCCGACAGGAGCTCTCATGCGCGCCTCTCACACGACGACCACGACGAAGCCGGTCACCTTCCTGCCGGCCCGTGCGATGCCCGGCGCGACCAAGGGCCGAGGGGCGGTCGACAACCCGCCCGGCCGGTTCGAGCGCCATCACAGGCAACTCGACGAATCGTTCGGATGGACGCAAGACCTCGATTTCGACGGCGTCGACGCCGCCAGCGCGGCGCCGGTCACGCGGGTGACCGAAGAAAGCGCGCGATCGATCATCTCGCGCAACCAGTCCCCAGACGTGCAGTTCGATCAGTCGATCAATCCTTATCGAGGATGCGAGCACGGCTGCATCTATTGCTATGCGCGGCCCAACCACGCTTATGTCGGCCTGTCCGCCGGGCAGGATTTCGAGTCTCGGCTGTTCGTCAAGACCCACGCCGCGGAGCTGCTGCGCCGCGAGCTGGCATCGCCGGCCTACCGGTGCCGCGAGATCGCGATCGGTACGGCGACCGACGCTTATCAACCGATCGAGCGAGAACGACAGGCGACGCGGCGTATCCTCGAGGTGTTGTCCGAAACGCGCCACCCGACGTCGGTCATCACCAAGTCCGCATTGATCGAACGCGACATCGATCTGCTGGCGCCGATGGCGCGTCAGCGGCTCGCTCATGTCGGCGTCACCGTCACCACGCTCGATGCCGGCCTGGCTCGTCTCTGGGAGCCGCGTGCCGCGGCGCCGTGGCGCCGGATCGAAACCATCCGGCGTCTTAGTGAAGCCGGCATACCCGTGTCGGTATTCATTGCACCCATCGTTCCGTTCATCAACGACCAGGACATCGAGCGGATCGCCGAGGCCGCCTCGCAGGCGGGGGCGCGGTCGATTCGCTATACGGTCATTCGCCTGCCCTGGGAGTTGCAGGACGTATTCGTCCAGTGGCTTCGCCATCATTTTCCGGATCGCGAGAAGCGCGTGTTGTCTCGCATCAAGGAACTTAGGGATCGCGATCGTCTCAATGAATCGGAATTCTTTACTCGGATGCGGGGTAAGGGACCATGGGCCGAGCTGATCGCGATGCGCATCGGACTGGCTTCACGAAAGTTCGGGTTGACGCGTGATAGATTGGATCTACGCACGGACCTGTTCGCGCCGCCGCGTCTCGATGGTCAACTGGATCTGTTCTGATCGACCCTCGATCGTGGAGCGCGTGCCGCCGCGTCGTGCGCACGATAATGCTCGGCGAGAAGTGGGGAACAATCATGTCGGATGGCGATTCGAGGGCTCGGGGCCCGGTTCAAGCAATCCGCGCAGGCGCGCGGCTCGATGATCGACGGCACCCGAGCCGTCGCCCGGCGCGGGTGATCACCGCGCGGATGATCGTCGTCGGCGTCATTGCCGGCGGCTTAGCGCAGGCGGCGATCGGCGTGGAGACGTCGCCGAAAGCGAGCGTCAAGCCGTCGACCGCGTCGCGAACCTTCGAGGTGCCGGCCGACCGTCTGAGCCTGCCGGCGCCGACGCGCACGATCCACTGGGCGATCAATCGGGACGGAAGCGTCGAACTCGGCGACCGGCCCAAGGCAGGCCCTGCCGTCCGGCAGGGCGTCCAGACCTATGCCGGCACGTCCAGCGCCGAGGCCTCGGCGCGGGCCCAGCGAGAACGCGACTACTGGCGGGCGCAGTCCGACGCGTTCGCGGCGCGCCAGCGCGAAAGAGACCGCGAACTCGATGCACGGCGCGATGAAGCCCTCGCCCGGGTCGAGCGGCAGCAACACGCGATGGCACCCTACTTCGTCGTGCCCAGCCTGTATCGCGGTCGTCCGATCCATGGCGTGCCCGGCTGGAGCATCCCGGGAGCGGCAAACCTCGGATCGACGCCGCAGGCCGCTGCGCTGGGTGGCGGACCATCGCCGTTCCTGTCCAGCGGTTTCGCGAGAACGCCGGGCCGCTGATCGTGAGTCACTCCCGCCCGAAGGCGGGAGCTTCCTCGCCACGATACGGGGACGCCGTCGGCGCCAGAAGACGATTGCCTCGCTTGACCTCGCCCTGAAGGACGAGGCTTGCGCTTTGGCCCGTGGCCATCGGGTGGAGCAGGGGGGGCCGACGAGGCGCTGGCGCGCCGCAAGCGAGGCCCACGAAGCCGTCGTCTTGCGCACGAGCCTCTGCCGACGCCCGGCCGCCCTTTCGGGGCGGCATTCAGGTTTGTCAAGGATTCGATCGCAGTCTATAATCATGGGTTACCTTACCTTCGGCTCAAGGAATAGACAGTCATGGTCGTTATCCGCCTTGCTCGCGGAGGCGCGAAGAAGCGCCCGTTCTACAACATCGTTGCCACCAACAAGCGCAATCGCCGCGACGGCCGTTTCATCGAGCGCGTCGGCTACTACAACCCGTCGGCCTCCGGTGCGGAGCAGGGCCTGAACGTCGCGCTCGATCGCGTCACGTACTGGACCGGCCAAGGCGCGCAGGTCTCGCCGACGGTCGCGCGGCTCGTCAAGGAGTTCTCGGCCAAGGTCGCCGGCACGCCCGCCGCGGCCTGAGAGGCTGAGACCGAGAGCCGGCCGTCCCTGCGCGGATGGCGGCGATCGATTCGCGGCAGGGGCCCGTCAAGCGCCTCGACCCACCAGGTCTTCTGGTACGAAAGGCGCGCGTGCCGAGTCGATGATCGACGCAACGATGCCGGCTGCCAGGCCGGCATCGTTTTTTCATGGCGAAGCACCGGTCGCCGCCCCATCGAGCCCATGATCATGGATGCTGCTTCGCCAGTCCCGGCATCGCCCCCCGCCGATCTGGTCGAGGTCGGGCGGATCGGCGGTGCGCACGGCGTTCGCGGCGCGATCAAGGTGATCCCGCACGGTCGCGCCTCGGACAGCGCGCTGCGCACTTGCCGGCAGTGGTGGTTGACCGACCTGCCGCCGGTCGCGCGCGAGCGCCTCGGCGTCGCGGCCAGGCAGTGGCCGGCGTCGGTCGAAAGCGCTCGCGTCCAGGTCGATCTGATCGTCGCCCAATTGCGTGGCGTTTCGGACCGCGACCTCGCCATCGCGCTCAACGGAGCACGGGTCTGGATCAGCCGTTCGGCGTTTCCGGCCGCGGCGTCCGACGAGTACTACTGGGTCGATCTGATCGGCTGCGACGTCGTCGATCCCTCGGACCGGATGCTGGGCCGGGTAGCGGCCGTCGAGGAATACGGCGCCGGTCCGTTGCTGAAGGTCCATGGCGCCGACGGTGTCGATCGACTGATTCCGTTCGTCGACGCGGTGATCGGATCGGTCGATGTGCCGGGACGGCGGATCGTCGCCGACTGGGGGCTCGACTATTGATGCGGCACGGTGGACGCGATGACGACTGATCCGGACCGGCTTCGTTTCGACGTCGTGACCTTGTTCGCGCCGATGTTCGACGCGATCACGGCCCACGGCGTTTCGGGCCGTGCGCTGGCGCGCGGACTCTGGCAACTGCAGTGCTGGAACCCTCGCGACTTCGCGACGGACGCGTACCGGACGATCGACGACCGGCCCTACGGCGGCGGACCGGGCATGGTGATGATGGCCGAGCCGCTGCGCGACGCGATCGTCGCCGCGCGGACGGCCCGCGACGAACAGCGGCTGCCCCGGGCGCCGGTCATCTGCCTGTCGCCGCAGGGCAGGTCGATCGATCACGCGATGATCGCCGGGCTCGTCGCCTCGGGCGGAGCGACGCTGCTGTGCGGCCGCTATGAAGGGATCGACCAGCGCCTGCTCGATCGCCATGTCGACGAAGAGTGGTCGCTCGGGGATTTCGTCGTCTCCGGCGGCGAGTTGCCGGCGATGATGATCATCGATGCGGTCGTTCGCCTGCTGCCCGGCGCATTGAACGACAGCCAATCGGCGCAGCAGGATTCGTTCGTCGACGGCCTGCTCGATTGCCCGCACTACACGCGGCCGGTGGTCTTCGAGGGGGCCGAAGTGCCCGCCGTGCTGCTGTCGGGCCACCACGCGAAGATCGCCGCGTGGCGCCGCGAGCAATCGCTGCGCGTGACCGCGCGGCGGCGCCCGGATCTGATCCGGCGCCTGCGCGATCGCCAGGCGCTGTCCCGCAAGGACCTGCAGATCCTCGACGATCAGGCGGGCGAGGCGCCGCCTGCGGAGGCCTCGCCGGCCGGACAGCGGGAGTGATGATCGTTGCGCGGGTGGCCGCGCCGTTCCGGCCGGTGGCCGGGGATGGCCGGTGATCCGGTCGGGAACTCGTCGGTGATTCGGTCGGTGATTCGGTCGGTGATTCGGTCGGTGATTCGGTCGGCCCGCGGCCATCGCGCCGCTCCCTGCTGGCGCGAGCCCGTTTGCCGCGTCAACCGCGTGCGTGCTATAGTCCAAGGCTGACTTCGTCCTCTGCCGGGTTTCGGTACCCGCTCGGACGGCCTGGCGCCAGCCGGATCGCATCGCTGCCCCGCGGCCGATGCGCGGCGTCGCTGCCGGGGCCGCCCGACGCGTTCGGGTCCGATCACAGCATGCCCTTCTCGTTAGCCGTCCGGTCCTTTGCGGAACGGCTCGGCGATCGCGGCGGGCGTGACGCCAACATCCAACAACCTCCCCGGGTATGACGGTCCAGGAGCCCTGAATGAACTTGATCCAGCAACTCGAGCAGGAAGAGATCGCCCGCTTGAACAAGACGATCCCGGCCTTCGCGCCCGGCGATACCGTCGTCGTCAGCGTGAACGTCGTCGAAGGCAGCCGCAAGCGCGTGCAGGCCTACGAGGGTGTCGTCATCGCGCGCCGCAACCGCGGCCTGAACTCGTCGTTCATCGTCCGCAAGATCTCGTCGGGCGAAGGTGTCGAGCGCACGTTCCAGTTGTATTCGCCGCTGATCGCGGCGATCGACGTCAAGCGTCGTGGTGATGTTCGCCGCGCCAAGTTGTACTATTTGCGTCAACGTTCGGGCAAGTCGGCGCGCATCAAGGAGAAGCTGCCGAGTCGCCAGAACAAGAAGGCCGTCGCGCAGTCGGCAAGCTGATCGAGACGGGTCCGGCGTCGATTCCTCGATCGACCGGGCCGGCGCCGATCTTCTGGTCGGCCAGCAACGACAAAGGGCGCTCGCGGCGCCCTTTGTCGTTCTTCGTCGTTGGGACGGCGGTATCGTCGAAGGCTCGAAGCGGCCGGCGGGTTCGGCCGTCGCGCTGCGAGCCGATCCGCTCGCGCAGGTCGCACCGAGATGTCTGGTTCCGTCAAACGCGCTTCTTCGCTGATTGTTCCCGGGTCGTCGAGCGACCCCGAGGCGCCGCTCGTGCAACCCGTTCGCGGCATCGTCGACCCGACCTTGTGGCCGATCGTCGCCGCGCGTGATTCGCTGCCCGCCGTCGACCCGCACCGGTTGTCGGTGCCCGCGCTGCGGCAGCGCTTCGCCGATGCCCACGACTGGCAGCCGGAGCTGTTCGGCGATGCGGTGCGCGCCAGGGAAGCCGGCCTGCGGGATGCCGCGGTCCTGGTGCCGATCGTGATGCACGAATCGGGATCCACGGTGCTGCTGACCGAGCGGACGGCGACCTTGAGCAGCCACGCCGGGCAGGTCGCGTTTCCCGGTGGACGGCGCGACCCCGAGGATCCGTCGGCCATCTGGACGGCGCTGCGCGAGGCCGAGGAAGAGGTGGGCCTGTCCCGCGAGTTCGTCGAGGTCATCGGCCATCTGCCCGATTACCTGACCGGCACCGGCTATCGGGTCACGCCGGTCGTCGCGCTGGTGCGGCCGCAGTTCACGCTGACGCTGCAGACCTTCGAGGTCGCCGAGGCCTTCGAGGTGCCGCTGTCGTTCCTGATGGACCCGGCCCATCATCAACTGAGGCGGATGACCCATCTGGGCGCCGAGCGAACGTTCTACGCGATGCCGTACCGGCCGACGGCCGTCGGCCGGGAGTACTTCATCTGGGGGGCGACGGCGGCGATGCTGCGCAACCTGTACCGGTTCCTGAGCGCCTGAGATGGGATTGGTCGCGCTGATATTCGCGCTGCTGATCGAGCAGGGGCGCCCGCTGCCGGCGCGCAACCGGATCGTCATCGGGCTCGAAGCCTACGCGGACGCGGTCAGGCGCGCCACCGACGCCGGGCGCCGCGGACACGGCGTGTTCGGCTGGTGCCTGGTCGTCGGCGGCCTGCTGGCCGCGCTGGTGCTGGTCCAGTGGCTGCTGTCGCGGATCCATCCGCTGGCGCTGTTCTGCCTGTACGTCGCCGTCCTGTACTGGACCGTCGGCTTTCGCCAGTTCAGCCACGCGTTCACCGAGATCCAGTGGATGCTGGCGGCCGGCGACATCGGCGGCGCGCGCGCGGTCGCGCAGGCCTGGCTGGGGCGGCACGATCCGAACCTGGTGCTCGGCGACGCCCCGGTCCACGAGATCTGTCGACTGGCGATCGCGCAGGCGCTGATCGCGGCGCACCGCCACGTGTTCGGTCCGCTGTTCTGGTTCATCCTGCCGCTGGGCGTCGCCGGGCCCGTGCTGTACCGGGTCGCCCAACTGCTCGCCGATCGCTGGGGCGGCGCCGACGATGCGTACGGCGAGTTCGCGCGGCGCATCTACTTCGTGCTCGACTGGCTGCCGTTGCGGCTGTCGGCGGCCGGTTTCGCCGTCGTCGGCAACTTCGAGGACGCGGTCTACTGCTGGCGGGGCGCGGTGGCGGCGGGGACTGGCGACGATCAACGCGCGCTGCTGCTGGCGACCGGCGGCGGCGCGCTGGGACTGCGGCTGGCCGACGCCGAGCTCGAGGCGCGCTGGGCCGCTGGCGAGCAGGGCTTCGACTGGCAGGGCCCGGATCCCGGCGCCGAGGGGCTGCGCAGCGCGGTCGGACTGGTCTGGCGCTCGGTGATCCTGTGGATCGCGCTGTTCGCGATGCTGACCGTCGCCAACTGGCTCGGCCAGTGACGCGCCGCGCGGTCACGTCCGAGTCGTTCACGGGTTCTTGCGTGTTCTGGTCCAGCAGCTCGCTGATCAGGCGCTGATAGAGCTGCAGTCGCCGCTCGTCGATCCGGCCGTCGGCGGCGGCGGCGCGGATCGCGCAGCCGGGCTCGTCGCGGTGCGTGCAGTTGTGGAAGCGGCAATGCCCGAGCAGCGGCGCGAACTCGCGCATGCCGTGCATCAGCTCCGAGCGCGACAGGTGGGCGAGACCGTAGGTCTGGAACCCCGGCGAATCGATGATGCGGCCGCCCGCCGCGCCGTCGCCGCCGCCCTCGCCGTTATCGCCACCATCGTTACCGTGACCGTTACCGTCGCCGTCGTTACCGTTACCGTCGCCGTCGCCGTCGCCGTCGCCGTCGCCGTCGTTACCGTCGCCGTCGCCGTCGTTACCAGCCCGTATCCGGAACAGCCGGCTGAACGTCGTCGTGTGCCGGCCGGTGTTCAGCGCGTCGGAGATCGCCTGCGTCGCCAGCCCCGCGTCCGGCACCAGCAGGTTGACCAGCGTCGACTTGCCCATGCCCGACTGGCCGAGCAGCAGCGTCGTGCGCTCGCGCAGCCACGGTCGCAGACAGGCGAGCGCGGTGGCCGGATCGGCCTTCGCGGCGACGCGCAGCACCGGATAGCCGAGCGCTTCGTACGCGCGCAGCCGCGGCTCGATCTGCGCCTGCGCGTCGTGCAGGTCGCACTTGTTGGCGACGATCGTCGCGGGGATCTGCTCGATCTGCGCGGCGATCAGCACGCGGATCAGCAGTTCCTCGGAGAACGGCGGCGATCCGGAGACGACGATGCCGATCTGGTCCAGGTTGGCGGCCAGGCGCTTGCTGCGCCAGGCGTCGCTGCGCAGCATCTGGTTGCGGCGCGGCACCAGGCTTTCGATCACGTGCTGGTCGGCGCTGGCCGGACGGGCGACGACCAGGTCGCCGACCGCGAAGTCGTTGCGCTTGCCGCGGGTGACCGCGATCCGGTGGCTGCCGTCGGGCGCTTCGAGATAGAAAAGCCGGCCGTGCGCGGCGACGATCGTCGCCGCTTCGGTCACCGGGGACGGGGGGGGCAAGGTCGGCGCCGTGATCAGAGCGGTCGGTGGGCGAACACCGCGTCGGTCTTGGCCGCGCAGATGAAGTCGTTGTCGGACAGTCCCGAGACCGAGTGCGTGCTCCAGCGGACCACGCAGCGGTTGTAGCCGACCTCCAGGTCCGGATGATGATCCTCGCCGTGGATCATCCAGGCCAACGCGTTGACGAACGCGATCGTGTCGTAATAGTCGCGGAACGCGAAGCTGCGCTGCAGGCAGTTGCCCTCGCAGGTCCACGACGGCAGGCTGGCCAGTTGGGCATCGATCTCGGCCTGCGTATAGGCGCGCTGGCCTTCCATCGGCGATGACTTCTTTTCGAGCAATTGCGGGCGGGACAGGGGCGGACGCATCGGAACTCCTCAGGCGGGGGGCGATGGCAGGGGCCGAGGGGCGGCCTCGGGCGAGAGAGTCGGGTCCGGCCGGCGCAGCCCGGCCAGCCGCGCGACCCGGATGGCGGCGGGCGGATGCGAGTCGTAGAACGCCGAATGAACGGGATCGGGCGTCAAGGTCGCCGCGTTGTCCTCGTACAGCTTGACCAGCGCATCGATCAGCGACGACGCGTCGGCCTGCTCGGCGGCGAAGCGATCGGCTTCGAACTCATCGCGTCGCGACAGCAGGCTGGCGACCGGCTGGAACAGGAACGCGAACACCGGCATCGCCAGGAAGAACAGGACCAGCGCCAGCGCCGGATCCTCGCCCGGCACGACGTCGACGCCCAGGCCCTGGTAGAACCACGGCTGCGTGGCCAGCCAGCCGAGGATCGCCAGGCCCGCCAGGCTGGTCGCGAAGCTCAGCGCGATGCGCTTGGCGATGTGGTGGTGCTTGAAATGGCCCAGTTCGTGCGCGAGGACGGCTTCGATCTCGGCCGGCGTCAGCCGGGCCAGCAGCGTGTCGAAGAACACGATGCGCCGCGAGCGTCCGAAGCCGGTGAAATAGGCGTTGCCGTGCGCCGACCGCCGGCTGCCGTCCATGACGAACAGCCCCCGCGCGGCGAAGCCGCAGCGCGCCAGCAGGCGGCCGACGCGCTCGCGCACCGCGCCGTCGGGCAGCGGCTCGAAGCGGTTGAACAGCGGCGCGATGACGGTCGGATACAGCAGCAGCACGAACAGGTTGAATGCGACCCACACGGCCCACGCCCACAGCCACCAGTACGCGCCGGCGCGCTGCATCAGCCACAGGATCGCGGCCAGGATCGGCAGCCCCAGCACCGCGCCGACGGCCAGGCCCTTGGCCAGATCGCTGACGTACAGCCGCCACGTCATCCGGTTGAAGCCGAAGCGCTGCTCGAGCACGAACTGGCGGTACCAGGCCAGCGGCAGGTCGACCAGGCCGCCGAGCAGCGCGACGGCGACGACCAGCAGCAACTGGCGGATCATCGGCGAGTCGGGCAGCAGCGCGGTCAACCCGTCGTGCAGCGCTTGCAGCCCGCCGAGCAGCGTCAGCCCGACGACGAAGGCCGCGCCGATCATCAGGTCGATCAGGCCCAGCCGCTGGCGGGCCGTCGTATAGTCGGCCGCGCGCCGGTGGGCATGCAGCGGGATCCGGTCGGCGAACGCGTCCGGCACCCGGTCGCGATGATCGATCACGTGCCGGACCTGCCGCGTCGACAGCCACAGCCGTACCAGCGACGATACGCACAGGGCGGCGAGGAATAGCAGCGTGAAGCGCAGGGAGGTCACGTGAAACGCGGAAGCCGGCCGGGGCGGCGGGCGGCCGTGGCAACGACGCGTCGCAATGCGTCGCGGCGTACCGGCGGGCCGTCCCGGCGCAAAGGCCTGTGACAGAATGAAGGATGCGGAAAATTATGGCACAGCAGATGATGGGCGGCTCCGGATCGGCGGCGGTGACGCCGGACGACACGCGACTGGTCTGGCTCGACATGGAGATGACGGGCCTCGTTCCCGAGGTCGACCGGATCATCGAGATCGCGGTCGTCGTCACCGACAGCCAGCTCGAGATCCTCGCGCAGAGCGAGGTGTTCGCGATCCATCAGCCGGACAGCGTGCTCGACGCGATGGACCAGTGGAATACCGCGACCCATGGCCGGTCGGGGCTCACCGAGCGCGTGCGCGCGTCGACCTGGACCGAGTCCCGGGTCGAACGGGCGCTGCTGGACTGGCTGCAGCCGTGGGTGCCGCCCGGCAAGTCGCCGATGTGCGGCAACTCGATCGGCCAGGACCGGCGCTTCATGGCGCGCTACATGCCGCAACTCGAAGCGTGGTTCCACTACCGGAACCTCGACGTCAGCACGCTGAAGGAACTATGCCGGCGCTGGCAGCCGGCGATCGCCAAGGGCTTCGCCAAGCGCAGCGCGCACACGGCGCTGGCCGACATCATCGAGTCGATCGAGGAGCTTCGCTACTATCGCGAGCACCTGCTGATTCCCGAGGCGCGCCGGCCCTGAGAGGCTGAGCGTCTTTCGTCCATGCCCGCCTTGCCCGTCCAAACGCCCCGGCTCGTCGTTGCAAATGCTCGCCATAGCCCGAGCT
>JASGFT010000161.1:0-11268 GCA_047605425.1 Burkholderiaceae bacterium | reverse complement strand
GCTGTCAGCCCCGGAAATTACGATTTAATGCGTCTTCCGAACTGCGGAATGTAGGACCTGAGCGTTGAGCTGATGCCTTTCTCGTTGACGGAAGCCCGGCGCGCCGTGCCTCGATTGTCGGTCAAGTCGTTCCTGGAACGCGGTGGCTTTCCTGAGCCCTTGAAGTCGCCGGACCGCGACGCCTTGCTGCGGCAGTACGTGGTCGACATCGTCGAGCGCGATGTGCGCGAGCGCGTGGGCGCGCGTTCGGTGCTGCCGCTGCGGCAACTGGTTCAGATGGTATTCGAGTCGGCCGGCTCCGAGTTGAGCATGCGCCGCATCGCGGGTGCCCTGGGTGTAGCGGTGGAAACGGTGCAGGCTTACATCGAAGCCTGCGAATCGGCCTATCTGTTTTTCGGGTGCCCGTTCTTCGCGTGGTCGGAGCGCCAGCGCGCGAGCCATCCTCGCAAGTTCTATCCCATCGACTCCGGGCTGCGGCGCGTGAGCGTGACAAAGACCGGTGAGGACATCGGCAAGCATCTGGAGTGCGCCACCTTCTTGGCCCTGCGCAGACGCTTCGGCAGCGTTTCTTACTGGCGCGAGCGTGGCGAGGTGGACTTCGTCGTACGGCAAGGCGACGGGAAGCTCGTCCCGGTGCAGGTGTCCTGGGACGGTGCGCAGGAGCGTCATCAACGCGCATTGGACGGTTTCTACGAACGTTTTCCCGACGCCGCTGAGGCCGTGTTGATCGACCGCCATAGCTTCGCTGACCTGGCGCGCGGGGAATTGCCCGCAATGAGGTAGTGGGCAGCCGGCCGCCGAGCCCATCCAGCCAGCGGCACGAAGCGCTTGCCCTGCAACGAGCGACGGAAGATGTCGATCAATGGATCGGGCAAGTGCGAGAGGTTGCCCAGCGGCGAGAGGTTGTCCAGCGTTTCGTTCTTGACCTTGCCTGTCTGGCTGCGCCAGAGTTGGAACTTCAGCTTAAAGTGTTGGCTGCACTGCTGCACTCCGCTTACGCGTCCTCCGCGAACACGTCATCCAGCCTGCGCGCGTCCAGCACCCGTCGCGCCCACCGACCGACATCGGTCGGCGAACCCGATTCCACCCGGGTCACGACCGCCTCGGGCAACGAACCGAAGCGATGGGACAATTGTTCGAGCAGGATCTGGCCACGGCCCTTGTCCACCCCCTGCTCGATTCCCTTGCGGATCCCGATCCGCTCGACGCTGGTGATGAAACGCATTTTCCGGCCCTCCTCGTACGCCTCGATATCCTGCCACAGCCGGTCGTTGTCCGCCTCCGACAGCGTCATCATCCAGTCCAGGACCCCGAACAGGTCGACCACCCGTCGCCGGCTCCAGCCCCGTTCGTACAGCAGCCGCACCAGCCGGCGCTTTGCCGCTTGCCGTTGCCGCGGTCGGCCTCGCGTGCGCCGCGTCAGCAGGTGTGCCGCCGCTACGATCGCAAACGGATTGGGATCGGCCAGCAGCCCATCGATGTCATCTGCCCAGTCCAGCAACTTGACCATCGGAAACCGCATCTGCACGCTGCAACCGAGCAGCTCATGACCATAACCGTCCGGCCTCCATCCGGGACTGGTGTCGGCCAGCACCGCCAGGCTCGCCACCGGCTGGTCGAAGCGCTCGAACAGCCGGCCGTGGTAGACGAACATCCGCTTGGCAAAGTCGGTCTTGCGGCTGGCTTGGACCTCGATGTGGACGTAGATCCACTGCTCGCCCCCCTGTTTGCGATGCACCCGTACCAGCTTGTCGACGGCCATGCTGCCGGTACCGGCCGTTTTGCGAGTGCCGGAGACCCGGCGCACGACGCTGCGCAGTTCCTTGTCCAGGAAAGCATGGCCGCGCGACCAGTCGATCGCCTCGTGAACGTCGGGGAAGAAGAAGACCAGGAACTCCGGAAAGAACTTTCCGAGCGCCATCTTCCACGGACCGTCGAACGGGTCTGGCGGCGGCTCGTCGGCGGCAGCGGACGCGTCGTCGGTTACCTCGGAGGGGATGCGGATCACGATCGGGGCCCGGGGACATGGTGGGTTACCGTCATTGAACCGAGTGCTGCGGCGCCCCGAAATCCGCTGGATGACCTAACCCGCATGGGCTCGAGGTCGGCGCTCTCGAATGCCTGGCCTGCCCTCTCAGCAAGCGGCGAAAGAGCGTCAGATCAGCGCGAGCGCATCCGGCCCCTTGGGGGCGCTGAATGCTTGGCTGGCGGCGCCGCCGCTCCGCGCATGGTCGAGCTCCGCGATTCTCGATCTTCCGGCCGAGCACGGTGCCGCCGAAGTCCTCGACCGCCACCCTGGCGGCCTCGACCGAGGTCGCGCCGCCGAAGTCGGCATACATGCCCGATTGATCGTTGAGCACGCCGATGCGGACGGCGTTGCCGGCAGGCTGGGCCTGCGCGCCGGCGGCGCGGATCAGGCCGGCCAGCAGGGAGACGAGGGTCGAGCGGCGCAAGAGACACCTCCATTGGCTTGGACGATGGCTTTGTCCATTCTGGTGCGCCCCCGGTCATCGGGCATCCGGACAATTCCGACGCCGGCCGCGTCCGGTTGGCCGCCGTCCGACGATCGCCGGGCCGTCTTCAGCAGGCGGCGAAGAACTGCCAGGCCAGCTTCAACGCATCCGGTCCCTTCGGGTCCGAGAACGCCTGGCGGGCCGTGCCGCCGCTCCATCCGTGGCCCAGCCCCTCGATCAGGACGAGCCGCACGTACGGCGTCCGGCGGCGGCGGGCGGCCGGGTCGGGCCAATCGCTGATCCGCATCGGATAGCGGTTGCCGCGTTGCCGCGCCTGCGCAGGCCGCGGCGCGACGGCGGCGCCATCGATGGCGGCCGGATGCGCGGACAGCCATAGCGCGGCCAGATGGTCGGCGTTGCGCGCGTCGATGACCCGATCGCGGTCGCCTTGCACGATCAGCAGCGGCGGCGGGCATCGCCCCCTCAGCACCGCCCGGACCGTCGCGTCATGGGTTCGCGGATGGCCATGCATCGACCGGGTGGCGTCGGCGGCGTTGCCGGCGCTGAACGGCAACGGACCCGAATGGCTGGCGACCGCCCGGATGCGGTCCGGATAGCGCAGCGCCAGCATCGTCGCCATCGTCGCGCCGGCCGACAGGCCCAGCGTGTAAATGCGGTCACGGTCGACCGGATGACGTCGGGCGACGTAGTCGATGATCTGCATGACCAGCGCCGATTCGCCGGCGGCGAACGCGTCGCCGCGGAACCAGTTCCAGCAGCGCTGCGCGTTGGCCTGGACCGGCTGCTCGGGCAGCAAGGCGATGAACCGCTGGCTGCAGGCGAGCCGCGCGACGCGCGTGCTGACGGCGATGCACGCGCTGTCCTGGCCGCAGCCGTGCAACAGGACCAGCAGCGGCGCCGGCGCCCGAGCGGCGAGCCCGTCAGGGCGGAACAGCCGGTAGCGCCGGCCGGCCAGCGGCCCGACGGCCCAGCGGCTTTCGCTCCATTGGCCGCCGGGCGTCGCCGGCAGCGTATCGACCGGCGTCATCACGCCGGTCAGCGCCTGTCGCGCCAGGTCGGCGGCGCGCCGGGCTTGCCGTTGGTTGGCCTCGCGCGTGGCGTCGATCGCCTGCCCGGTCGCTCGCCGCCACTGCTCGCCGGCCTGGCGGATCTGCCGCTCGGTCTGGCGGGCGGCCTGCCTGGCCGCCTTGCGTGCGCTGCGCTCGGTGGCGACGGCCAGCGGATTCTTGCGGGCGGCACGTTGGAGGCGTCGCGCGCCGCGAGTCAGCGCGTCCAGCGTCGCGAACAACGGATTGCGGGGGCGTCGGGCCATCGGTGCATCGCGTCCTTCGGGGAACGGGGCGTCAGGAAAAAAGGGCTGAAAAAAACCTGAAAAAAGGGCTTGAAACCCGTGCGACGGCTCCTATTTTGGATGCACGGGTGCCGACGACGGGCCCGTGAACAAACCGTATCGCTTGATCGACTAAGAGGATATGACCATGCGTACTTTCGATTTTGCTCCGCTGTATCGTTCGGCCATCGGTTTCGACCGTTTCGCGAACCTGCTCGATTCGTCGCTGCGCAATGATGCCCAGCCGAGCTATCCGCCCTACAACATCGAGCTGTCGGGCGAGAACCAGTACCGGATCACGATGGCGGTCGCCGGCTTCGACCGGTCCGAGTTGGACATCGAGGTCGAGAACGAGAGCCTGAAGGTCACCGGCCGCAAGCAGCGCGAAGAGAATCAGCGCACTTACCTGCACCGCGGCATCGGCACCCGTGACTTCGAGCACCGGTTCCAGCTTGCCGAGCACGTCAAGGTCGTGGGCGCGTCGTTCCAGAACGGCCTGCTGAACATCGACCTGGTCCGCGAGGTTCCCGAGGCGATGAAGCCGCGCCGCGTGCCGATCGACGGCGCCAACGTCGAGGTGCTGGATCGCAAGGTAGCCTGACCGGTTTCCGGCCAAGGTCGACGGGCCCGCCTCGCGCGGGCCTTTTCGCGTGACGTGGACATGACGTGGGCGTTTGCGTGAGGCTGCCCACGCGTCCCGCCTCCCTGCCGCGCCACCGCGCGCCTGGCGCGCGGTGGCGGTCAGCGCCGGTTCGTGATCAGGCCGGTCGCGTCGCCGACGAACGCGTTGCGCGTGACCTTGTCGAACAGGCACAGCACGCGTCCCTTGCGCGACTTGGTGCGCGACAGCATCACCTCGCCTTCGATCAGCAGCGCCGTCATGCCGATCTGGTCGTCGAACTCGATCGGCTTGCCGGCCGCCCGCGCCTTGTGCAGGTCACTGGCCTTGATGCAGGCCTCGGTCACTTCCTTGGTCAGCGCGGCCGACGGCTTGGGCACGGCGGAGTGGGCGATACCGTGGCCGACGGCCAGACCGCCGGCGGCCAGCGCGCAGGCGAGCGCGCGTCCGACGGCGAATCGACGGGGCCGGCGCGAGGCCGGGGTGCGGCGGACGACGATCATCAGTCGTGCTCTCCTGAAGGGGACGGTCCGGACGATGGCGGAATCGTCTCACATCCGCGCGTCGATCCGGGTCCGGGGCTCGCCGGCGGTGTCACGGCCCGGCATCCGGCGCGAGCCGCGAGCGGCTCATCCACCCGTCGCCGTCGGCGTAGACTCGCGCGATGTCCAGGCGCCGCACGAACCTGATCACCAGCCGTCCATGGCTGATGCTGTCGGCGCTGGCCGGCGTGCTGGCCGGTGCGGCGTCGCCGTCGGCCTGGCCGCTGGTCAGCCGGGTGCTGCTCGGCTGGAACACCGCGAACTGGCTGTACCTGGGCTGCCTCGTCGTGCTGATGTCCCGCGCCGATGCGCAGGGCGTGCGCTATCGCGCGCGGTGGCTGGACGACAGCGGCTGGGTCGATCTGGCGCTGGCGGCGATCGGGCCCGTGATGAGTCTGGCGGCCGTCGTGTTCGAGCTGCTGCTGTCCGGGCCGAACGGGCGTCCGCTGGGTGCCGCGCTGGCCGCGTCGACGATCATCGGCGCGTGGCTCGGCAATGCGCTGGTCTTCGGCATGCACTACGCGAACCTGTATTACCAGCGACCCGATCCGCCGGCACTGCGCTTTCCGGATGACGGGCTCGAACCCGACTACTGGGACTTCCTGTACTTTTCGTTCACGATCGCGATCGCGCAGCAGACGGCCGACGTGGCGATCGCCTCGCGCACGATGCGCCGCACGGTGCTGGCGCAGGCGCTGCTGTCGTACCTGTTCAACCTGGCGATCCTGGCACTGTCGATCAACATCGCGTCGAACCTGCTGGCGGGCCGCTGAAGTCGACGTTCGACGAGGCCAGCGCTTGTTCGAGCGTGCGCTGCGGCTCGAGCACGACGCTCAGCGTCGACGACGTCTGATAACCGATGCGCAGCGTCCCGCCGCCGCGCCCGGCCGTCGCGCCTTGCGCGATCGCGCGTGCAGGCCATCCGCCTGCCAGGGCCGCCGCGGTCGCGGCCAGTGCCGCCGACGCCAGCCCGGCCAGGCCGCGCCGGCGTTCGGTCGACGCAGGTGGGACGCAGCCCGATGCCGGCGGAGCGGAATTGTCGTCGATGCTCATCGATTTCGCTCGTGTTGCCGAGGACGGACGAGAGTCCGACGGTCCCGGTGTCGGCCGATCAAGCAAGCGATTCATCCAAGCAATGCAGCGATCGGACTAAGCACGCGCGTGTGCATGGTGATAACGATCGAAGAATCCCTTCGTTGTCCGCGTGTTCGATTTCTCCTAAGGTCGGTGCGGCGCGAGCGCGGCGCATTCGACGGCAGCCGCCCGCGCATCCCCCGACTCCCGCGAGACAGATGATGAACACCGACCGCTCCGATTCGGCCGCTCCGCGGCCGCCTTTCCCTGAAACCGTGAACGAGCCTGCCGGCCGTTCCGCTCTCGCATCCGAACGGAGCGGAGCCGCTGCGCGCCGCGGCTTCCTGGCCGCCGGCCTCGCGCTGGTCGGCGGCGCGGCCGCGTTGTCGTCCGCTCGCGCCGACGCCGTCGTGTTGAAGGCCGGCGACCAGAAGGGCGGGCTGCGCGCGTTGCTGGAAGCGGCCGACGCGCTGCGCGACCTGCCCTACGAGATCCGCTGGGCCGAGTTTCCCGCCGCCGCGCCGCTGGCCGAGGCGTTGAATGCCGGGGCCGTGGATTTCGGCACGATCGGCGATGCGCCGTTGATCTTCGCGCTGGCCGCCGGCGTGCGGATCAAGGCGTTCGCCGCCAATCGGTCGGATCCGTACGGCACGGCCGTGCTCGTGCGTCCCGATTCGCCGCTGAAGAACGCCGCCGACCTGAAAGGCCGGTCGATCGGAACCAATCGCGGCTCGATCGGCCATTTCATCGCGTTGAAGGCGCTGGCCTCGGCGGGACTGAGCGGCAACGACGCGTCGTTTCGGTTCATTCCGCCGGCGGACGCCAAGCTCGCGCTGACGCAGGGGGCGCTCGATGCCTGGGCGACCTGGGAACCGTATACGGCGATGGCCGAGACCGCCAGCCAGGCGCGGGTGCTGGTCGACGGCCGAGGCTTGTCCAGCGGACTGGGTTTTCTTGCCGGCACCGAGACCGCGCTGGCCACCAAGCGCGCGGCGCTGGCCGATTTCACGCAGCGCGTCGTGCGCGCGCAGCAGTGGTCGTACCAGCACGTCGACGAATACTCGGACTCGTTGGCGCGCATCATCGGAATCCCGGCGCGAGCCGCGCGCCTGCAATTCGAGCGGCGGGCGACGCGTTGGGTGCCGCTCGACGCGGTCGTGTTGTCGGATCAGCAGCGCACCGCGGATTTCTTCCTGCAGGCCGGGCTGCTGAAGCAAAAGCTGGATGTCGCGGCGACGTTCGATCACGAGCTCGGCTGAAGGACGGGCCGCGCCGTACGGGCCGGGGCGGTACGCGGTCCGTCCGTTGGTTGCGTACGGATTCGCCCGATACGAGCGGCCCGCGCCGAAGGGCACGCCGGGTCCGTCCGATGCGCGCGAACCGGCCCCGACGCAGAGGGCGGTCAGGGGGGCGGTCGGGCCCGGTCGATCAGGCCGACAGCCTCAGCGGCTCGGGCCGTTCGGCGCGATGCGAATCCAGCCACGGCAGCGCGTACTGCACGGCCAGCGCGATGCGCGCCGACAGCGCGTCGCTGGCGATCCGGCCGTCCGCGAAGTCGCGGTCCGTGCCGTAGACGCCGAGCGGCAGCGGCAGCGACTGGAAGAATGCGAACAGCGGTCGCAACTGGTGATCGATGACCAGCGAGTGGCGCTCGCTGCCGCCGGTCGCGACCAGCATCACCGGCTTCGATCGCAGCGCGTCCTGGTGGACCAGATCGAACAGGTGCTTGAACAGGCCGCTGTACGCGCCGCGATAGACCGGCGTGCCGACCACCAGCAGATCGGCGCCCTCGATCAGATCCAGCGCGTCGGCGACCTTGCGCGAGGCGCCCGGGCGCTGCAGCGTCGCGCCGAGCTCGGGGTGCAGCGCCGACAGGCGCACCGAGCGGGCGTCGACGGGGCGCTTCGATCCCAACTCGGCGATCACCGCGTTCAGCAGCGTGTCGGTCTTCGACGGGTGGTTCGGGCTGCCGGAGACGGCGATCACGTTCAATCGGTCGGACATGGCAAGGCTATCGGTAGGGGTTCCGCGCAGCGGATTCGGCAGCGCGGATTCGATGGGCCGGGGTCGGCGGGGGCGGGGCGTCCGGACGCGGCAGAGCGAGCGCCGGCGCCCGATCGAGGCGTCGATGTTAAGTCGCGGCCGGCGATCCGCCTTCCACGATCTTCTGATAAGGAAATCGCCGCCGGACCGATAACGATCCGACGAATTCCTGGTAGGCGCGCGCGCCGGTCCACCGCAGGATCGCGAGTCGCTCCGGACGGGCTGGCCGTCGTGCCGGGGCCGTGATGCCGGCCGATCGGGTTATCCTGGCCGGCGATCCGATCGTCACGCGCGACGGCGGCCGGTCGCGCTCCGGCCGATCACCTCATCATCCCCAGCAGGAGACCTCATGTCGAAGAACTGGAAATTCGAAACCCTGTCGGTGCATGCCGGCTATTCGCCCGAGCCGACGACCAAGTCCGTCGCGGTACCGATCTACCAGACGGTCGCCTACGCGTTCGACAACGCGCAGCACGGCGCCGATCTGTTCGACCTGAAAGTGCCCGGCAACATCTACACGCGGATCATGAACCCGACGACCGACGTGCTCGAGCAGCGCGTCGCGGCGCTCGAGGGCGGCATCGCCGCGCTGGCGCTGGCCTCGGGCCAGGCGGCGGTCACTTATGCGATCCAGACGATCACCGAGGCCGGCGACAACATCGTGTCGTCGAGCGCGCTGTACGGCGGCACCTACAACCTGTTCGCGCACACGCTGCCGCAGTTCGGCATCGAGACCCGCTTCGCCGACTATCGCGACCCCGAAGCGTTCGGACGGCTGATCGACGACCGGACCAAGGCGGTGTTCGTCGAGTCGATCGGCAACCCGCGCGGCAACATCACCGACATCGCCGAGATCGCCCGGATCGCGCACGCGCATGGCGTGCCGTTGATCGTCGACAACACGGTGCCGTCGCCGTACCTGCTGCGTCCGATCGAGCACGGCGCCGACATCGTCGTGCATTCGCTGACCAAGTACCTGGGCGGGCACGGCTCGAGCCTGGGCGGCGCGATCGTCGACAGCGGCAAGTTTCCGTGGGCCGAGCACAAGGCGCGGTTCAAGCGGCTCAACGAGCCGGACATCAGCTACCACGGCGTCGTCTACACCGAGGCGCTGGGGCCGGCCGCGTACATCGGCCGCGCGCGCGTCGTGCCGTTGCGCAATACCGGCGCGGCGCTCTCGCCGTTCAACGCGTTCATGATCCTGCAGGGCATCGAGACGCTGGCGCTGCGGATGGACCGGATCTGCGACAACGCGCTGGCGATCGCGAAGTTCCTCGAAGGGCGCGACGACGTGTCGTGGGTCAACTACGCGGCGCTGCCCGGCCAGCCCGAGCACGCGCTCGCGCAGAAGTACCTGAACGGCCGCGGATCGGGCGTGCTGACCTTCGGCCTGAAGGGCGGGCGCGAGGCCGGCGAGCGTTTCCTCGACGCGCTGGGCCTGTTCGTGCGGCTGGTGAACATCGGCGACGTACGCTCGCTGGCCACGCATCCGGCCTCGACCACGCATCGCCAGTTGAACGACGAGGAGTTGCGCAAGGCGGGCGTGACCGCCGATACCGTGCGCCTGTCGGTCGGCATCGAGCACATCGATGACCTGATCGCCGACCTCGATCAGGCACTGAAGGCGGCGGCTCGCTGAGCGGCCGGGTTCGGCGAGGAGCGAACGGTGAGCGGCGTGCTCCGTGCTCTTTCGCGCGTCCATGCGGACGTCCGTCCGGGCATCCGTTCGGGCGTTGATCCGTGGGGCGGCCGGCGCGTTCGGTCGCGGGCCGGGCCGCGGCGCGCGCGACGGACCGGCGCGTACGCGGCTTTGCTCGTCGCCGCGTCGTTCGCGCCGCTGGCCGGCTGCGGCGACGTGGCCAAGCTGCCGGTCAGCGACGGCATCGGGCCGGCGCCGAAGCTGCCGCCGCCGCGCTCGACGCTGCTGCCCACCGTCAGCATCGCCCGGGCCGTCGGCTGGACGTCGGAGCGCGATGCGCCGGTGGCGGCACCCGGCGCGCGCGTCACGGCGTTCGCGCGCGGGCTCGCGCATCCGCGCTGGCTGTACGTGCTGCCCAACGGCGACGTCCTGGTCGCCGAGAGCAACAAGCCGGCGCGCGAGCCCTCGGGCTTTCGCGAATGGGTTGCCGGCAAGGTGAAGGCGATGGCCGGCGCGGCGACGCCCAGCGCGGACCGGATCACGCTGCTGCGCGACGCGGACGGCGACGGCGTGGCCGAGCTGCGCAGCGCGTTTCTCGAGGGCCTGCATTCGCCGTTCGGCATGGCGCTGGTCGGCGACGAGTTGTACGTCGCCAATGCCGACGCGCTGCTGCGCGTCCGTTACCGCGAAGGCCAGACCCGCGCCGACGGCGAGCCGGAACGCGTGACCGATCTGCCGGCCGGCCGCAATCACCACTGGACCAAGAACGTCATCGCCAGCCGTGACGGCCGGCGGCTGTACGTGACGGTCGGCTCGAACAGCAACGTCGCCGAGAACGGGATGCACGAGGAGGAAGGGCGCGCGGCGATCTGGGAGATCGACCTGCCGGCCGACGCGTCGCGGCCGCCGGCCAAGCGGCTGTTCGCGACCGGCCTGCGCAATCCGAACGGCATGGACTGGGAGCCGCTGACCGGCGAGCTGTGGACGGCCGTCAACGAGCGCGACGAGATCGGCAGCGACCTGGTGCCCGACTACGTGACCTCGGTGCGGCGCGACGGCTTCTACGGCTGGCCGTACAGCTACTATGGCTCGCACGTCGACGAGCGCGTGACGCCGCAGCGCCCCGACCTGGTCGCCCGCGCGCTGGTGCCCGACTATGCGCTGGGGCCGCATACCGCGTCGCTGGGCATCGCCTTCGCGCGCGGCGAGCCGATCCTGCCGTCGTGGCGCGAAGGCCTGTACGTCGCGCAGCACGGCTCGTGGAACCGCCGCCCGAAGAGCGGCTACAAGGTCGTCTTCGTACCGTTCTCGGCCGGGCGTCCCGACGGCCCGCCGGCCGACGTGCTGAGCGGATTCCTCGACGCCGACGAACGCGCGAAAGGCCGGCCGGTCGGCGTCGCGCTCGACGGCCGCGGCGGCTTGCTGGTCAGCGACGACCTCGGCGATACGGTGTGGCGCGTGGGCGCGGCGAGGTGAGCGCGGCGGCGAGGTCGGGCGCGGGCGCGCCCGTCGGTTCGCCGCGACGCTCGGGGCTGCGCGATCGCCGG
>JASGFT010000160.1:0-11311 GCA_047605425.1 Burkholderiaceae bacterium | reverse complement strand
CGATCCAGCTCGCCGGCATCGCATGGTCCAGCGCCAGGTGCGCCATCATCGCTCCGGGGGCCTGCTGCTCGAACCGCTCAATCACTTCTTGCCACATCTTGCGCTCCTGATTGCCACGCAAGTATCGCGGAATCAGCAGCTCGCGCGTCAGGCGCGAACCGGCATGGCCGTGCTGCTGATCACGCACGACCTGATGGAGGCCGTTCGCCTGGCCGACGACGTGCTGGTGATGGCCGCCGAACCCGGCCGCATCGTGGCCCGCTACGAACAGCCGGGCGACGTGCTGTCGCGCGGCGAGGCACTGGTGCACGGCTGCGCGGCCGAGTTGCAGCAGCACCCGCGAGTGCGCGCGGCGTTCGGGCTGCCGGACGCGGCGAGCGGCCTGGCGCGAGCGATGGGCACGTGGCACGCGGTGGATCGCTTCGTCGCTTCGGCGTCTGCCCAAGATGGCTGTTGAGCCGACCGCGGCCGAACGGAGAGCGACGGCGGTTCCCGCGCCCGCCTGTGAGCGCGAGCAGCGATCACCTGCCGACATGAACGGCTTCCCGAGCGTCCGGCCGTTCTGGCGCATCGGGCATCCGGTCTGGATGTGCGGCATGCGGCCCTTCTTCCTGCTCGCGATGGCCTCGGCCATCGTTCTGCTGGGCCTGTGGAGCCCGGTGCTGGCCGCCGGCTTGCCGCCGCCGGCCGTCGCCGGCGGGCCGCTGGTCTGGCATGCGCACGAACTGGTATTCGGCTTCGCGATGGCCGCCGCCGCCGGCTTCGCGCTGACCGCGTTGCCCGAGTTCACCGGCGTGCCGGGCGTCTCGCGCGCCAGGCTGCGGGGCCTGGTGGTCTTGTGGCTGTGCGGCCGCGCCGGGTTCCGGGCCTCGGGCCTGGCCGGCCCCGCCGCGCTATGGCTGGGCGCGCTGGGGCAGGTGGGCCTGCCGCTGGCGCTGGCAGCCGTGCTGACGCCCGCGCTGCGCAGCCCGTCCGGACGCGCGCACCGGGCGTTCGGCTGGTCGCTGCTCGCATTGGCCGGCGCGGCCGCGGGCTTCTACGTGGACGCGTTGCGCGCCGTGCCGACCCGCAGGTTTCCGAGTGAGGCCTGCGGGTCGTCCGGCCGATGATGCCCATGTCAGCGTCGTTCGTCGGCCGCCCATGCGTGGCGTGGTGCGTCGCGCTTGCGGGGATCGGCAGCCTGCACGCCGAGGATTCGCCGCGTCCGGCGCTCGCGCCGGTCGAGGTGACGGCGTCCTCGGAGCAGGCCCCCGACGTCGAGATTCCTCCCGACAATTCCAACACCGTGCTGAACCGCAACGAGATGGAGCGGCGCCAGGCGGACAACATCTTCGAGCTCGTTCGCGACGCGCCCGGCGTGATGGTCGAAGGCGGGCCCCGGGCCAGCGGCATGCGCTTCAACATCCGCGGTTTTTCGGACAACGAGGACGTCGTGTTCAAGATCGACGGCGCGGCCAAGGGATTCGAGAAATACCGCTTCGGCAGCGGCGTGTTCATCGAACCCGAGTTGCTGAAGGCGCTGGAGATCCAGCGCGGTCGTCATCGCATAGCGACAGCGACTGGCAGCGGCTCGGCCGAGGGCAGCGAGATTCTGACCGTCACCACCGACCATGCCTTCGAAGAAGGCAAGCTGTACAAGCTGCGGCTAGGCTTCAACGAGGCCGACTGCTGCTCGCGCGACTACGCGGTCTAGTTGAGCGGCGTCCCCGCGGTCATCCCGGTGCCCGAGGCGTCCACCTGGGCGATGATGACGGGCGGCCTGGCAATGCTGACGCTATGGGGCCGGCGTCGCAGACAACGGGGATGAGCGATCCCATGCAGGCTCGGGAAGGACTGCACGAACACTGATCAGCAGGCGCGTTTCCGTTCACGCGCCGGTCACACGCTTCAACGAATGCGTATACGCTGATGGGCTGACACCCCATGGGGGAGACGCGTGCTACCGGCGCCCGCAGTCGGCGCCGTGGAGTACGAAGCGAGAAGACGGTGTGAACATGCGAGAGACAGACGAGGTTCGTGCAAGTCCATCCGCAGCCCCGTTGCGGCTGCAACTAGTGTCCGACGTGCATCTGGAAAGCCAGCCCGACTGGCGGTTCGAGCCGGCGCCGGGCGCCGACGTCCTGGTGGTGGCCGGCGATGTCGGCTCCTATCACCATCGCTCCCGGCTGACCGAAGAGGACTTCGGTCTGGCGCGGTTCGCGCCGGGCCGCGGCCCGTGGCGATCGGTGCTGTACCTACCCGGCAACCACGAGTACGACGACCAGGAGTTCGACGACGTCCACCAGCGCCTGCGCGATGCCTGTGGGCGCCTGGGCATCACCTGGCTCGAGCGCGAGACGCTCGTCATCGACAGCGTGCGCTTCATCGGCACGACGCTATGGTCCGACTTCGACGCGCTGGCTTCGATCGAGGCGGGTACGGAGGCGGGGGCCGACGAGGCCGGCGGTCTGCCGTTGCATCGCCAGCGCGCGTTCGCGGCGGCCAATGACTACCTGGAGAAATTCTCGTTTCTGCGCGACGGACAAAGGGTGCTGGCCGACGGCGTGCGCGAGATCGCGCTCGACTGCCAGGCATGGCTGCGCGAGGCGCTGGCGAAACCGTTCGCGGGGCCGACCGTCGCCGTGACGCACTTCGCCCCCAGCCTGCGCAGCGCCGATCCGCGCTTCGGCCTCGTGCCGGGCACGGCCGGCTTCTGCAACGCGTTGGACGAGCTGCTGCCCTGGGCCGAGCTGTGGCTGCACGGCCATCTGCACTGCGCGGTCGACTACGTCGATACGCAGCCGCGGGAAGGCCGGCCGCATCGATGCCGCGTCGTGGCCAATCCGCTGGGTTACTTCAGCCTCGGTGAAGGGGAACAGTACCGATCGGACCTGCTGATCGACGTGCCGCCGGCCGCTGACTAACCCACGCTGTGCTCGATCCGCTCGAACGCGCCGATCAGCTCGTCCGATTTACCGCGCGTTCGCTACGAAGAGCGCTCCGGCTCGGCCATCACCGGCGACCTCCTTCGCAGCGCCATCGCCAGCGCCACCACGGCCAGCGCGAGCGGCGCGAACGACACCCAGAGCACGGTGTCCCAGCCATAAACGCTGAGCAGCCCACCGGACGAGAACGAGCCCAAGGCCATCAAGCCGAAGACGATGAAATCGTTCAGCGACTGGACCCGCGTCTTTTCTTCAGGCCGGTGGCATTCGAGAACCAGCGCCGAAGCACCCAGGAATCCGAAGTTCCAGCCCAGGCCCAGCAGGATCAGCGTCGCCCAGAAGTGCGCGACGTCGACGCCGGCCAATCCGACGACGGCCGACAGCCCGGTCAGCAGCAGGCCCGCCGTCGCCACGCGCCCCGTACCGAAACGGGTGATCAGGCTGCCGGTGAAAAAGCTCGGCGCGTACATCGCGATCACATGCCATTGCAGGCCCATATTGGCCGATTCCTGCGTATGGCCGCACAGGTGCATGGCCAGCGGCGCGGCGGTCATCAGGAAGTTCATCAGCATGTAGGAGACCGCTCCGCTGACGACCGCCGCGACGAAACGCGGTTGCCGCGCGATCGTCGAGAGCGGCCGGCCGCCGGCTTTCTCCTCGGCCGTCGGCATCGGCAACCGGACGCCGAGCAGGATGAACGCCGAGACCGCGGCGACGAGGCCTTGCATGAGGAAGGTGACCGCGAACACGTGCCGAGGCCATAGGTCCATCGTCAGCGTCACGAGCTGGGTGCCGATGATGCCGGCGACGACGCCGCCCGCCATCACCAGCGACAGCGCGCGGGCGCGCCGGTTCGGCGCCACCCCATCGGCCGCCGCGAAGCGGAAGGTCAGCACGACGGCGGCGTAGCCGCCGCCGAAGAACGTCGCCAGGCAGAACAGCCAGAACGAGCCGATGATGACCGCGAGCATCGCCAGCAGTCCGGTCAGCACGCCGGCTCCGGTGCCCGCCAGGAAGGCCGTGCGCCGGCCATGTCGCCGAGCGATCGCGCCGGCAGGCAGGATGCACGCCGCCATGCCGACGACGAAGATCGAGATCGGCAAGGTGGCCAGGATCGGCGTCGGCGCCAGCTTGTCGCCGACGATCGCGCCGACCGCATAGACGACCACCGAGTTCGCGCCGGCCAGCGCCTGGGCGATCGACAGCCGCCAGATGTTGCCGCGCTGGACCCGTTCGGGCAGCAGGGCGGGAGAGTCGCTTGTCTGAGCGGAATCGTCTTGAGTCATTTTCCTTGGTCGGCGAGATGGCCGGTCTTCAGATACAGGCATGCGCCGGCCGGCGCGCGCTCGATCGACACCTGCTCGACGTCGTCGGCGAACAGCGGGCAGGATTCGCGGCCGTCACGGGTCGTCCAGCGCGACGGATCCCGGGTGTCGATACGCAGCAGACCGGTTTCACTCGCCGACATCTGCCGCAGCTTCACGAAGATCAGCGCGCCCTCATCGCTGAACGGCTGGTGGCTGGAGCCCGGCGGGCTGCGCAGATACCAGCCGGCCGGATAGTGCGAATCCCCTTCGGAGAAGGTGCCCGACAGGACCAGTATCTCCTCGCCCGCCGGATGCGGGTGGCGAGGAAAGGTCGACCGCGGCGCGTAGCGGACGATGCTGGTCGCGCGCGCTTTTTCGCTGCCGATCCGGTCCAGCATCACGCGCTCGACGCGTCCGTGGGGCGATGCGACCCATTGGTACTGCCGCGGCGTCACGGTGGCGCGGCGCGAGAAATCTGCGTTGATCAGCATGAGCGGCTAGGCACTCCAGTCATGCATCATGTTCTTCTCCAAAGGGACAGGGGATGGGCGCCGGATGCCTTGTGCATCGCAGGCCCACGACGGCGATCAGATCTGGAAGAAAATCATTCGCTTCCGATGGCAGTCGAGAATGCCGACATCGTTTTCGCTCCGCTAGCCCGGATCGTCTTCAGGCAAGCATTCTTGGCTGCTTTCGGTTCAATCGCAAACGAGATAAAGTTTCCTTGATGGAAAGAAAAACTTTAATTTGAATCGATGAAGTTGCCGATCCATCTGAATGCACTGCGGGCGTTCGAGGCCAGTGCCCGTCACCAGAGCTTTTCGGCGGCGGCGCGCGAGCTCAACGTCACGCCGGCCGCCGTCGGCCAACTGGTGCGCGGCCTCGAGCAGTGGTTGGGAACGCCGTTGTTCGTGCGCAGCGCCGGCGGCAAGGCACGGCTCGTCGCCACCGAGGCGGCGGCACGCGCGTTGCCCGACATCCGGGCGGGCTTCGACCGGGTAAGCATGGGGCTCGAGCGGCTCAAGGAGGGCGTGCCCGGCCGCGTGCTGACCGTCACCGTCAGCCCGGCATTCGCCGCGAAGTGGCTGCTGCCGCGTTTCGATCGATTCCAGGCGGTGTGCCCGGACACGGACGTGCGCCTGGAAACCAGCAACCGACCCGTGGACTTCGCTGACCGGTTGGTGGACATCGGCGTGCGTTACGGAACGGGCACCTGGCCGGGCCTGAAGGCGGAAAAACTGATGGACGAGGAGGTGTATCCGGTGTGCTCGCCCGAGTTGCTGCGGCAGCATCGGGCTTTGCGCAAGCCCGGCGACCTGGCGGGCATGACGCTGATCCACGATCTTTCGATGGACGGGCACCCGGGCTTTCCGACCTGGAGCATGTGGTTCCAGAAAGCCGGCGTGCCCGGCGTGGCGAGTTCGCGCGGCATGCGGATCAACAATTCAGCGGCCGTGCTGCAGGCGGCCAGCGAAGGGCGGGGCGTCGCGCTCGCCCGCAGCGTGATGGCCCGCGATGATCTGGCGGCCGGGCGGGTCGTGCGATTGTTCCCGAAGATCCGCTTTCCGTCCGAGCTCGCCTACTACGCCGTCTACCGGCCGGAGAGCGCCGGCCTGCCGCGGCTGGTCGCGTTTCGCGACTGGTTGCTGAAGGAGGCCGGCGCTTAGCGGGAGCGGGACTTCCGTACGCGCGAGTGGATCACCCCGGCAGCGTCGTGCCGGTGGCGCGAGCCAGTTCGCCGAGCAGCAGGTCCTGGAACTTCGTGTCGCCGACGGCCGGATGCGGCGCCTGGCGCTGCTGGTGGTGCCAGTACCCGCCGCTGGTCAGCGCCCGCGAGTCGTCGCTGGTCGCGAGCCACTCCTGCGTCAGGTGTCCGAGCCGCAGGTCGTCGGGCGCGTTCGCGCCACCCATCCGGGTCGGCACCCAGCCCGGATCGACGGCGTTGCTGAACACGTCGGGCCATCGCCGCGCGACGGCGGCGGTCAGCGCGGTGACGAACAGCTTGCTGTCCGAGTAGTTGCCCGTGGCCGTGCGGCCGGACCAGTCCAGACCGGCCAGATCGGCGCGCCCGCCTCGGTGCATGCTGCTGCTCAGGTAGAGCAGGCGCTGCGGGCGCTGGATCAGCGCCGTCAGCAGGTACGGGGCGACGACGTTGACGACGAGCAGCGGAGCGCCGGAGATGATGCCCGCGTT
The DNA here is from genome assembly GCA_047605425.1 of Burkholderiaceae bacterium. Lineage (GTDB taxonomy): Bacteria > Pseudomonadota > Gammaproteobacteria > Burkholderiales > Burkholderiaceae_E > JAKPAM01. The sequence goes on along the minus strand of JASGFT010000160.1, from coordinate 4,887 downwards.
GTGGATGATCGCGTCCATCCGGCCGATCGCATCGACCTGGCCGGCCAGGTCGCGGATCTGCGCCAGATCCGACAGGTCGCCGATCGTCGCGATCGCGCCCCGGTCGACGAGCGCCTCGACCGCGGGCAGCCGGGCTTTCGAGCGCACGTGGACGACGACCTCGTGGCCCTCGGCGAGCAGCGTCGCGGCCGCCGCACGGCCCAAGCCGTCGGCCGAGCCGGTGATGAACACGCGCGCCTTGCGGCCCGCATTGGGGCGGGTGCTGGGCAACGGGGTCTCCTGTCGGCGGTTCGGCGGGGTCTGCGCCAGCGGCGCCGTCGCGGCCAGCAGCGATCCGGCGATCACTGCCGTGCCCCGTTCGACACCCGCGCTGAGAAATCTTCGGCGATCCATGGGCATGTCTTCCGATCGGACGGTGGTCGCGTGCGGCTCTGAGCTTCACGCTCGCCTGGTATGGTCACCGCGGCCATTGCCGCGGCCAGCGGTTGGTCACGCTGAAAGCGCCTGCCTTCCAGATATCGTCGATTTTCTTCCGTATCGCCACCTGCGTGGAACGCGGCGCCTTGCGAACGCCGCGCATCACGCTCCCAGTCCGCGAACCCGGCCCCCGGGCGATCAGTCTTTCGCCGCTGCCGCCGCCGCCAGCCGTTGCGCGGCCGGCCGTTGCCGGTGCAAGGTGGCATAGGCTTCGAATGACGGCCGCGCCTCGAGCAGCTTGAACTGCATGTACCAGCCGACGTAGGCGGCCATCACCAGGTCGGCGGCGGTGAACCGGTCGCCGGCGATATGGGTCCGGCCGGTCAACAAGCGGTCGAGCGTATCGACGACGTCCTCGACCCTGCCGTAGCCGGCCGCGACCGGGTCGACCTGCGCATTGCTGGACAGCGACAGCATCGCCGATTCCAGCGGGCCGGCGACGAAGAACAGCCAGCGCAGGTAGTCGGCGCGCTCCGGCGCGTCGAGTGCCGGCGCGAGGCCGGCTTGCGGATAGGCGTCGGCCAGATACGCGCAGATCGCCGCGGTCTCGGTCACGACGCGGCCGCGGTGCTGCAGCGCGGGAACCTTGCCCATCGGGTTGATCGCCAGGTAGGCCGGCGACTTCACGCCCGCCGGGCCGAATTCGACGATCTTCAATTCGTACGGAATGCCGAGCTCTTCGAGCATCCAGTGGGCGACCTGGCCGCGCGACTGCGGATTGGTATGGAGAACCGGGGTGTCGTTGCTCGGGATGTCCTGGCTCATGATCGTGTCCTCGTCGGTTGGGTTGGATCGCCTTCCCGTCGTCCTGGTCGCCGGGTCAGGTCGTCGGAACACTGTATCGCCGGCTGCTGCCAGATTCTGTCAGGAGTGACCGGCGCGGCTTTCCCCGTGCCGGTCGTGCTCGGCCTTGCGCCAGCGCCGGATCAGCACGTGCCGGCGTACCGGGTAGCGCGCGCCGGTGCTCTCGACCGCGGATGGTGCGCAGGCTGACGCCGAGGTCCGCCGCCAGCGTCGCCGCGGCTACCGGCCGGCGGCGGTCGTGCAGGACATCGAGCAGGTGGAGCAGCCGACTGGCGCGGGAATCCATGAGCCATCAGGCAGGCGACGCGCGCTTGGCCGCGCGCGGCCTGGCGGCACCACGCGAGCAATCGTCGCACGAGCCGTACAGCGTCAGCTCATGGCCGCGCACGCGAAAGCCCCGGGGCGCCAGCTTCTGCATGTCGCCCGGGCAGGCGTACACGTCGAACACGCGATGGCAGGTGTCGCAGCGGAAATGATGATGGTGCTTGTGGCCGGCCAGTTCGTAGCGGGGCGGCTCGCCCGGCAGCTCCACGAGCTTGAGCTCGCCCGCTTCGATCATCTGCTTGAGGTTGCGATAGACGGTCGCCAGGCCCAGGGCCGGCACGTCGCGTTGGGCCTCGGCCAATACCTCGGCCGGAAGCAGCGGGCGCCCGGCGGTTTCCATGACCGAGCGGATCGAATGACGTTGGCGAGTGGCGCGTTCCATGGGCGCCATTGTTGCAGTCCGTGGGGAGGGCTGCCAAGGCGGAAGATCCGCGGCCTGACCCTTGATCGGTTCTGTCGGTTGTAACTTGCCAATCAACGGAGTGACAGCGGTTTTCTTGAAGTTTTGTGCATAAAATCAAGCAAACGTGCACAATCAAGCTAGAAACCCTGTCAGAGGAAGTTGGACCGTGCGAAGTATGACCATCGAACAGCTACGCGCTGCCAGCGCCGCCGGCGGCGTTGAAAGCGTCACGCTGCTGGGCAAGGACGGCGCCTTCTTGATCCGGATTGCCACGCGCAGTGGTGAATCGGTCGTCCTGGCCAAGGCGCGCAGCGCTGAACCGCGCCGCTTCGGCAGCCCGTCGGTGGCGATCAACGTCCTTCGTGATGTCGGCATAACCGGCGGGACATTCGACGCGAGTGAGTGGAATCCCTCAATCAAAGAGGTGGCCGGCAGGCGCCGAGGGAGGGCAGAGGCGATGCGCGAAGCTCACCAGGCAGCGGCGTTCGCGAAAAAGCTCGCGCTGGAGGTGCAAGAGGCGATCGACGATCCAAGGCCGAGCATTCCCCACGAGGAGGTGATGGCGCGGATGGGGCGCCGTATTGCTCGTCGCAAGGCAGCGGAAGAAGAATCATGAGCTTCGATGCTCTCGCCGCAAAGGGCCGAGCGACTCCATCGAGTGATTGATCGATGGCGACGCGACGGCCTCGCCAATACCGGATCGCCTGGCGCCCGATGGCAGAGTCTGATCTCGAACGCATCGTCGACCACGTAGCTCAGGACGGGCCGATCACAGCGCTGGAGTTTGTAGAAGAGCTGCGTGAGAAGGCCGGACGGTTGGCGATGTTCCCACTCGTTGGCCGCGAAGGTCGACCAGGTTTGCCAGGATATGTCCGTGAGCTGGTCGTGCATAAGAATTACATCTTGCTCTATCGAGTCAAGGCTAAGGACAAAACCGTGGAAATCCTGCGAGTTCGCCATGCGGCGCTCGAGTCCTTCCGCACGTGACAGCCCCCCACCACCATGTGATGATCGAACCATGCACACGACCCCTTCATCCTTCCGCTCCACCGCCGACGGCACGGAGATCTTCACCTACGCCTGGGCCGATGTCGCCGGCCAACCCATCGGCGTGGTGCAGATCGCCCACGGCCTGGCCGAACATGGCGAGCGTTATGCGCGCTTCGCGAAGGCGCTCAATGCGGCCGGCTTTCTTGCGTATGCGGTCGATCACCGCGGACATGGCCGCAGCGCCCAGGGCCGGCTGGGGGACTTCGGCGCGGCGGGCTTCGACGGGCTGATCGCCGACGTCGCCCAGTTCGGCTCCGCGCTGCGCGCCCGGCACGATGGCCTGCCGTTGTTCCTGTTCGGGCATTCGATGGGCTCTTTCGCGGCGCAGGCGGCCGTGCTCGATCATGCATCGACATGGTCGGGGGTCGTGTTGTCCGGATCGACGGCGCTGGACGCGCTGGCGGAGGGCATGGCCGAAGCGCCCGCCGGACTGGAGGCGTTCAATGCCGGGTTCGAACACCGCACGGGCTACGAGTGGCTGTCGCGCGACGAGGCCGAGGTGGATGCCTACGTCGCCGACCCCTGGTGCGGTTGGGAAATACCGGACGGGCTGATCCCCTCGCTGTTGGCGCCGGCGCCCCGGCTGGCGGACCCTGCGCTGCTGGCCGGCATCCGCCGCGACCTGCCGGTCCTCATCGCCTCCGGCGACGCCGACCCGCTGGCCGCCGGCGGTCCGCTGGTCCAGTTGCTGGGGCAGCGCTACCGCGAAGCGGGCATTGCCGACGTCACCGTCATGCTGTATCCGGCGGCTCGTCACGAAATCCTGAATGAGACGAACCGCGACGCGATCACCGCCGACATCGTGGCCTGGCTGCGCGCCCACGTCGCGTAGGTGGGAGGGGCCGAGGGTAGGGTGACGAGGACGATGACGATGACAGATGGACGACGGCGGTATGAGACGAGGCGCAACCGTCGGCATCCTCGCCGGCAACCGTGCACGGGTGTTCTCTAGCGCACGGGCGCCACGCGTACGAACTGCTGCTCCATCACCGTGCTTCCCCACTGCCTGCCCGGAGCCTCGTCGACCAACTCGAAGCCGAAGGATTCATAGAGCCTTCTGGCCGCATCCAATCCCTGGAACGTCCAGAGCCGGGTCGCGGCGAACCCGCGTCGGTCGCAGAAAGCGATCGCCTCTTGCATCAGCCGGCGCCCGACGCCACCGCCGCGGCAACCGTCATCGAGGATGAACCAGCGCAAGTGGGCATCGCCGCCGCCCAGGTCCTGGCCGTCGATGACGATCGAGCCCATGATCCGGCCGTTCCGGATCGCCGCCCAGACGCCGTTGCACGGCTCGTTCAGACGCCCCACGAACTCCGCGACGCCGCTGGCGACCTGACTCTCGAAGAACTGGCCGAAGCCAGCGTGCCGCGCATAGAAGACCGCGTGCATCTCGACCATCCGGCCGATCAACCCCGGGCGGTAGCCTGAACTCACGGTGATCATCGTCACCTCGCCACGTTCGCGCGCTCGACGATGCGATCCGCCGTCGCCTTGTCGAGGGTCCGGCCGATGGTGCCGAACATCGCTCCCCATGCGCCGGTCGCGCTCGGGCAACGCGTACCAAGGAAGGCCCCCACGACCTCCGGCGTGCTGTGGCGCATCAGGTCAGCGGCCTGCAGGACGCGTGCCACGCTCTCGGTCATCGGTCGCGCCAGGAACTCGTCGTTCACTGCTTCGCGCACCAGGCGCTCGGTGGCGCCGACCAGCGCATCGAATCGACGGTCCTGGCCCTTCAACGGTTGCAACTCCGCGAACAGCGCGTCGATCGTGCGCGCGGTGTTTGTCAAGATAGATGACGTGTCGAGCAAGAAGATCTCTATGCGGAACGC
>JASGFT010000159.1:0-11460 GCA_047605425.1 Burkholderiaceae bacterium | reverse complement strand
AGCTTCGGCGTAGTCCAGCGAAGTACCGGGCTGGAGTCATCGTCAAATAAAAAAAGGCCACTTGTTCACCGACGAATACTTCGAGCGGCAGCAGGAAGTCATCCGCGAGATTCGCCTGTCCGAGCGCAAGTTCTACCAGAAGGTAACGGACCTGTACGCCACCGCCTTCGACTACGACCGCAACGCGCAGACCACGCGCGAGTTTTTCGCGCTGGTGCAGAACAAGCTGCATTGGGCGGTGCATCGGCACACGGCGGCGGAAGTGATCGTGGCGCGGGCCGACGCCGCCAGGCAGCACATGGGCTTGACCTCGTGGGAGTCCGCGCCGCGCGGCAAGATCGTCAAATCCGATGTGTCCATCGCCAAGAACTATCTGAGTACGGAGGAGTTGGCGTATCTGGAGCGCATCGTCTCGCTGTATCTGGACTTCGGCGAACTACAAGCGCTGCGGAAAATCCCGATGTCGATGGCGGACTGGGCCAAGCGGCTGGACGGTTTTCTGGAGGACTTCTCGCCGATCACCAACTTCGTGATCTTCGGCTTCCTGCTGGCCGTGCACGAGAGCCTGCCGGGCAAGAACCTGCGGGAGATCCTCGATCACGTCCGCGCGAACCCGGGCAAGATCGCTTATGGCGCGGGCAACAGCTCGAGCATCGTGACGATGGCGCACATCACCGAGCAGGCCAAGCTCTACATGACGATGGTGCCGTACAAGGGCGAGTCGCAGGGCGTCGTGGATCTGCTGAGCGGGCGCGTGCAGATGATGATGCTGACGCCGGCCGTGCTGCCGCAAGCGCTCAAGGATGGTAAGTGCCGGGTGGTCTGCGTGATGCTCAAGAACCGTCTGCCGCTGATGCCCGAGGTGCCGACGCTGGAGGAAGCCGGCGTGCCGCTGATGGACATCGCGCTGTGGGGCGGTTTCCTGGCGCCGGCCGGCACGCCGCCCGACATCGTCGGCCGGCTGTCGCGCGACCTGAACACCGCGATGATGGATCCGGACGTCAAGCCCAAGCTCGAGAAGTTCGGCCTGTCGGTGCACGGCGATTCGCCCGAGGTGTTCGGGCGCTTCCTGCGCGATCAGGCCGGCGCGTGGAAGAAGGCGGTGGCGTTGGCGAACATTCCGATCGAGAGCTGAATGCCGTTCATGATGGGCCCGAAGGCTGCGATCATGCGGTCTGTCGGACTCATGTCGGCCCGACACCACCAGGGCTCGGCACCATCGAGTCGATGGATCATGAAGGAGACCAGTAGTCGATGTCTGACGAAATCGGTGTACGGCGGCGCACGTTGTTGCAGGCCGGTGCCGCGCTGGCGGCGCAGGCCGCCCTGCCCGCGATATCGAGCGCCCAGTCGGCACCCTTCCCTTCGCAGACGGTGCGGATGGTCCTGCCGTTTCCGGCGGGCGGCGCCTCGGACCTGGCGGCGCGCCAGATGAGCCAGAAGTTGTCGGCGCTGCTCGGACAATCGGTGGTCGTCGACAACTGGCCCGGCGCCGATGGCGCGACCGCGTCGCAGGAAGTGGCGCGCTCGGCGCCGGATGGCCACACCATCTACTACGCGACGGCCACGGCGCTGTCGTACCTGCCGGTGATCCGCCGCAATCCCGGCTATGCGTTGAGCGATTTCGCGCCGTTGACGCATTTCGTTTCGTACACGTTCTTCGTGACCGTGCACGCGAGCGTGCCGGGCAGGAATCTCGCCGAGGTCCTCGATCACGTGCGCGCGCATCCGGGTAAGTACTCGTACGGCAGCGCCAACAGCAGCGGCATCATCAGCATGGCGCAGTTGCTCGACAACTCGAAGACCGAGATGGCGCATGTGCCGTACAAGGGCGAAGCGCCGGCTTCGGTCGACCTGATCGCCGGCCGCATCCACATGCTGATCGCGACGCCGGCCGTGCTGCCCCAGTTGATGCGGGACGGCAGCGCGCGGCCGGTGTGCGTGCTGCTGAAGGAGCGCAGTCCGTTGATGCCCGAGGTGCCGACGATCGAGGAAAGTGGCCAGCCGCTGATGCGCTGCGCGTTGTGGGGCGGATTCCTCGCGCCCGCGAAGACGCCCGCGCCGATCGTCGAGCAGCTCTCGCGGGCGCTACGCACGGTGATGAGCGAGCCCGACATGAAGGAGCGGCTGCAAAAGTTGGGTCTGGTGCCGGCGGGCGACACACCTGAACAGTTCGCCGCCTTCCTCCAGGAACAGGCCGTGGCGTGGCGCGAAGCCGTCGCGTTGGCGAAGATTCCGACCGACGGCTGACCCGACCCGTGGTCCGCCGCGTGCAGGCGGGCGCCGCGGACGTCGTCTTGACTTGAGCGTTCGGAGTTTGGGTGTTGGAGCAAGGAGGGGTTGTCATGCACGAGGGGCGTCGTCGATGGATGCGTGACATCGGAGCGGGGGCCGCGGCGATGCTGGCGGCGCCATGGTGGGCGCCGGCCGCGTCGGCGGCGCTGCAGCCGGTCGCGACCAAGCGGATCATGGCCAGCGGGGAGTTGATTCCGACGGTCGGGATCGGAACCGCACGGCGGTATGCGGGCGCCCGCGACGAGCAGCAGCTCGCGCCGCTGCGCGAGGCGCTGCGGATCTTCGTGCGCGAAGGCGGCAAGGTCGTCGATACCGCGCCGTCGTATGGCGATGCCGAATCGGTGCTCGGCCTGCTGATCGAGCAGACGGGGCTGCGCGATTCGCTGTTCCTGGCGACCAAGGTCTCGGCGAGCGGCCGCCAGGACGGCGTCGCGCAGATCGAGCAGTCGTTCAAGAACCTGCGTACCGATCGCCTCGACCTGGTCGCCGTGCACAATCTGCGCGACGTGGCGACGCAGTTGCAGGTGCTGCGCGAGTTCAAGGGCAAGGGGCTGGTCCGCTACATCGGCCTGACGACGTCGTCGACGTCGCAGCATGAGGAGATGGTGCGCCTGATCCGCGGCGAGTCGATCGATTTCGTGCAGGTCGACTATGCGATCGACCATCGCGAAGCCGAGAAGAACGTGCTGCGCGCGGCCGTCGAGCAGAACGTGGCGGTGATGGTCAACCTGCCGTTCGGGCGCGGCCGGGTGTTCGAGGCGGTGCGCGACAGGCCGTTGCCCGACTGGGCGGCCGAGCTCGACATCCGGAGCTGGGCGCAGTTCTTCCTGAAGTACCTGATCTCGCACAAGGCCGTGACCTGCGTGATCCCGGGGACGTCGACGGCCGCGCACGCGCTCGACAACACCGGCGCGATGCGCGGGCGGCTGCCGGATCCGTTCCAGCGCGAGCGGATGGCGGCGCTGATCGCGCGGCTGTGACGCGCGATGCGCCGGCCGTTCGTGTGAGCGCGCGGGCAATCACGTACCATGTCCGCCAGCATCGCGTCCGTCCGGGGCGCGACTCGTCGGGGTGGGAACCGGGTGACCGTGATGCGGATTCTGTACGTCGAAGACCAGGACTACCTGCGCGAGACGATCGGCCTGCTGCTCGAGGAACCGGACCGCGAGATCGTCGCGGTCGATAGCGCCGAGTCGGCGCTGCAGGCCTTGCGGGCATCGCCGGGAAACGGCTTCGACCTGTTGATCACCGACGTGAGCCTGCCCGGCGCGTCGGGCATCGAGCTGGCCCGGCAGGCGCGGCGGCAGTGGCCGCGCTTATGGGTCGTGCTGATGTCCGGCTACACGTTCGCCGACCAGTTCGGCGAGTTCGGCGAGCGCAGCGCGGCCTTGTCCAAGCCCTTCGATGCCGAGCAGCTCGATGCGCTGATCGAGCGGATCCGGGCCGAGCTCGACGCTTGAGCGGGCGATCGAACGGGCGCCCCGCGGATCAGGCGCGCTCGAATCGCGGCAGCATCAGGCCGGCCACCGCCTGGAAACGGCAGACGACGGCGTCGCCGATCCTTAGTTGCGGGTCGCCGTGCGCCATCACGCGGATGCCTTCGTCGAGGTCGACGAGCACGATCCGGTAAGGCGCCAATGCGGCGAACGCTTCGGACGGCGCGCGCTGCACGAGCGTCGTCGCGTAGACGATGCCGCGTCCGCCGCTGGCGTGCGTGCCCGGGTCGGCGTCACCGCAACGCGGGCAGAAGCCGCGCCGGAAGTACCAGCGGTGGTCGCAGGTCGCGCACCGCTGATAGGCGAGCCCTGCCCCGCCGCGGGTCCAGTCGGCGATCGCGTTTGCCGGTCCGACGGAGTCGATGGGGTCGATCGGGGCGCTCATGCGTCGACGGCTTCCATGACGAGGCTCACGTGCGACGACAGCACGCCGCCGTCGCCGTGCAGCAGCGCGACGCCGGCCTTGCCGACCTGGCGGTCGCCGGCGCGGCCGGTCATCTGCAGATGGGTTTCGACCAGGTGGGCCATCGCGCCGGCGACGCCGCAGTGGCCGTACGACAGCAGGCCGCCATGCAGGTTCAGCGGCATCGCGCCGTCGCGACCGAAATGGCCGTCGGCGGCGAGCGCGCCGGACTGCCCGCGCGGCGACAGGCCCAGCTCTTCGAGCAGGATCGCCAGCGTGATCGTGAAGCTGTCGTAGACGGCGGCCAGCTCGACGTCGGCCAGCGTGCGCCGCGCGCGTTCGAGCGCCCTGCCCGCGCAGCGATCGGCGCCGAAGCGCGTCAGCGACGGCATCGCGCTGACGTGCTGGGCGTTGTGATGTTGGGTCGCGGCGGCGAGCCGCACCGGATGCGGGCCGATCGGCTCGCGCGAGACGACGACCGCGCAGCCGCCGTCGGAGACCGGACAGCAATCGAGCATCTTCAACGGCGCGGCGATCGTGCGCGAGGCCAGCACCTGGTCGACGGTGATCGGCTCGCGGAACTGCGCGCCCGGATGCCGCGCCGCGTGCGCGCGCATCAGCACGGCCAGTTGCGCGAAGTCGGCCTCGGTGTTGCCGTGCTCGTGCATGTAGCGCGATGCGACCAGCCCGTAATAAGCGGGGATCGTCGGTCCGAGCGGGACTTCATAAGTGGCGTGCCCGGCCTGCGCCAGCGTCCGGATCGACGCGTCGCGGCTCTGGCCCGTCATCCGGTTTTCTCCGCCGACGACGAGCACTCGCCGCGCGACGCCCGCCTCGACCAGCTCGTGCGCGAGCATGACCATTCCGAAACCGGTGGCGCCGCCCATCTGGATCGCGTGGGCATAAGCGGGTTGCACGCCGAAATGCTCGGCGAACAGCGTGGCCAGCATGATGTGCGGCAGCACCGTCGAATAGCCGCAGACGAGCCCGTCGACGTCGGCGCGTCCTAGCGCGGCGTCGGCCAGCGCATCGGCGGCGGCACGGCTCATCAGGTCGAGCGTGTCCTGGCCGTCGAGCCGGCCGTACGGCGTCAGTCCGACACCGCAGACATAGCTCATGCCCGCTTGCGAGGCTGCGCCGGCGGCCACATCGAGAACGTGAACGGCGCGCCGGGAATCGAGCTGGCGGCGGCGGCCTTGACCGGCTCGTTGCGGCCGTTGCGGCGGATGACGCGCGACGCGATGCCCAGGCCGGTGCCGAACGGGTTCGCCTTGGCGGCAGCGGCCTTCGAGGCGCTCGAGGACGCCGGTGTCGATCCGCGCCCCTTGGTCGTGCGCGGCGGCGCGATCGCCGACGGATCGAGCATCGCGCCGATGTCGACGGTCTGCCCCGGGCCCTGCGCCTGCGGCGTCGACAGCGCGGCGGCGGCTTCCTTGAGCGCGGGCACCAGCAGATCGAGGCGCGACGTCAGCCGTTCGCTGAGCGCGGCCAGGCTGATCGCGGCGACCGGCGCGCCGTTGGGACCCAGGATCGGCACCGCGATGCCGCCCATCTTGTCGACGATGATGTCGAGCACCTGCGTGTGACCTCGCTGGCGGGCCGCGACCAGCTCCTTCTCGATGATCGCGCGCGTGAGCTTCGGGTAGCGGGCTTCGATGTCGGCGGCGGTCAGGTCCAGGATCGCCGCGGCTTCGTCCTCGGGCAGCCAGGCCAGCAGCGCCATCGAACCGGCGCCCACGCCCAGCGGGCGCCGGGTACCGATGTCCAGGTAGTTGGCGCGAATCGGATAGCTGCCGAACTCGCGGTCCAGGCAGATCGACTCGATGCCGCTGCGCGTGGACAGGATGATCGAGTCGCCGGAAACGGCGGCCAGCTTGACCAGCCACGGCCGGGCGCGGTCGCGCACGTGGTCGCGACCCTGCATCGCGATGCCCAGCGCGAGCGCGTCGTCGCCGAGCGAGAAGCGCTTGGTGTCGGGATCGCGCCGCACGAAGCCTTCTTCACCGAGGGCGGCCAGCAGTCGCAGCGCCGTGGCCTTGTTGAGGTCGGCCGCCAGGCAGACGTCGGTCAGCCGCAGCGGTTGCGGCGTCGACAGCACGCGCAGGATGCGACACAGCTTTTGGACGGAGTTGCTATCTGATTGACGGGACATCTTGATCCTGGGTGATGAAGGGTGCTGTGGAACGGGCGAGTCCCCTGTCGCGTCTTCCTCCGTTCCGGCCGGCTGGCGATCGAAAGGAGTTGGTTTGTCTTATGACACCTGGAGAGCTGGTTTTTGAAACTTCGATGACCCGCCCGAAGCGGGCCCCATCGTTTCATTTCCCTCGGGGAATAGCCATGATATTGCAATTCTGGACAACTCGGATGGCTGCGTGTTGCAAGCGTCCCGGGATGATGGTTCGTTAAGCGAAACGTCATCGACGCGACGAATGGAACTCTTCGGCACGTCGGCCCCGGTCATGCGCCGCGGAACGCCGGCGCGCGTTTCTCGACGAAGGCGCGCGAGGCCTCGCGGTGGTCGTCGGGCCGGCGGCTCGGGGGGCACTCATGAGGTCTCCTCATTTTCAGATATTCTATAAAATATACAGAAAAACGAGGGGACGCATCCACCGTGCTCGATTCCGGCCCGACCGCCTCGCTCGGCGACCTGCCGGGCACCGCGCTGACGCGCGACAGCCTGGCCTCGCAGGCGTACGCGCGCATCCGGCGCGGCTTGATGAACGGGCGCTACCTGCCCGGGCAGAAGATGATCCTGCGCACGCTGACCGACGAGTTGGGCATCAGTCCGACGCCGATCCGCGAGGCGCTGGCGCGGCTGGTGTCCGAGCAGGCGTTGCGCCAGCCCGATCGTCGTTCGGTGCGCGTGCCGGACTTCGACCTGGAGCGGTTTCGCGAGGTGCGCGCGTTGCGGCTGGAGCTCGAAGCGCTCGGCGCCCGCACCGCGGCGCAGCGTGCCGGCGCGGACGAGCTCGATGCGCTCGAACAGGTGCACCGCCGCCTGGCCGCGGCCAAGATCGACGGGGATTTCGCGCGCGCGCTCGAAATGAACGAGCGCTTCCATCTGGGCTTGTGCGCGTTGGCGCGGATGCCGGTGCTGTTGCGGATCGTCGAAGGCCTGTGGCTGCAATGCGGTCCGCTGATGAACGTCGTCAAGTTCCTGCCGGTGATCGCGCCTGACGCGCATCCGCACCTGACGGTGTTGCGCGGCCTGCGCGCGCGCGACGGCGAAATGGCCGCGCGCGGCATCCAGCAGGACATCGGCTTGTTGGACGACCAAGTGGTCGAACGATTGATGAGCAGGTTGAAGGCGGACGAACCGGGGCAGGGCGAGAGTTCGCCGCAGCAACGGGTCGGGAATCCGAGCCTGGGGCCCGTCGGGCCGTCCGTGAACGGAGCTGGGCGCGCGCGTTCCGCTTGAGGACGGGTTGTCCGACAAATCGTGATCGACAGAAGGGTTGTTGGCGCGAAAACAACGACCCAATGGGTGCTGTTTCGCTGGGTGAACAGCTCGACCGGTTGTCCGACAACCGGGTATCCGCTTCGATCTGCCGTCGAACTACAGCCTTATCTTCCCTCGGTGCGAGTGCTAAAGCTAATATACCCTACGAGGTAGATATTCTGAATATCCCCTATAGGGTTCTAGACGAGCGGGCTGACCCGTCGGATGCGCCCGCACGACCGACTGGGCTCGCCGCTGCAATATCGGTGTCCGTAGCCGGGTGCGAATCCCGGGCGGATCGTGACCACTCCCTGGTTCCGCGGGACTCGCCGATACGTTTGCCGGATGCTTGTCTTGCGGCGTCGGCTCCCGATCAGAGGTGCTTCGCATACCGACGTGGTGCTTCTCGACCCTATGAGGTATATTTTCTGAATATTCCCTAGGGGGTTTCGGGAGCTCGCTGATGACGGTCTTTTCGACGCCGACCGCCAAGGAGTTGGGCGATTTGATCCGCGGCCTGCGCAAACAGCGCGGATGGACGCAATCCCAGCTCGCGGAGCAAGCTGGCCTGTTGCCCAAAACGATCTCCGCGATCGAATCCGGAACGGGGCGCGTCCTGTTGATCAACGTCATGCACTGCCTGTCGGCGCTCGACGTCGACGTCCGGATCGAGTCTCGTCACGACGCGGGGGGTGATCGGAGCGGGCCGCGTGAGGCCGGGCCGCGCCAGACCGAGGTCGAGCGAACGGACGTCAAAGCATCGAGAGAAGACTGGTGATCCATGGGGCGACGTAGCAGAACGACTGAACTGTCGTTGTGGATGAACGGTTTGCACGTCGGCGAATGGAAGGTCGACTGTTCGGGCCGCCATACGCTCACTTATGACGAGGCATGGATCGCCAGCGAGCAGGGCAGGCCGATCTCGTTGTCGATGCCGTTGCGGCCTGCCGCGCCTTATGGCGGCGATATCGTGCGCCACTTTTTCGAGAATCTGCTGCCGGATAACCGCGTGATCCGTGAACGGCTGCAGGCGCGGTATGGTGCGCCCTCGACGCGAGCCCAGGATCTGCTGGCCGAGATCGGCCGGGACTGCGTGGGCGCGCTGACCTTGCTGCCTCCTGGCCGGAGGCCCGATGGGTTCGACCGGATCGATGCCGAACCGCTGGACGATCGGCAGGTCGAGCGCGTGCTCGATGACGTGACCATCGCCGGCCGGCATGCCGATCCGGAGGATTTCCGGATCTCGATAGCGGGTGCGCAGGAGAAGACCGCATTGCTGGGTCGGGACGGACGTTGGTGGCGTCCGATCGGCGCTACGCCGACCACGCACGTCTTCAAGCTGCCGATGGGCATCGCACCATCGGGCATCGATCTGTCGACCAGCGTAGAAAACGAGTGGCTGTGCGCGCGGATCCTGGCCGCGTACGGGGTACCGGTTGCGTTGGGGGACATCGGCGTATTCGGCCGTCGTAAGACGCTGATCGTACCGCGTTTCGATCGACGGCTTTCCACTGACGGAACCTGGTTGCTGCGCTTGCCTCAGGAAGATTTCGCCCAGGTGTTCGGGGTGGGGCCCGACGCGAAGTACGAGGCGGAAGGCGGGCCGGGCATCGCAGCCATTCTCGAACGCTTGAGGGGGTCGACGGTCGCGGCCGAGGATCGAGCCGACTTCTTTCGCACGCAGGTGCTGTTCTGGATGCTGGCCGCGATCGATGGCCACGCCAAGAACTTCAGCGTGTTCATCGAGCCGCGGGGGCGCTTCCGGTTGACGCCGCGGTACGACGTCCTGTCGGCGTACCCGGTGATCGGGCGACGCGCTGGCCAGTTGTCGCCTGCCAAGATCAAGATGGCGATGGCCGTCTGGGGCCGGAACCGACACTATCGAAGGGCCGAGATACGCCGATCGCATTTCGAGGCGACCGCGGCCGATTGCGGGCTCGGTCCGTGGGCGGAGTCGTTGATCGACGAACTCGTCGCGCGCACGCCGGCCGCGATCGACGCCGTCGCCGCCGGGCTGCCCGGTGATTTTCCGACGGCGGTCAGCGGACCGATCCTGGAGGGATTGGCCGATGCCGCCCGGCGGTTGAGCGGCGACCAAGGCCCGGCGTGATCGGGCCCTGGCGCGCCTGAGAGGGCTTGCGTCAGCGGGCCTTGGCGTTCTTGGCGGGTACTTCTAGCTGGCGGGTTTGGCCGCCGCGCTGGCCAGCCGCGCGGCTTTTTCGCGCTCGACGCGCTCGGTGACGTCGCGGGCGATCGCGACCGAGCCGCAAGGCGTTCCGTCGTCGCCGCGCACCAGCGCGAAGCTCATCTCCACGTATAGCTTGCGGCCATCCCGATGCTGGCCGCGCGTCAGCGTCGGCTTGCCGTTCAGGCGAAGCTGGCCGCGCTCCATCGCGGCTTCCCAGCCGCGCCAGTGCGCATCGCGCAGCGGGGGAGGGATGATCAGGTCCAGGTTTTGGCCGATCGCCTCGGCGGCGGGGAACCCGAAAACGGCGGTGGCGGCGGCGTTCCAGCGGTCGATCGTGCCTTCACGGTTCGCGAAGATGATGGCGTCGGCCGCCTGTTCGACGATGTCGTCGGCGAGCATGGTGAAATCTCCAAGTCGAGTGCGTGTCGCAGTGTCTTGCTACCCTGCGATCGAAAGATCCATCCTGGATCCATCTTATGGAATAGGGCATCGGGAGCCCTCCGGTCAAGTCGCGAGGCGATGGATCGGTACCCGCCGCTCACGACGGCGTGCCGTCGCTTCGCGACACCGGAAGGCGGTTCGTCGCATCGGGGCGGCTGCCGGCGCGATGCGTGGCCACACTGCTCCCATCGAAAACGTCGATCGGAGAAATGGTCATGCTCGCTCACATTCCTGCCTGGGTTTTTGCCGTGTTCGCGCTGTTGGTGGTGCTGGGCTGGCGTCATGGGCGCGCGCGATGGGTCGATCCGCGCGTGATCGGCGCCGTCGCGCTGGCGCTGCCCGCTTATTCGGCGAGCGGTGTCGTGTCGGCGTTCGGCGGACATGCCGGCGAGTTGGGCGCGTGGGCGGTGGGGCTCGTGCTGGCGGCGGTGGCGGCGTCACGGGCGCGCGCGCTGCGCGATCTGCCATGGGATCCGGCGGCGCGGCGGGTGCACGTGCCCGGCAGTTGGCTGCCGATGGCCGTGATGCTGGGCATCTTCAGCCTGAAGTTCGTGCTGGGCGCGGCCACCGCGCAGGGAACGCCGGTGCCGGCCGGTTCGCTGACGGCCTTGGCGATCGCGGCCGGACTTGGGGCGTTCAGCGGCGTGTTCGCCGGCCGGGCGAGGGCCGTGCATCGCGCCGCGCAGCGGGGCCGGACCGCGTCAGTGTCCGTCCGCCCGCCGGACTTGTCGCAATCGTTCGCGGCGGTCACACTGGCACGAGCGCCCGAACGCTCGCGCTGATCGCGCCGGCCGCGCCAAGGCGGCGCCGGACATCGGCTGGTCGGATCCTGCGGAGAAGCCCTGGCATGCAATGGCTCGGCGAGGCATTGGTCATCATCATTCAGTTGATCGTCCATGAACTGTTCGGCCGCTACGCGTGGCCGTGGTGGACGCTGGCGACCTTGTTCGCTGCGGGGGCCTTGTGGTGGACGAGTTGGCCGTTGGCCGTCGCGGCGGCGATCGTCAGCGCGATGCGCCTGGCGTTCGCGTGGCTCGAGACGAAGGCGCGCACGTTGGGCGTGGACGGCCCACCTCCGGATCGACGAGGCCCCTGATCATGCCTTCCCGTACTTCCTGCCCGTCATCGGCGTCGATGCCGAACGACGCCGGCGCCGATCCGCTGCAGGCGCTGTCGGCCTGTCATCGCCACCTCGCAC
>JASGFT010000158.1:0-11682 GCA_047605425.1 Burkholderiaceae bacterium | reverse complement strand
GCGTCGTCTGCTGGCGGCTGCTGGAGCGCGAAGCGCGCTGGCTGCCGCCCTGGCGCGACCTCGTGCGCACCTATCGCCGCCTCGAGGCGCGCGGCGA
Source organism: Burkholderiaceae bacterium (assembly GCA_047605425.1). Taxonomy (GTDB): domain Bacteria; phylum Pseudomonadota; class Gammaproteobacteria; order Burkholderiales; family Burkholderiaceae_E; genus JAKPAM01. Next base: position 11,585 of record JASGFT010000158.1, on the reverse strand, counting down.
GATCCGCGGCGGCCGCTTCATCGACGGGTTGTCGGGCGAGCAGTTCGCGTGGCCGGATGCCGTCGCGGCGCTGCGTCGCGTGCGCCGTGCGCCGTGCGATGGGGCACTGGTGTGCGTGGCCGCGGCCGATCCGGTGAACCTGCTCGGTTCCGTCGTTCCCGGCGCGCGCGTGCCGCGCGTGCCGGGGGCGCGCGTGGTGTGGCGCACGGCGTGCCGGTCGCGACGCCGCAGGCCGGCGAGCTCGTCTGGCTCGCCGAGCTCGCGCCCGACGATCGCGCGGCCGCCCGGACCGCGCTGCCTCACGGGCTTGGTCAGGGCAGGGAGATGCCCGAGATCCTCTGATACAGCTCGACGGCCGACGAATCGGTCATCCCGGCGACGAAATCGGTGACGGCCAGCAACTGCCGGTAGGCGTCGGCCCCCGCGTCCGGCACCGCCGGCAGCAGCGCGAGCAGCGTCTGCGAGCGGAACTGCCGACGGATCGCCGCGCCGGCATGCCGGTCGCAGCGCGCCTGCAGCGCGCCGACGAAAGCGCTCAGCAGGCCGCCGATCACCTCGAAACCACAGGCCTCGACCTCGACGACCGGCCGCGCCGTATAGACCTGCCGGCGCGCCAGGTCCTTGAACGCGCGGAACTGCGGCGCCTTGTCGAAGCGGGCCGACAGCTCCTGGTCGAACGCGCCCGACATCAGCCCGTCATAGTTCGCGTCGAACACCGCGATCGCCTCGCGGATGATGCAACCGACCGTCAGCGCGCGCAGGTACTCGGCCTGCCGCTCGCGATCCGGATTCTTCAGCACGCGATCGAACTGCGCGGTCGACAGCCAGGGCTCGTACAGGTCGAGAAGCTGCTCGTAGGTGACGACGCCGGCCTTGAAGCCGTCCTCGACGTCCATCAGGTGGTAGCAGGTGTCGTCGGCCGCCTCGACGAGGAAGGCCAGCGGATGCCGATGCCAGGCCATCCCCTCGCCCGCCTTGCGGACCAGCCCCAACTCGTCGGCCAGCTCGTCGAACAACGGCGCCTCGGCCTGCATGAAACCGAACTTCCTGCCGCTGATGCCCTCGGCCTGCGATGGATCGACGATCGACGCGCGCGGATACTTGGCGAACGCGCCCAGCACCGCGCTGGTCAACTGCATGCCGCCGCGCTGCGGGTGGTATTGCAGCGTGCACAGCGCGCGAAACCCCTGCGCGTTGCCCTCGAAGCGCAGGAAGTCCTCGCGCTGCGCGTCGCCGAGCGCGGCGATCAGCGCGAACGGCTGCTCGGCGAACCACTCCTGGATCGCCGCCTCGCCGGCGTGGCCGAGCGGCGGATTGCCGATGTCGTGCATCAGGCAGGCCGTCGACACGACCGCGCCGATCTCGTGCGGCGAGATCGGCAGGCGCGGCTCCTTGCGCAGGATCACGTCGGCCGCCTGCATGCCCAGCGAGCGGCCGACGCTGGCCACCTCGAGGCTGTGCGTCAGCCGCGTGCGCACGTAATCGCTCCTGGCCAGCGGAAAGACCTGCGTCTTGTCCTGCATCCTGCGGAACGCCGACGAGAACACGATGCGGTCCCAGTCACGGGTGAACGCGGTCCGTGGATCGGACGCACCGTCGCCGGCCTTGCGGGGCTTGCCCAGGCGGCGGGTCGACAGCAGGCGGTTCCATTGCATGCGCGGATCCTGAGACGGCGAGGGAAGGATGGACAAAGCGAGCGGCGAACGACCGCATCGCGCGTCGCGGGGTCGACCCCGGCCAGCATCGAATGCTACAACGGACGCGAAACCCAGCACCGTGGGTTCCGCACGAATGGAGACGAGCCGATGGCATCCTCAGCGTCCGACGCGCCGGGCGGCGCATCGACACTTCCTCTGGCCGGCGTGAAGGTCATCGAGATCGGCCAGAACCTGGCCGGCCCTTATGCCAGCTCGATCCTCGCGTCGCTGGGCGCCGAGGTCCTGAAGATCGAGCGGCCCGACGGCGGCGACGACGCCCGCGGCTGGGGCCCGCCGTTCTGGAACGGCACGGCCACGACCTTCCAGGCGATGAACCACGACAAGTCGAGCATCACGCTGGACCTGAAGGACCGCGAGGCCGTCGCCTGGCTCAAGCGCGAGCTGGCCGGCGTCGACGTGCTGATCCAGAACCTGCGGCCCGGCGCGCTCGACGAGCTGGGCCTGGACGCCGATTCGCTGCTGAAGGCCAACCCCCGCCTCGTCTACTGCTCGCTATGGGCGTTCGGGCACGAGGGACCGATGCGGCTGGCTCCGGGCTACGAGCCGATCGTGCAGGCGTTCGCCGGCCTGTTCAGCGTCAACGGCACGCCCGAAGGACCGCCGGCGCGGGTCGGCATGCAGGTGCTGGACCTGGGCACCGGCGTATGGGCCGCGCTGGGCTGCGCGGCGGCGCTGCTGCGGCGGCACGTCACCGGCCGCGGCGGCCGCGTCGACGCGTCGCTGTTCGAGACGGCGATGGGCTGGCTGACGGTGATCTTCGCGGGCTTCAACGCGACCGGGCAGCAGCCGGCGCGCCACCGCACCGGCAACCCGAACGTGGTCGTCTTCCAGGCCTTCGACACCGCCGATGCCGAGATCGTGATCGCCGCGGCCCAAGCCTTAGCGGACCGCGCCCCATCCGACGACGCACGTGTCTGGCTCCCGACGCGAACCGCACGCGCGCGCCGGGAATTCACGCAAAAAGGCGTGACGCTCAGGCAAGATAGCTGGCGATGATGCGGTTCCCCCGAACGGGTCGCCGCGGGCCGCGCGCTTGCCACCCAGCCCGCGCGGCGCCGCCGAGCCCCAGGGCCCCGGCACGGTCACCGCCGAAGCCGGGGCCCGCGATCCGAACGAGCCGCATCGTCCATATCAATCACGGGACCACAGAATAGATTTGGAGGAAACAGATGGCCGCGAACATCGCGAGGATCGTGCCGACGGCGCGATCGGGAGACACCAGCAAGATCGTCTCGGCCCGCGAGGCCGTGCAATTGATCCGCAACGGCGATACCGTCGCGATCGCGGGATTCGGCGGCATCGGCTTCGCCGAAGCCGTCGTCAACGAGCTCGCCGACCTGTACAAATCCAGCGATGCGGAGTTGACCAGCATCGGCAAACCGGGCGACCTGACCTTGTTCATCACCGTTTCGATGGGTGACCTGCAAGGCCGCGGCATCGACCGTCTCGTTCAGCCGGGGCTCATCAAGCGCGTCTACAGCTCGCATTTCAGCTTCGCGCCCGGGCTTCAACAACTGATCGCGGGCAACCAGGTCGAGGCCTACAACATTCCGCTCGGCCCGATCACGCATCTGCTGCGCGACATCTCCGGCGGCAAGCCGGGCCATCTGTCGCGCGTGGGTCTCGGCACCTTCGCCGATCCGCGCTTCGGCGGCGCGAAGATGAACGCGAAGACGACCGAGGACATGATCGATCTGATGACCGTCGACGGCAAGGAATACCTGTTGTACAAGGCCATGCCGCTGAACGTCGGGATCATTCGCGGCACGACGGCCGATCCGGACGGCAACATCACGTTCGAGCGCGAGGCGCTGACGATCGAGACCTTGTCGCTGGCGCTGGCCGTGCACAATTCCGGCGGGATCGTGATCGCGCAGGTCGAGCGCATCGCCGAGCGGGGCGCGCTCAATCCGAGACAGGTGAAGATTCCGGCCGTGCTCGTCGATTGCATCGTCGTGTCGCCTGCCGACACGCATTGGCAAACGACCATCACGCCCTACAATCCGGCCTTCTCCTCCGAATTCCGGGTGCCGCTGTCGTCGATCGAACCGATTCCGATGAGCGAGCGCAAGGTGATCGCGCGCCGCGCCGCGATGGAGCTGCGCGCCAACAGCGTCGTCAATCTCGGCGTCGGCATGCCCGAGGGCGTCTCGTCCGTCGCGGCCGAAGAAAAGGTCGCCGACCTGATGACGCTGACCACCGAGCCTGGCGTCATCGGCGGCATCCCCGCCGGCGGCCTGGATTTCGGCACCGGCGTCAATTGCCAGGCCGTCATCGACATGGGCTACCAGTTCGATCTGTATGACGGCGGCGGCCTCGACATCGCCTTCCTCGGTCTCGCGCAGGCCGATCGCGAAGGCAACCTCAACGTCTCGCGTTTCGGCCCCAAGATCGCCGGCGCGGGCGGCTTCATCAACATCAGCCAGAACGCGAAGAAGGTCGTGTTCTGCGGCACGATGACGACCGGCGGACTCCAGACTTCGATCGTCCACGGCAAGCTCGTGATCGAGCGCGACGGGCGCCAGAAGAAATTCGTCAACGAGGTCGAGCAGCGGACCTTCTCGGGCCCCTATGCGGCGCAGGCGGGCAAGGACGTGCTGTACGTCACCGAGCGCTGCGTGTTCCGGCTGACGCAGGAGGGGCTCGAGCTGATCGAGGTCGCCCCGGGCATCGACATCCAGCGCGACATCCTCGACAGGATGGACTTCGCGCCGATCGTTCGCGAGCCGCGCCTGATGGATGCGCGCATCTTCCGCGACGAACCGATGGGACTGCGCGAAGACATCCTGGAGATCCCGTTCGAGTCGCGATTCAGCTACGACGACGAGCGCAACGTCCTGTTCATCAACTTCTCCAAGTACAAACCGAAGTCGGAAGAAGAGATCAAGAGAGGGAGCGCGATCATCGCGAACATCGTCGAACCGCTCGGCCACAAGGTCTACGGCGTCATCAACTATGACGGCTTCGAAGTCGGTACCGACCTCGAGGATATTTACCTCTCGGAGGTCAAGGAGCTGAACCGCAAGTTCTTCCACGGCGTGACGCGCTTCACCACCAGCGCGTTCATGCGCGCCAAGCTCGGCGAGCAACTCGAACGGCGCGGCGTGGCCCCTCATATCTTCGAGTCGGAGAACGAAGCCAAGAAAGCGCTGCGCGACACGCTGCAATCGTCCTGACGCGCATCGGTCGGCTCGGGGGCGCGTTCACGCAGAGATCGAACACGCGCATCGGTCGGCCAGCCCCGGTGTAAGGCTCGCCGGCTTCGTTCCCCCCAAGAACGGCAGGGACCCGTCAAAGAGGTCCCCCCTACTTGGAGGCACCCGAGATGGCCAGCAAGAAGACGGCTCGCACCGAGCCGCGAAACCAGCCGGCGGTCGATTCCGCCTACCTGAACACCGACAGCGGACCGGCGCTGCCCCCTTCCAGCGAAGCCCGGCACCCGGCGCTCAAGCGGGCGCGCGCCGTCGGCCAGATGGTCGACCGCATTCCGGTCAATCGGAACAAGGCCGCCGAATACGGCCAGCGGGCGATGACGCCCCCGGCCGGCCAGACGAGCGCGCCGCCGGACGCCTCGGCGGTCGCGAGCACGCTGTCCGAGAAGAACCGATCGGCCAAGACCGGCGCGAAAGCCAGCGCCGGCGTGAACGCGGTGGACGGCGAGCTGTCGCGGGTCCGGGCCGATGGCGGCGGCCGGGCGATGACGACGAACCAGGGCGTTCCGGTCGCCGACAACCAGAGCTCGCTGAAGGCGGGCCTGCGCGGGCCCGCGCTGCTCAAGGACTTCATCCTTCGCGAGAAGCTCACGCATTTCGATCACGAGCGCATCCCCGAACGCATCGTCCACGCCCGCGGTTCGGCCGCGCACGGCTACTTCGAGTGCTACGACGCGCTGACCGAGCTGACCTGCGCGTCGCCGTTCGCCGAAGCCGGCAAGCGCACACCGGTGTTCGTCCGCTTCTCGACCGTGGCCGGCGAGCGCGGATCGAAGGATACGGCCCGCGACGTGCGCGGCTTCGCCGTCAAGTTCTATACCGACCAGGGCAACTGGGACCTGGTCGGCAACAACATCCCGGTGTTCTTCATCCAGGACGCGATGAAGTTTCCCGACCTGGTCCATTCGGTCAAGCCCGAACCGCACCATGGCATGCCGCAGGCGGCGTCGGCCCACGACACGTTCTGGGACTTCATCTCGCTGATGCCCGAGAGCCTGCACACGATCATGTGGGTGATGTCCGATCGCGGCATCCCGCGCAGCTACCGGATGATGCAGGGCTTCGGCGTCCACACGTTCCGCTTCGTCAACGCCCAGGGCGCGTCCAAGCTGGTCAAGTTCCACTGGAACCCCAAGCTCGGCACGCATTCGCAGGTCTGGGACGAAGCGGTCAAGATCTCCGGCGCCGATCCCGACTATCATCGCCGCGACCTGTGGGAAGCGATCGAGGCCGGCGAGTACCCGGAATGGGAGCTCGGCGTGCAGATCTTCGACGAAGAGCAGGCGCAGGAATTCAGCTTCGACGTGCTCGACGCGACCAAGCTGATCCCCGAAGAGCTGGTGCCGGTCACGCCGATCGGCCGGATGGTGCTGGACCGCAATCCGGACAACTTCTTCGCCGAGACCGAGCAGGTGGCGTTCTGCACGGCCCACGTCGTGCCGGGCATCGACTTCACCAACGATCCGCTGCTGGCCGGCCGCATCCATTCGTACGTCGACACGCAGCTCTCGCGGCTCGGCGGGCCGAACTTCCACGAGATTCCGATCAACGCCCCGCTCGCGCCGGTCCACAACAACCAGCGCGACGGCATGCACCGCCAGGCCCTGCATCGCGGCCGGGTCGCCTACGAGCCCAACTCGCTGGCCGGCGGCTGCCCGTTCCAGGCCGGCGCCGCCGGCTTCATGCACTTTCCGGAGCCGGTCTCGGACGTCGAGTTGCGCGGAAAGCCCGAAAAGTTCGGCGAGCACTACCACCAGGCCGCGCTGTTCTATGAAAGCCAGACCGATTTCGAGCAGCGGCACATCGCCGAGGCGTTCGCGTTCGAGCTGAGCAAGGTCACCGTGCCGGGGATCCGCTCGCGCATGGTCGCGATGCTGCGCAACGTCAGCGAATCGCTGGCGCGAGCCGTTGCCGACAAGCTCGGCATGGTGGGCAAGCTGCCCGAGCCCCTGCCCAGGGCCGTCGCGGACGCCCCGGCTCCCGAGGTCACCCGCTCGGCGTTCCTGTCGCTGACGGCTCGCCCGGGCGACGGCGGGATCCGCACGCGCAAGGTCGCGCTGATGGCCGCCTCGGGCGTCGACGATGCGATGCTCGCGGCGCTGTCGCAGGCGCTGATCGCCCGAGGCGCGGTCGTTCGCTGGGTCGGCCCGCACGTCGGCGTGATGAACGGCGCGACCGGCGAGGCCATCGACGTCGACGCCTCGTTCGCGAACAGCCCGTCGCCGCTGTTCGACGCGATCGTCGTTCCGGACGGCGCCGACGCGATCGAGGCCTTGTGCGGCGACGGCCAGGCGCTGGAATTCGTGCGCGAACCGTTCAGGCACTGCAAGCCGATGATGGCGATCGGCCACGGGCGACGCCTGCTCGAACGGGCCGGCATTCCGCTCGACCGCCCCGATCCGGGCCTGATCGTCGCCGACGCCGCCACGCCGGCGACGACCGAAGCGTTCATCGAGGCGCTGGCCAGGCACCGGCATCCGGCGCGGGAAAGCGATCCGCCGGTGGTCTGATCGACGTCCGGGAAAGATCCGGTCCGGCCGCTTCTCCGGGCCTCCGGCTCCCGGCCTCGGCGCCGACCGGCCTGGTCGCTCCGGTCGCTCTGGTCGCTAAGCCCGACAAAGCCGATAAGGCTGCTAAGGCCGCACGCGGCGCACGCCGGCCTCGCGCAGCGCCGCGATCGTCGGCAGCCCGTCGACGGCCATCAGCAGATCGGCCTCGGCCTGGATCGAGCGCAGCACGTGGACGATGCCCGCGGCCCCGCCCAGCGCCAGGCCGTACGCATAAGGGCGGCCGACGGCGACGACGCTGGCGCCCATCGCCAGCGCCTTGACGACGTCGGTGCCCGAACGGATCCCCGAGTCGAACCAGACCGGCGTATCGCCGCAGGCGGCGACCAGGTCGGGCAGCAGATCGATCGAGGCGATGCCGCCGTTGGCCTGCCGGCCGCCGTGATTCGAGCAGTAGATCGCGTCGACGCCGGTATCGATCGCCCGCCTCGCGTCGTCCGGATGCTGGATGCCCTTGACGATCAACGGCAGCCGCGTCAGCGAGCGCAGCCAGGCCAGATCCTCCCAGGTCACGGTCTGCCCGAAGATCGACGCCCAGTACTCGACGGCCGAGGCCGGATCTTCTTCCGGCGGCTTCGCGAGCCTGGCGCGAAAATGCGGATCGGACAGATAGTTGGCCAGCGCGACGTTGCGCAACTGCGGAAAGTTGCTGTCGTTCAGGTCGCGGGGACGCCAACCGGTGATCCAGGTGTCGACGGTGACGACGATGCCTCGATAGCCGGCCGCCTCGGCGCGACGCACGAAGCTCTCGGCCAGATCGCGATCGCGCGGCGTATAGAGCTGGAAGAACGCATCGCCATCGCCGAGCGCCCGCGCGACCGATTCGAGCGGATCGTTCATCAGCGTCGACGCGATCATCGGCACGCCGGCCATCCCGGCGGCCTTCGCCGTCGCCAGATCGCCGTGGCCGTCCTGCGCGCAAATGCCGATCACCCCGATCGGGCTCATCATCAACGGCGACGGATACCGCTTGCCGAAGACCTCGACCGACAGATCACGCACGCGGGCGTCGACCAGCATGCGCGGCACGATTCCCCAGTCGGAGAAGGCCTCGACGTTGCGGCGCTGCGTGGCCTCGTCGCCGCAGCCTCCCTGCACGTAGCTGAGTACCGACGCCGACATCGCGGCGCTCGCCCGCGCCTCGAGCTGCTTGAAGTCGACCGGCAGCGCCGGACGGATACCCTGCAGGCCCCTGAAGTAGATCTCGTTCTGGTAGTCGCCGAATGCGGTCATGGTCGTCTCCTGCCGAACATCTTCTTGACGGTTCCGACATCGGCGCCGGGCGGAACGACCATCGCCTCGAGTCGGTTGCCGGTTCGACGCCGCGCGGCACCGATAGGTTCCCCGTGCGCGCCGAGGGAATGTGCCGGTTTTTTCGCATCGTACTCCAAGGGTCATGTCATGGCCACGATCCAACACTGCTCGTCCTTCGCGCCCACTTCTGCCAGAATGCCGGGTAGGTCGCAAAACTTTACTTTTTTCTTCATCGCGATCGCAGGCATCCCCTTCTCTCGCCTGTCGGAGGCATTTCTTCCCCGACCCGAACGCCTGATGAACCCCTCTGTCGTCACGCCGTCCCCGGATTCCGCCGCGTCGCCCTACGACGAGCCGATCGGCGCGTCGCCGGCCCGCGCGCAGCGGACGCGCCCCTCGCCAGCCGTCACCAACACCGCCATCCGCACCGGCAATCCGGGCCTGATGAGCTTCATCGGCCGGCTGGTGCTGCCGGTCATGGCGCCGCTGATGTCGTTCATGGCGACGTTGTTGTGGCAGCGCGACTTCTGGGAAGCCTACGTCGTCGTCGGCTTGATGGCGTTCTTCATCCTGTACCCGGGCAGGTGGGCGTCCAACCGCAAGCAGATCAACGTCAGCGCGCAGGTCCTGACGCCGTGGTCGCTGGCGGTCGCGACGCTGCTGGCGATCGGCCTGGTCAGCGGCTACCTGCAATATTTCTCGTATCGCGTGCTGGCCACCTGGATCGTGCTGACGCCGATCGCGCAGACGCTGGCCTTGTACGCGATGCCATCGATCTTCGGGCGGCTCGTCGCCATGCGCCGTCCCAGGCACCAGGTCGTCATCGTCGGCGATACCGAACTGGGCCAGGCCTTCGCCGCCACGGTCCATCACGACGCGGCCGCGCACAGCGAGGTCATCGGGTTCTTCGACGACCGGCGCGAGGACCGGCTCAGTCACCCCAGCGTCGCGCCGCTGCTCGGCAAGGTCGGCGATCTGCCCGCCTATGCGCGGAACCATCGCGTCGACCAGATCTACATCACGCTGCCGCTGGCGTCGCATCCGCGCATCACCACGCTACTCGACGGCCTGCGCGACAGCACGGCCTCGATCTATTTCCTGCCCGACCTGCACCACATCGACCTGATCCAGCCGCGGATGGACACGCACGTCGGCTTCGCCGTGGTGGGCGTTTGCGAATCGCCGTTCCAGGGCCTCAACGCGCTCGTCAAGACGGCCAGCGACTACGTGCTCGCGTCGCTGGCCATCGTGCTACTGTCGCCGGTGATGCTGGCGGTGGCGCTGGCGATCCGTCTGACGAGCCCTGGCCCGGTGATCTTCAGGCAGCGCCGCTTCGGCGTGGATGGCAGCGAGATCAGCGTCTGGAAGTTCCGCTCGATGACGGTCACCGAGGACGGCGACCGCGATTACCGGCAGGTCTCGCGCGACGATGCGCGGCTGACGCGGATCGGCGCGTTCCTGCGCAGGACCTCGCTGGACGAGTTGCCGCAGTTCTTCAACGTGCTGCAAGGCAAGATGAGCATCGTCGGCCCCCGGCCGCACGCGCTGCGCGTCAACGAGCAATACCGGTCGCTGATCCCGGGCTACATGGTCCGCCACAAGGTGCGGCCCGGCATCACCGGCTGGGCGCAGGTCCATGGCTATCGCGGCGGCGACGACCTGGCGTCGATGACCAAGCGCGTCGAGTACGACCTCGCCTACCTGCGCGACTGGTCGCTATGGATGGACCTGCGAATCATCCTGCGCACGGCCGGCCTGGTCATGCGCGACAGCAGCGCTTATTGATCGTGCCGGCGCTCCCCCCATGAAGCATCGCCTGATCATCATCGAGCGCGACGGACGGCTCGTCGAACTCGACTCGGCGCGAACGACGCCCGTCGGCCAGGCTCGCGACTACATGATCGACGCGATCCGCGCGCTCGACACGGTGTCGCCGCTGCGCGGCCTGACCTTCTACTTGTCGACCGTCGGCACCCCCGCATCGCTGCCGCGCTATGGCGACGACGTCGTGCTGCTGGTCGTCACCGACGAGGCCTACCAGCACCGTAGCTGGTACGCGGACCTGCTGTGCCTGATCCGGCTGCAGCCGCGCGTCCCGTTCTACCTGGACGGCATTCCGTCGACCGGGCTGCACTGGTCATCGCTGGCGCACTATCTGTACAAATCGGCGCAGCACCTGCTCAGCGTCGGCCAGCAGTTCCTTCGCAGCGGGCGACCGACCGGCGTCGCCACGCGCGAGCGCTACCTGCCCGGGCCGCTCGGCCCTTATGCGCCGTTCGATCCTTATGATGAAGTGGTCGACGGCCCGGTCACCGAGCGCCGCTACGACCTGTCGTTCATGGGCAGCGTGGATTTCCGCGAGCGCGGCCGGTTCCGGCTGCGCAACCTGCTCGAATCGCCGAAGACCGTATCGCGCCGCCGGATGGCGGCCGCGATGAACGAGGCGATCGCCAAGTACGGGTTCACCGCGTACAACGAGGAAACGGCCAACTTCGACGCCAGCGTCAGCAACGAGCAGAAATACCTACAGGTGATGCGCGACACCAAGATCGCGCTGTGTCCGCGCGGCACGATCTGCGATACCTATCGCTTCTTCGAGGCCTGCAAGCTCGGCTGCGCCGTCATCTGCGAGCCGCTGCCCGATACCTGGTTCTACCGCGACCACCCGGGCATCACCGTGCGCGACTGGTCCGAGCTGGACACGCTGCTACCGCAACTGCTGCACGACCCGGCGCGGCTGGCCGAGCACGCGCGATGCTGCCATCGCTATTGGCGCGAGCGCGTCGACCCGACGGCGTTCGGCCGGCAGATCGCGCGGTTCATCGAAGGCCGCC
>JASGFT010000157.1:0-11796 GCA_047605425.1 Burkholderiaceae bacterium | reverse complement strand
CGTGAACGATGAAGCGGTCGAGATCGCGGTCCAGGAGTGCTACGCGCACTGCGCCAAGGCGCTGCTGCGGTCGGACTTCTGGCGGCCCGCGCCCGAAACCGGGCCGGCCGATGCCGCGGCCTTCCTGCGGGCCTGCCGCTTCATGGCGCTGGCGATGGCCGATACCGAATTGCGCACGGACCTCAGCCCGAAGGGCGATCCGGCCGGCCTGCTGGTGCAGCCCTTCGACGCCGGCATCCGCTTTGCCGCCCCGGCAATCGCCGCACCGAATAGCCTGCGCAACCTCCTGGTGCGGCCGAGCGCGGCGGCGCTGCTGATCGTGCCGGGACGCACGCAGGTCGCGGTGGCGCAGGGCGAGGCCTCGATCCGCGCCGACCCGCGACTGCGGCAGCCGTTCTCGGTAAGGGACAAGATGCCCAAGCTCGTGATCGACCTCGCGTCGCCGGACATCGTGCTGCGCGAGAGCGCCGCGCTGGAGCGCGCCCGGGCCTGGGCCGGAGCGGCGGCGCCGGCCGACATCGATCCGGCGGCGGTCTTCGCCGCGCACGTCAAGCTGAACAAGAGCGGCGGGTTGCGCGCGATGCTCGCGCGGCGCGTGATTTCGATTCCGGGCCTGATGCGCAAGGGATTGGACGAGGACTACAAGCGAAACCTCTATTGACGCGGCCGGCAGGCCGAGTGCTCGATCCCGGGAAGGCGGACGAGCGGAAGCCTTATCGACGCGATTCGGGCCGGCTCGCGCGCGATGTCCTTGCCGCACAGCTTGCGCCAGATCCAGCTCGCTGGAATGTGCCGGTCGAACAGCACGTACGCGGCGACCGAATCGACGACCATCGTGCTCTCGAGCTCGCGCCTCTGCGCGCCCGCGCCGGCGAACAGCAGTTCATCGTCTCGTGCCAGGACTGTCTGCCCATCGGGCGTGAGGGAGGCCTCTGCGCCGCGAAGAAGAATCAGCGGCACCACCCGCAGTTGGCGGTTCCGGTCTTCGGGGCTGCGCAGCAGGTCGGCCAGGACGACCCGGCCATCGTCCAGCCAGCCTCGCAGCGCCGGCGCCTGCTCGTTGTTCAGCTTCACCTTCCACAGTGCCGGCAGCTCGTCGCCGCAGTGCTGCCGCAACTGCGAGATCACCTCGGCCCCCCACTGGTCGTCCCGGGCCGGTATTTCCTGGATGACCCGCCACAGCAGCGGTGTGCTGACCTGCGCATAGACCTCATGGGCGACGACCTCGATCGGCACCAGCCGGGCGTCCAGTCGCATCGCCTCGAAGATGGAAGCGCTGGTCGGCTGGTTCTGGCGCGCGGCGAGAAACAACCGGGGATTGAGCCGTCGGGCATTGGCCAGGATCGACAGGTTGGTGATGTCGCTGTCGGTGCCGGCCACCAGGCCGGCCGCGCTGGCGATGTCCGCCTGGACCAGCACCGACTGTTCGGTCGCATCACCGACGATCACGCCGGGTTCTGGCGGGGCCAGGTGGGAAAGCTCGATGATGGTGACGTCGAGGCCCGCTTCTCGCAGGTCCTTGGTGATCTCCTGGCCGAAGCGGCCGTAACCGCACACGACCCAACGACCGTCAGGGGGAGGGCTGCCGAGTTCGGGCAATTTTGCGCCGGGGCCGGCTTCGAGCCAGGTCAGCAAGCGGTAGCACGACGGGGCATGCAGTGCGAGTTGCAGATGGTCGCCGAAACGGTCGAAGGGGTTGATCACGGTCGGCGTGCCGAAGGTGCGCATCCGTTCCGTGATCGTCGGAGACGTGGTGCGGGCGATGACCGGCAGGCCCGGATGCAGAAGCGCCACCGCTATCGTGACGGCCAGATTGGCCTGGTCGTCGTTGGTCAGCGCCAGCACGCCGACGCAGCACGGGTGGCCCAGGCCGGCGACGCTGAGGTGATGCGGATTCGTCGCGTCCGCGACCAGGCCGGGAATGTCGGCGTGGTAGGACCCGAGCTCGAGGGAGTCGATCCGGTCGGACGAGCCGTCGATCACCACGATTTGCCGCCCGATCGCGTCGAAGTCCTTGGCGAGCAGTTCGCCGGCGCCGCCGTAACCGGCCATCAGCCAGAACGGCTCACTCAGTCGCGCGACCTTGCGCGTGAATCGCTGGAAGGCGAGCGCCTGCCGGAACGCCCGGTCCTGCAGCAGGGTCAGCAGCGTGCCGATCGCATACGCCCAGCCGATCACGGTCATGTAGATCGAAACGAGGACCCACAGCCGCTGCGCGGACGTGAACGGATACGGCAGCTCGCCGAAGCCGATCGTGCTCGCGGTATAGCTCATGAAATAGAACGCTTCGAACAGGCTGATGCGCGCGGCCTTGCCGTCCGCGTCGATACCCGGGATCAGCGTCAGGCCGACGATGCTGATCGCGAAGATGACGATGAGCGTGATCAGCGGCACCCGCATGCGCCGCATGATCAGGAAGATCGTCGACGAGGCCTGGTTCGACGACACGATCTGCAAGGGCGACCGTATGCGGTTGGCCGCCTCGCGGCGGTAGCGAAGCTGGACCCAGAAGGACAGCAGCGGGTTGGCCACGGCCTGCCTGCACTACCCGCGATGGAAGGTGACGGTTTCGATCACCAGCAACACGACCGACACGAGGTTGGCCAGCAGCGCGCCGCCGGACAGCGACACCATGCCGGCCGTGTGGACCACGATCATCCCGTCTCCGGAGATGTGCGTGGCCCAGACCCAGACGAGGCTGGCGGCGATCAGCTGCAGGTCGGCGACCAGGCTGGTCGCCAGATGGACCGCGCCGATCTGGGTGCGATCGCCGAACTTCAGTATCGTCGCGATCAGGCTCACGGTGAGCGCGGAGAACAGCTCGTAGACGCTGTGCAGATCCGCGTCGGCGATATCGCCGATGAAGAACCCGAAGTTCAGCGTCGCGGCCAGCAGCACGAAGAAACCGAAGATGACCTTCTCGAGATTCATATCTGACTTTCGGCTGTTACGGTCCGCGCGCGCCGCGAGCATCGGACTCCGGGCGCTCCCTGTTATCGCGACCGATGGTAGCAGACGGCCGCGAATCGCGGACGGATCGGAATTTCACCGTCCCACCGGTCCCGTCGACGGGTTCTCAGGCTTCGGCCCAGACCACCGGCTTTCTGGCCGCGAACCAGGCATCGAACAGCGGCTCGTAGTGCTTCTCGATGATATTGCGGCGGATCTTCATCGTCGGCGTCAGGAAGCCGTTGGCGATCGTCCATTGCTCCTTGGCCACCGCCACGAATTCGAGCCGCTCATGCGCCTGCAGCTTCGAGTTGATGCTCTGCAGCAGTTCCTCGAGGCCACGCATGATCTCGTTGCGGACCTCGGCCCGCTGCGCGGCCTGCTGGGCCTCGGCGCTGAGCATCACCATGCCGAAAGCCGAGGGCTGGCCGCTGCCCATGACCAGGGCGACCTCGACGCCCGGGTGAGCGCCGAGCACGTTCTCGATCGGCGCGGGCGCGACGTACTTGCCCTTGCTGGTCTTGAACAGCTCCTTGACGCGTCCGGTGATCTTCAGGCGTCCTTCCTCGTCGATCTCGCCCATGTCGCCGGTCTTGAAGAAGCCGTCTTCGGTGAACGATTCCTTGGTGAGTTCGGGCTGCTTGTAGTAGCCCAGCATCTGCGCCGGACTTCTGACGAGAATCTCGCCGGACTCGCTGATGCGCCGCTCCACCCCGTTCAGCGGGCTGCCGACGTAGCCGACGCGCGTCTTCCCCGGAAACGAGATATGCGAGTACGCGAAGTCCTCGGTCATGCCGTAGCCTTCGAGAAGTTCGAGGCCGAGCTTGCGGTACCAGTCCAGCACGGCCGCGGGCAGCGGCGCCGAGCCGGTGACGGCGAAGCGGGCATCCTGCAGGCCGAGCTGCTCGAGGAGCTGGCGGCGCGTCGGCTCGGCCGTCGCCGGATCGGCGAGCAGCGCATCGAGCTTCTCCTGCGGCAGGCGCTGCAGGATGCCGAGCTGGAACTTGACCCACAGTCGCGGCACCGACAGGAAGGACATCGGCCGGGCGCGCCGCAGGTCTTCCTGGAAGGTGGCCAGCGATTCATTGAAGTAGATGCGCAGTCCGTAGCGCAGCCCGGCGGCCAGGATGCCGGCATGCTCGTAGGCATGGGCGAGCGGCAGATAGGACAGCACGCGGTCGCCCGGGTTGATCTCGGAGACCAACTGTTCCGAAGTATTGGCGGCGAACGCCATCGCGCCGAAACCGATCATCACGCCCTTCGGCTGGCCGGTGCTGCCAGACGTGTAGATGATGAGCGCCAGGTCATCGGCCTTGCGCGGCGGTACTTGGCCCTGCATCGGCGGCGTGACGGCGACGAGATCGTCCCACGGCAGCACGTTCTCGCGCGGCGGGTCGAAGGACGGCGCGCCGGGAAGGGTGATGATCGGCAGCCGGTCCGGCACGCCGGCGCGGGTCTCGGTCCAGTCTTCCATCCCGCCGAGGAACATCAGCGCGGACTCGCTGTGCTCGAGGATGTAGCGCAGCGTCTCGGCGTTGACCGAAGGATAGATCGGCACGCTGACATGGCCGGCCATCAGGATCGCCAACTCGGCCATGATCCAGTGCGCGCAGTTCTTGGACATGATGGCGATGCGGCTGCCGGGCGCGAAACCGAGCGACGTCAGGTGCTGCGCCATGCGCCGGACCTGGTCGCCGGTTTGCGCCCAGGTGTAATCGATGACCTCGCCACCCTTGGGCTGCGTCAGGAACACTTCGTCAGGCCGCGTCTTTTCCCAGTGGTACAAGGCGGTGACGGGGGTCCAGCTCGGGGTCGGGTTCATCTTGCGGTCTCCTCCATGATGGTATCGTCGTTGTCCGAAAGGGTCGGTGAAAGAACCCTGTTCGCGCAGGGTAGCGAACTTCCTGACGCGGAAAAGGTGTGAATCGGTCATTGACCAGTGAATTCCGGCTCCGCTGCACGGCATCCCCAACACACGAGGAGACTCCGATGACGTTCCAGCTTCCCGTCGACATCGCCACCCGACCGATCGCCGTGCTCGGCGCCGGCACGCTGGGCCGGCGCATCGCGCTGATGATGGCCACCCGCGGCGCCGAGGTGCGTCTATATGCCCGCAGCGCCGCCACGCGCGATGCCGGCGTCGCCTACGCGCGCGAGCAACTGCCCGCCGTGCTCGCCAGGCTGCCCGGCAGCACCGCCGGCACGATCGTCGGCGTCGACAACCTGGCCGCGGCGCTCGAGGGCGCCTGGCTGGTGTTCGAGTCGGTGCCCGAGCAACTCGAACTGAAGAAGGCGATCTTCGCCCAGGTCGATGCGCTGGCCGAGCCCGACGCCATCCTGGCCAGCAACTCCTCGTCCTACGCGTCCAGCGAGTTCGCATCGAGCGTGCGCGACCCTGCGCGCCTGCTGAACACCCATTTCCTGATGCCGCCGGACATCATCCCGGTGGAGCTGATGTCCTGCGGCCAGACCGATCCGGCGGTGATCCGGCGGCTGGCGGAGCTGCTGCCCGGCTACGGCCTCTCGCCTTATCTGGTGCGGCGCGAGAGCATGGGCTTCATCTTCAACCGCATCTGGGCCGCCATCAAACGCGAGACGCTGGCCGTGGTGGCCGAGGGCGTGGCCACGCCGGCCGAGGTGGACGCGATCTACGCCCAGGCCACCGGCATGGCGCTGGGTCCGTGCCGGCTGATGGATGCGGTCGGGCTGGACGTGGTGCTGGACATCGAGGAGCACTACGCCGAGAAGCGCGCCGGCCTGCCCGAGTCGCCCCGCCTACTGCTGCGCGGGCTGGTCGCCGACGGGCGACTGGGCGTCAAGAGCGGACGCGGGCTGTACGACGACTACCCGCCGCAGGCCTGAGGGCGGCGATCCCGCCCGCAGGTCCTCAGACGGACGTTCCCGCCTCGAGCGGGACGGCCGGACGATCGGGCACGCCGGCCCGGATCGTCTCCCAGTTCAGCCCCGCGTACACGACGCCGGCGATGATGCCCGCGATGAAGATCGAGAAGTTCGCGAAGATCGAGGCCAGGGCCGGTATCATGTTGCACGCGAAGCCGATGATGAAGCTGGGGATCAGCGCGATGACGGCTTTCGGGTTCACGCCGTTCCGGTACCAGTAGCGGCCCTTCGGCGACATCGTGTAGAAGTCCGCGACCGACACCTCGCGCCGCTTCACCAGGTAGTAGTCGACCAGCAGGATCCCGTAGAGCGGTCCGATCGCGCAGGCCAGGATGTCGATCGTGTAGTGGATCGTCGCGGGGTTGTTGAACAGATTCCACGGCGTCACGAAGACCGAGCCGACCGCCGCGATCATCCCGCCCATCCGCCAGCTTATCCGGCTCGGCGCGATGTTCGTGAAGTCGAAGGCCGGCGGCACGAAGTTCGCGACGATGTTGATGCCGATCGTGGCGAGCACGAAGGTCACGGCGCCGATCAGCACGGCCGTCGGCGAGTCGAGCCGGCCGACCATATCGACCGGGTCGGTGATCAGTTGGCCGAACACCGGCACCGTCGCCGCCGTGGTCACGACCGTGACGACGGCGAAGGCCAGGTAGTTCAGCGGCAGGCCCAGGAAATTGCCGGCCTTCACCTCCTCGAACGACTTGCAGTAGCGCGAGAAGTCGCCGAAGTTCAGCACCGGTCCGCCATAGTAGCCGGCGACCAGGGCCATCGCCGTGACCATCATCGTCACGACCTCCCAACCGACCAGCTCCTTGTCGCTGAGTTTCAGGCTCAGGTTCCAGCCGGACTGGTAGATCATCCACGCGGCCATGACGAACATCACCACATAGACGGCGGGGCCGGCGAAGTCGATGAACTTGCGGATCGTGTCCATGCCGTTCCAGAACACCAGGGCCTGCAGCACCCACATCATCATGAAGGCGACCCAGCCGAGCGCGGACAGGCCGACGAATCCGTGCAGGCTCACGTCGGCATAGGGCGCCACGCCGGGGATGAACTTGAGCATCAGCACCACCAGGGCGTGCGAGGCCAGGTAGGTCTGGATGCCGTACCAGCCGACGGCGATCAGGCCGCGGATGATGGCGGGGATATTGGCGCCGCGCACGCCGAAGGCCGAGCGGCACATCACCGGGTAGGGGACGCCGTGGGCCTGGCTGGGGCGCGCGACGGCATTGCAGACCCACTGGACGATCAGGATGCCGGCCAGCAGCGAGACCAGCACTTGCCAGCTCGTCAGGCCGAGCGCGAACAGGCTGCCGGCGAACACATAGCCGCCGACGCTGTGCACGTCCGACATCCAGTAGCAGAAGATGTTGTAGCGAGTCCAGGTCTGCTTTTTCAGCGGGGCGAGCTCGCTGTTGTACAGGCGGGCATCGGCGTTCGGTATCGCGGCGATGTGGCCTGGTCCGGGTTCGTTGTGGGACATGGCTGGCTCCTTGCTTGGCGGTGGCGATAGGATTGCAAAGCAATAGACAGGCCATTCGTGCGTCGGAAGTTTTTGCTCGTTTCTGCCCCGTTGCATGGCGTGAACCGCACTGCATCGGTACCGCGCGTTCGCGCGCAGCGCATGCGGCGTGACCGGCTGGTGCTCGATGCGTCGATCCGGAGCGTGCATGCGCGATACTCGGGCATTTCGGCGGCGCTCGGGCGTTTCACGATGACCCGGGTCCGCTGCAACGGGAGTTCGTGATGCGCCGAACCGCGACGGCATTGGTCCTCAATCCGAACACCAACCGCGACGTCACGCAGCGGCTGGTCGGGCAACTGGCGCAGGTGCTCGGGCGGGCCGGCGGCGCGCGCGCGCCGGCCATCGAACTGCGGGCGGCCACCGCGCGCTTCGGCGCCGCCTATATCGCCAGCGAGGCCGGCTTCGCGATCGCCGCCCATGCGGTGCTGGACAGCTTCGCCCGGGCCGTGCAGGACGGGCCCGTCGATGCCGTCGTCGTCGGGTGTTTCGGCGATCCGGGGATCCAGGCGCTGCGCGAGCTGACGCCGGTGCCGGTCATCGGGCTGGCCGAGGCGGCGGTGGCCGAGGCCGCCCGCCATGGCCGCTTCGCGATCGTGACCGGCGGCGCGGCGTGGCGGCCGATGCTGCGCCGGATCGTTGCCGGCCTGCCGCAGGCCGACCGGCTCGACGACGTCCGGGTCATCGCCGAGAGCGGCGGGGCGCTCGCCGATGATCGGGCGAGGGCGCTGCGGCTGCTCGCCGCCGCCTGCCGCAAGGCGGCGCGGCCCGGGGTCGACGCGGTGATCCTCGGCGGCGCGGGCTTTGCCGGCTATGGCGACGCGCTCGCGGCGCGGGTCGGCGTGCCGGTCATCGACAGCGTCTCGGCCGCCGGCCGGGCGCTGCGCAAGGCTTTGTCCGGTTCGCGGCCCGCGCGCCGGCCGGCGCCGGCGCCCGCGCCGGGCCGCGATGGGGGCCGCGCCGCGGCGCTGCGGCGTGAGCTCGATTAGAGCAACCGCGCGGGCAGATCCGGGCAGTTGCGCCCGGTCGCATCAACCGGGCGGTCATGCAGGTCACGTCAGGCCCTGGGCCGAGCGGGGCGCGCTCAATTGACCTGGCGGTCCTTGCCGGCCCAGTAAGGTGCCCGCAGTTCGCGGCGAAGCAGTTTGCCCGACGGATTGCGCGGCAAGGCCGTGACGAAATCGATCGTCTTCGGCGTCTTGTAGCCGGCGATCCGGGTGCGGGTGAAGGCGATGATGTCGGCCGCGCCGGCTTCGACTCCCGGCTTGAGCACCACGACCGCCTTGACGGCCTCGCCCCATTTGTCGTCGGGCACGCCGATGACCGCGGCCTCGGCGACGCCGGGGTAATCGCACACCGCGCTTTCGACCTCCGCCGGATAGACGTTCTCGCCACCGGAGATGATCATGTCCTTGATGCGATCCTGGATGTACAGGTAGCCGTCCTCATCGAGGTAGCCGGCGTCGCCGGTCGCGAGCCAGCCGTCCTCGTCGAGCGTCTTCGCGGTCGCTTCGGGCAGATTCCAGTAGCCGACCATGTTGCCGCCGGAGCGCGTGACGATCTCGCCGATCACCCGGGGCGGCAGCGCCTTGCCGTGCTCGTCGAGCACCGCGAGTTCGACGCCGGGCATCGCCCGACCAGCGGCGCGCATCCGCTCGCTGCCCTCGACGTGGTCCTCCGGATGCAGCGCGACGATGACGCCGGTCGTCTCGGTCATTCCATAGACCTGCACGAAGCCGCATTGGAAGACATCGATGCATTCGCGCAGCAGCGCCGCCGGAATCGGGGAAGCGCCGTAGAAGATGTGCGTCAACCGCGAAAAATCGGCGCCGGCCGCGCGCGGCTGCCGGACGACGATCTGCATCGCGGCGGGCACCATGAACAGCTTGGAGATCCCGTGCTGCTCGAAGTAGTCGAGCACCCGCTCGGCGTCGAATTCGCGGGCGATGACGCCCTTCGCCCCGAAGTACAGGCTGTTGACCCCCCACTGCGTGCCGCCGATGTGGAAGACCGGCATCGCCAGCAGGATGACGTCGTCGCTGGTCCAGCGATCCCACTCCGGCATCGGCTGGCCGTCGGCCTGCACCATGAACAGCAGATTGCGATGCGACAGCATCGCGCCCTTCGGTTTGCCCGTCGTGCCGGACGTATAGAGCTGGATCGCGACGTCGTTCCGATGCACGTCGATGGCCGGCGCCTCGTCGCGCTGCGCGTCACGCCATTGCGCGAAGTCCTGCCATGCCGGCTCGCCGCCCTCGGTCGTGAGGATCGTGCGAATGTTCGGCAGTCGGTCGCGAATCTCTCGCACCAGCGAGACGAACTCCGGCCCGACGAACAGCAAAGGCGCCGAACAGTCGTTGACGACATAGGCGACCTCCGGCGCCGCCAGACGCCAGTTCACCGGCGTCATCACGACCCCCGCCTTCGTCGCGCCCAGCAGCAACTCGAAATAGATGTCGCTGTTCTTGCCGAGATAGGCGATGCGATCGCCCTTTCTGAGCCCCAGCGCGAGCAGGCCGTTGGCGATGCGATCGGTCTCGGTGTCCAGCGCGGCGAAGCTCGTCAGCCGGCCTTCGAATTCGTACGCGATCCGCTCGCCTTGGCGATCGGCCTGGTCCCGAAGCACCTCGGGAAGCGTGGTCGACGAGTGTGATGCGGCCATGATGCGTCGTGTCTCTGATTGTCGTTGATGGGGGCGTTGATCCGGATTCGGTGCGACAGCATCGCAGATTCAGTGCGCGACGGCAGCCTTGATCGGCTTCTCGAGGTAGGGCTCTCCCGGCAGCGGGACCTCATCCATCCCCAGACCCGCGGTCTCCGGCATGAATTTCACGGCGATCAGGGTGATCACCGCCAGAAGGATGATGTAGGCGCTGAACACCCACTGCAGGCCCATGCCGGTGAGCCAGGTGTTCAGGTACGGAGCGGTACCGCCGGTCAACGCGGCAGCGACCGAGGAGAAGACGCCCACCGAGGTGGCCCGGATCTCCGTGGGGGCCTGCTCGGCCATGACCGTCGAGTGGATCGAGGCCTGGATCGCCCAGACGATCAGGCAGAGGGTCTGCGCGACGAACAGCGACATCGGCGCGGCAGTGAGCATCGCGGAGGTCGGAAACACCACGGCGATGACGGCCAGCGACCAGATCACATAAGAGCGGCGGCGGCCGATCCGGTCGGACAGGTAGCCCATGAAGGGGAGCACGATCAAGGCGATGAACTGAGCGCCCAGGCTGGCCAGGTAGGCGCCTTTGGCCTCCATGCCCTTGGTATTGATCGCATAGGCGGCGTAGTAACTGACCCAGGTGTAGTAGAGGACCTGGGTCAGCACGCCCAACGCGATCAGACGCACCGAGATGATGGTGACCTGCCGTCTGGTGATCACGCGCTGCGTCGTGGACTTGCCGCCTTCTCCTTCGAATACCTCCGACTCGCGCGCCGAACGCCGTATCCACAGGGCCAGGGCTGCCAGCAGCGCGCCGAGGATGAACGGCACCCGCCAGCCCCACGTCCCCATCTGCTCCTTGGAGAGCATCGATGTCATCAGCGCGCCCAGGCCGGTCGCCGAGATGACACCGAGGGTGACGGTCATCATGATCGAACTGCCCCATAGGCCGCGACGGTCCTTCGGCGCGATCTCGGCGAGGTAGGTGTAGGCGCTGGCGGACTCGCCGCCGTGGGCGATGCCCTGGGAGACCCGGACCAGGAAGAGGATCACCGATGCGGCGGTGCCGAGGGTGTCGTAGCCGGGCAGGATGGCGATCGCCAGGCTGCCGAAGGCCATCATGAGCATCGCGACCACCAGGGCCGTCTTGCGGCCCTTGCGGTCGGCGAGTCGACCGAGCAGCAGGCCGCCGAGCGGGCGCGCGGCGAACGCCACCGCGAACACCGCGAGGGTGGCGAGCACCGCCGAGGCCCGGTCGTTCGGATCGAAGAAGGTCGCCGCGATGTACGGGGTGAAGATGACGTACATCGTCCAGTCGAACCACTCCAGGTAGTTTCCGCAGACGACGGCAATCAATGAACGCAGCCGCTCGCGCATCGTGAGCGGACGGACACTGTCGGTATTTTTCATCGCTGTTGCATGTCCCCTTGTTCTCTTGTCGATCGCGATGATCGTTGTCATCGCGTGGGCGAGAAGGTACCTCGCCCGACCGCCGGCATCATTGACCTTAGGAAGCCAAAATACTGACCCGGGAAAGCCAGGGAACGCAGTTTGGAACGCCGAATGCATCCGGCGACCAGGGCGCTATCGGCCGTTGCGAAGATGGGCTAGGATAAAAGCATGAAGGCTTGGAGCTTTTCGTCGTCCTGGACACGATCGCTTGTCGCGATGCTGGCGTCGCAAGGACTCGACGTCGAGTCTCTGCTATCCGATGTCGGCTTGTCCGCTGCGTGGCTCCAGGACACGGATCGGCGAG